>JBHEOS010000027.1:0-10337 GCA_046260695.1 Gammaproteobacteria bacterium
ATCCGCTACGCATGAAGGCGCTGCAGAAGGGGCTGGAGCAGCTGTGCGAGGAGGGTGCAACCCAGCTGTTCAGGCCACTCAAGAACAATGATCTCATTCTCGGTGCGGTGGGTATCCTGCAATTCGATGTGGTCGCGCACCGCCTGCGCGGCGAATACAACGTCGAGTGCAGCTTCGAGACCGTGTCGGTCGCGACCGCACGCTGGGTCGAATGCGACGACCCCAAGCGCATGGAGAAATTCCGCGAAAAGGCCTACGAGCACCTGGCCATCGACCAGGGCGGCGACCTGGTCTACATCGCCCCGACCCGCGTCAACCTGCAGATGGCCATGGAACGGCATCCCGAGGTGCGCTTCTTTGCGACCCGCGAGCATTGAAGATCAGAGAGACAAAAAATGGTCACGCGAAAAAATACAGGGCTCGTCAGCAGACTCTGTGGGTAAACCCCGGCTCAGGTAAAGCGCCAAGCGAGTGATACAACGCGATTCCAGCGCCATGAAAGGTCAGACCATCGATTCCTCTTGATCCAGAGGGGTGATTGATGCGGTCGTTTAGATGCCGACATCGAACCCAATGGAAAAGCGGGCGCGAGTAGGCGGTATCGATGGCTATGTTGTAGTGCTGCTGACACGATCAGCAGAGTGTCGCTCGTGCGGTTGACACGCGCTGGCTTAGGGATGACCCAGTTCCTCCAATTCCCCCCGCCCGGCTAGCGGCGCAACATCACCGTCTCGGTTATCAGGATCACCACCGAGGCCACGTTGGCGATCAAGGCGCCGCCGGCCAGGGAGACGATGTCGGCCATGGCCCGCGGGCTCATGCCGTTGCCGCCGCCGTATTCGACATAGCCCCAGAACAGCGCGGCGATCACCAACTGCAGATCGGCGACCAGGCTGGTCGCCAGCAACACTGCGCCGATGTGGGTGCGGTCACCGAATTTCATCACCGTGGCGATCAGGCTGACCACCAACGCGGCGAACAGCTCGAAGGCGTTGTGGTGCTCTGGGTTATCCATCTCGCCCATCACGAAGCCGAAGTTGAGGGTCAGGGCGAGCACGATGAAGAACGCAAATATGACTTTTTCGAGGTTCATCCGGGGGCCTCTGGGTCCATGGCGGTGCTGTGATGATAAGGTGTTTCGCCGCAAACGCCACGCACAAGATTGCACGCGTGGCGCAACCCTTGCGCCGGCCGGCGGGATCCGCTGTGATACGGCCTCATCCGGATGCCGTTCGGACGGCGGCGAGATGCGACCAGGAGGTGGCGTATGAAGGCGGTGCTGATGACGGCGGCGGGCGCGCCCGCCGTGCTGGAATGGCGCGATGTGGCGGAGCCGCAGTTGACCGCCGAAGACCAGGTCAAGGTGCGCGTGCAGGGCGCCGGGGTCAACCCTATCGATACCAAGCTGCGCGCGCGTGGGTTGCTGTTTCCGGACGCGCTGCCGCAGATCCTCGGCTGCGACGGCGCCGGCGAGGTGGTCGCCTGCGGCGCGGCGGTACGCGACCTCACGCCGGGCGATGCGGTCTGGTTCTGTCATGGCGGTCTGGGTCGCGAGGCCGGCAACTATGCCCAGTACACCGTGTTGCCCGCGGCGGTCGCGCGCCGCAAGCCCGGGTCGCTGACGGCCGTGCAGGCCGCGGCCGGCCCGCTGGTGCTGATCACCGCCTGGGAGGCGCTGTTCGACCGCGCCCGGTTACAGGCGGGACAACAGGTGCTGATCCACGCCGGCGCCGGCGGCGTGGGGCACGTGGCGATCCAGTTGGCGGTCTGGGCGGGTGCGCGCGTCTGCACCAGCGTGCGCGGCCCGGACAAGGCGGCCTTCGTGCGCGAGTTGGGCGCCGAGCAGGTGATCGACTACACGCAGGCGGATTTCGTCGAGGCCGTGCGCGCCTGGACCGGGGGGCGCGGCGCGGATGTGATCCTGGACACTGTCGGCGGCGAGACCTTCCGCCGCAGCTTGGCGGCGGCCGCGCACTATGGCGATGTGGTCACGCTGCTCGACCCGGGCACGGACGTGGACTGGAAGGAGGCGCGCAACCGCAACCTGCGTATCGGCTTCGAGCTGATGCTCACGCCGATGCTGCGCGACGATCTGCCGCAGGCCCGCGCCCACCACGGCGAGATCCTCGACCGCTGCGCCGACCTGATCGACGCCGGCCGACTGCGCCTGCACATCGGTGCAACCCTGCCGCTGTCACGCGCCGCCGACGCGCACGCGCAGATCGAGGCCGGACACGCCCAGGGTAAATGGGTGCTCGACCCCTGGGCCTAGTGGTCCATGCGCAAAGTTCGGTAACTGTTCGCGGCGCCGGAACGCGCAGCTCTGCGTTGCGAAAGCTTGAAATAGCGGTGCTATTCCTGCGCGCTCGCGCCTTGATCTGCACGCTCCGGCTGTGCTTCTTAGTCACCGAACTTCACGCATGGACCACTAGGAGCCTGTCGGATTTGGGACTGATCTACTGCGCCGGTGGGAGAGCGGCCCATTTTTCTGATCCTTTTCGTCAAATAGCGACGGCTATTTTCCTCAAACGATCAAAAAAATGGCCTCACTCTCCCACCTTGCTCGCTACGATCGCCCAAGTCCGACAGGCTCCTAGCCTGGGTTATTCGTAAATGACTACTGCGGTCTGCTGCTTGACAGGGTAGGCGCGGGCTGCGCCCGCGAACGGTTCGGAGAGCCGCCGGTTCGCGGCCAGAGGCCGCGCCTACACGGGCTGCCAAATCATTGCGGCAGGGTCATGCGCGTGCTATTCGCCGCGTCGTTCATGAATCATCCAGGCCAGCCTACGGCGAGGCGGGTGGCCCCAGCACCTTGCGCGCGGCTTGGGACATGCTGCCGGTCTCGCCGATCCAGCCCGCCGGCAGGCGCGGCAGGGCGCTGATGATGGACATCAACAGTGCCGCGCCGTAGGGCACCGATTGCAGCAACAGCATCACCGCCCACATCAGCAGGTCCAGCGTCTCGGTACCGAAGGCATGGATGATGCCGCCGGCGGCCAGCCACAAGGCGATCAGCATCAGCGTTTCCTCGCGCGCGGCACCCACGGCGCGCAGCAGTGCCAGGGTATTTGCCCGTTTGGGTGTGCGGAAGAACGGCCGGCTCTTGACGAAGAAACCGGTGAGCATGGCCACGCCGATGGTGTGCGTGAGCGACAGCCCGGCCAGTGACGCCGACAGGGTCTGTAAGGTGGTCGCGCCGACCCGGGTCTGGTACAGGTAGACCATCTTGCCGATCTTGAAGATGAACAACGCCAGTGGCAGGACCGCGAACATCAGTAGCGGTGGATCGACCTTGCCGGGCGCGAGCAGCATGGCCATGGACCAGGCCAAGGCCGCCAGATTGAACAGCAGATTCACCCCGTCGGCGAGCCAGGGCAGCCAGCCGGCCATGAAGTGATAACGCTGCCCGGCGGTCAACCGGCCGTCGCCGCGCCGCAACAGGCTGCGCGCGTGCCGGCGCAGGATCTGCACCGAACCGAAGGCCCAGCGAAAGCGCTGCTTCTTGAAATCGATGAAGGTGTCGGGCATCAGCCCGCGCCCGTAGCTGCGCGGGATATACACCGCCTCCAGCCCCTGCTTGAAAATCCGCAGGCCGAGTTCCGCATCCTCGGTGATGCACCACTCGGCCCAGCCCTCCACCTGTTCCAGCGCCGAGCGGCGCACCATGGTCATGGTGCCGTGCTGGATGATGGCGTTGCGCTCGTTGCGGGTGATCATGCCGATGTAGAAGAACCCGCGGTATTCGGCATAGCACATCGCCTTGAAGGCGTTCTCGCGGGCGTCGCGGTAATCCTGGGGGGCCTGCACGATGCCGATGCGCGGGTTCTCGAACTGCGGCGCCAGGTCGCGCAGCCAGCGCGGATGCACCAGATAGTCGCTGTCGATGACCGCGACGATCTCGGCATCGGGCGCGGTCTGCCGGAGTGCGAAATTCAGCGCCCCGGCCTTGAAGCCGGCCAGCGGGTCTTCATGAAAGAAGCGAAACCGCGGGCCGAGCTGGGCGCAGTGCGCGCGCACCGGTTCCCAGATGGCCGGGTCGCGGGTGTTGTTGTCGACCACGATGACTTCGAAATCCGGGTAGTCGAGCGCCGCGAGCGCGTTCAGCGTCTCCAGCAGCATCTCCGGCGGTTCGTTGTAGGCCGGTACGTGCACCGACACCTTCGGCAGCTGCGCATCGGGCACCGGTTGCGGCTGGAATAATCGGCGGTGTTCGCGCACCCAGAGCGCCTCGGCCCATTCGTGCGCCTCGGCCAGCAGCACCACGATCACGCCGATCATGCCCAGCATCAGCAGGATGCCGACCACCACGCTGGTCAGGGTCAGGTACTGGTTCAGATAGTCGTAGATGATCCACACCACGGCGCTGGCGGCGACGTAGGCGACCAGCGCCAGAAAGCTGCGGCCGCGGTTGCGCAGCCGGTTGCTGTCGATCAGCAGCAGGGTGAAGACGATGATGGCGATGCCGGTGGAGATGCCCGCGAGCACTGGCCAGTTGGGGATCTGCACCACCGGGTCGGTGAACTGGAACTTGGGCTGGCGATAAACGTCGTACACGCCCCAGTAGGCACCGACCGCGCCCTCGGTCTCGCGCTTCCAGGTCTGATCGAAGGCCTCCATCAGGTAGTAGACGTATTTCTCCTGCGTGGCGCGTGCCAGGAAGCGGCGCAGAAAAGTCGCCTGATTGGCCTCGGAGGCCACTGCGTCCTGGCGGGTGCGGCCGTTGCTCGGCCAGCCCACCTCGCCGATCACGATGGGTTTGCCGGGGTAGAGCTCGCGCAGCTCGTTGACGCTGTTGACCGTGTAGTTCACCGCCTCCTCGACCGAGATGCCTTCCCAATATGGCAGCAGGTGCACGGTGATGTAATCCACATGCGCGACCAGTTCCGGATATTTTTTCCAGATGAAGGGCGGTTCGGCGGTGCTGATCGGGATGTCGATCTGGGCGCGTGCCTGGTCCAGGTAGTCGATCAGAGTCTGCACCGGCACGTCGCCGCGCAGCAGGGCCTCGTTGCCGACGATGATGCGGACCACATTGTTCGAGCGCGCGGCGATGTGCAGCATGCGTTGGAGTTCGAGGGCGTTCTTCTCGGGGAAGTTATCGATCCAGGCGCCCAGCGCGACGTTCAGGCCGTAATTGTGCGCCAGCGCCGGGATCTCGCCGAGGGTGTTTTCCACCGTGTAGGTGCGGATCGCGTGGGTCTTGCCCGACAGCAGCGCCAGATCGGCCTCGATGTCGGCGGTGCTGGGGAACTTGCGCCAGACCGGCGCCTGGTCGGCACGAAACGGCGAAAAGGCAAAGCCCTGGATGCGCGCCGGCCAGGCCGGTTCGGAACTGGGTTGGTTATACAGCGCCCAGCCCATCAGGGTCAGCGCGGCGATGGCAACGGCGATCAGAAAGCTGGCTTTATGCATAAGCCTGTGACGGGGCGGGCCGGTATGCCGTGGGTGACACGGGTATCAGGATGATCTATCGGGGGCACGGGGCGCCCGTTCAGGGGAGGGGGCCGCGTGCGTCCGGCGCACAGTATACGGGGGATTCGGCCACCGGCAATCGGGGCTCACCAGGCCGCGGGGTCGACCCGGTAATAGCCCTTCAGACAGGTGTAGATGGCGGGGTATTCCACCCGCAGCGCCCCCGGCAGCTCGAAGAACGCCTCGGTCAGCACCGCGAAGAATTCCTCCGGGGCGGTGGCCGCGTAGGGGTCCAGCCAGGTGTCCTCGCCGGCCTCGACCCGGGCGCAGTGCGCGGCGTAGGCGGGGGTGAAGGCGGCCTGCCAGGCGGCGTATTGCGCGGCGCTGGACAGGCGCGGCGTACCGTTCATGTCCCCGGATGCCAGGTCGAGCTGATGGGCGAACTCGTGCAGCACCACGTTGTAGCCGTCGTCGCCCTGCATGCCCCCGGCCAGGCTGTCGTCCCAGGACAGCACCAGCTGCCCGGTCTCCCAGGACTCGCCGCTGAGCACCTGGGCCTCACGGTGGTGCAGCCCGGCGGCATCCCAGGTCTCGCGATTGACCACGAACCGGGCGGGGTGCAGCACGATGCTGTACAGGCCCGGGAAATAGCCGCTGCGCCGGTTCAACAGCAGCAGAGCGGCCTGGGCGGCGACGATCAGGCGCATGGCGTCCGTGACGACCAGTCCGCCGGCGCCGTGAAAATCCTTCTCCGCCAGCAGCACCTGGATGTGCCCGTGCAGCTGTTCCCGTAGCGCGGTCGGTAAGCGGCCGTATAAGGGGACGTGGTGGCGCAACAGGGCCGACCAGGTCTCCGGGAAGGCCTGCCGGCGCCACGCCGCGCGCTGCCAGTCGCGGCGCAGACGCGCGAGCTGCGGCAGGCCGAGCAGCAGCAGGGCGATACCCAGAATGGTCAGGACTGGCAGCATGGGCGGGGATGATACGGGAGTGTGCTAGATTGCGGGACCATGATTCCCCTGCACGACGACAACCCGAGCACCGGCCTCCCGGTGATCACCGTCAGCCTGATCGTCGCGTGTGTGCTGGTGTTCCTCTGGCAGCTATCCCTGGGCCCGGGACAGGAGCGCATCATCTACGCCCTGGGCATGATCCCCGCGGTGCTGTTCGGCCATCTGCACCTGCCCGAACCCGTCGCCCTGGTGGCCCCGGCGGCGACCGTCGCCACCGCCATGTTCCTGCACAGCGGCTGGATGCACCTGATCGGCAACATGCTCTACCTGTGGATCTTCGGCAACAACATCGAAGACGCCATGGGTCATGTGCGCTTCATCCTGTTCTATCTGCTGTGCGGCATCGCCGCCGCGTTCGCCCATGCGCTGCCCGACATGCACTCGCCGATTCCCATGATCGGCGCCAGCGGCGCGATCTCCGGTGTGCTCGGCGCCTACCTGCTGCTGTACCCGCACGCGCGCGTACTGGTGGTGATCCCGATCGGTTTCTACCCGTACACCACACGCATCAAGGCCGGCTGGGTGCTGGCCTTCTGGTTTCTGGTGCAGTTGATCAGCTCCGTGGCCAGCGCGGGACAACAAGAGGGCGGGGTGGCCTTCGGCGCACACATCGGCGGCTTCATCGCCGGCATGGCGCTGCTGCCGCTGTTCAAGCGGCGCCGGGTGCGGTATTTCTATCTGCGGCGCTAGCTGCCTGTCGGACTTAGGCTGCGCCTACTGCGCCTACTGCGCCGGCGGGAGAGCGGCCCAAATCCGACAGGCGCCCAGGAACATTCAGGAACATTCAGGAACATTAACGATGCGCGATAACCCATCGCCCCAGCCGGACGCTTGAACCTGACATTCTCGGTCGTGGTACTGCTGCTGGTGTTCGCGCTGATCGCGCTGCGCGGCATCGGGCGTTTTCGCATCGCCATCTGGCAGGCCATGGTCGGCGGGGCGCTGCTGGTGCTGGTGAGCGGCGACATCGGACCGCGCGCGGCGCTCGCCGCCATCGATTGGGACGTGATGCTGTTTCTGTTCGGCATGTTCGTAGTCGGGCAGGCGGCGGTCGCGAGCGGCTATCTGTACCAACTCGCCTATGGGTTGTTCAGCCGCGTGCGCAGCACCGATGCGTTGGTGCTGATGCTGCTGTTTGGCGCGGGCTTGAGTTCGGCGCTGCTGATGAACGATACGCTGGCCATTGTCGGTACGCCGCTGGCGCTGCGGCTGGCGCGCGAGCATCGCCTGGATGCGCGCCTGCTGCTCTTGGCGCTGGCCTTCGCGGTGACCACCGGCAGCGTGTTGAGCCCCATCGGCAATCCGCAGAACCTGCTGATCGCCCTGCACGCGGGCCTGCCCAATCCGTTCCTGAGCTTTCTCGAACATCTCGCCGTGCCGAGCCTGATCAATCTATTGATCGCCTATGCGGTGCTGCGGCTGTTTTTCTGGCGCGAGTTTCATGCCGCGCCGCTGGTGCACACGCCGGTCGAGCTGGGCGACCCGCGGCTGGCTCGGTGGGTGAAGTTCTCGCTGTGGCTGATCCTGCTGTTGATCGGCCTGCGCATCGGCCTGGTGCTGTTCGAGACCGGTCTGGAGTTCCGCCTGAGTCTCATCGCCCTGGCCGGTGCGCTGCCGCTGCTGCTGTTTAGTCCGCGCCGTGGCGAGCTGCTCCGGCATCTGGACTGGCACACGCTGGCGTTCTTCATCGGTATGTTTGTGCTGATGGCGGCGGTCTGGCAGAGCGGCTTTTTTCAGCAGGCGCTGGAACGCTGGGCCATCGACATCAGCGATCCGCGCGCGCTGTTGTTGATCCCGGTCGGGCTGAGCCAGCTCGTCTCCAACGTGCCGCTGGTGGCGCTGTACCTGCCGCTGCTGGAACACGCCGGCGCCGGCACGGCGGAGTACCTGGCGCTGGCGGCGGCCAGCACTATCGCTGGGAATCTGCTGATCCTCGGCGCGGCCAGCAACGTGATCATTGTGCAGAACGCCGAGCGCCACGGCGTGCACCTGAGCTTCTTCGCCTTCGCCCGCGTCGGCATCCCGCTGACGCTGATCCAGCTGGGGGTGTATTGGCTGCTGCTGTGAGCCACCGACCACGGGTATGATGCGGCCATGATCCGACCCTGCCCACCGCTCGACGATGCAATGCGCACCCGCCTGGAGGCCCGTCTCGGACGCCTGCACCTGAATCAGCGCCTCGGCATCGAGACCGATTACGAGGCGCGCGTGTTCGGCCAGGGCCGCAACTTTTTTCACATCGAGAACTGGTATTCCATCCACGGCTGGATGCGCGGCGCGCTGCGGCTGATGGGGGTGCATGGCCGCGGCCAGCGCAACGCGCGGGCGATCGAATGTCGCGAGAACCGTATCGTCCTGCCACATTTGCCGCCGGCCTTCGACGGCCTGCGCATCCTGCACATCTCCGACCTGCACCTGGACATGGCGCCGGACCTGCCCCAGGTCCTGCTGGAGGCGGTGCGCGGGGTCGATTACGACCTGTGCGTGCTGACCGGCGATTTCCGCGCCGAGACCTTCGGGCCCTACGCCGCGGCGCTGGACGGCCTGCGCCGGGTGCGGGTCGGGCTCGGCGGCGCCGTCTACGGGGTGCTCGGCAACCACGACACAGTCTGCATGCTGCCGGGGTTGGAGGACATGGACATCCGCATGTTGATGAACGAGACCGTGCGGATCGAGCGCGACGGCAGTTGCCTGTATCTGTCAGGCATCGACGACCCCCACTACTACCGGATGGACAATCTGGAGAAGACGATCTGCGACGTACCCGCGTCGGCGGTGTCGATCCTGCTGGCGCACAGTCCGGAGATCTTCCGCCACGCCGCCTACGCGGATTTCGACGTGCTGCTGTGCGGGCACACCCACGGCGGGCAGATCTGCCTGCCCGGCGGCCGGCCGATCCTGTGCAATGCCCGCTGTCCGCGCGGCCTGTGCCGCGGCGCCTGGCGTTATCGGCAGTTGCACGGCTACACCTCGACCGGCTCTGGCGTGTGCATGGTGGATGTGCGTCTGAATTGCCCGCCGGAGATCACCGTGCACCGACTGGTGCGCGGGACGGACCCGGACGCGTCGGCATAATCCCTCGCGGGAGAATTCAATACGGCCGTCGACGGATGTGCAGGTGGTAGAGCAGGCGCGACAGCACCAGCTCCAGCACCAGGAACACCAGACTCAGCAGCACCGCATCGGCCGGCCCCAGCCCCAGGCCGGGGCCGACCACCAGCAGTGGCAGCAGCGCCTCGGGGAGCTGATCCAGGCCGAAGGCCATGCCACTGGTGGGAATGCGCAGCCGACGCTTCACGAAACTCGACAGCAGATCGCCGGCCATGGCCGCAGCGGCCAGCGCCAGGCCGGTCGTTGCCGGCAGCGCCAGCAGTACCGCGAGCGGCGGCGTGACCAGCCCCGCGGCGAGCAGGCCGCGCCAGGTCTTGGAGGCCCCGAACAGTGGCTGACCGTCGCCGAGACGATAATCCCGGTCGATCGGCCAAGCGCCGCGCTGGCCGAACAGGTAGCGCGCCAGCACCGGCGCGCCGTTGGCGGCGAGCAGCAGCAGCAATAGCTTCAGTGCGATGGCGGTAGCCATGGCCGGTCAGCTCCGGGCGCGGGTGTGTCTGGGCCCATCATGCCGCGCCGGTCGGGGTTTTCAAACAGGCTTAAGGCCGCGCGGACTGATTCGTCGTACATTGCGAGTGCAGCGAAGCAATCTCCCTCAACGGTAGAGCAATCGCTTGAAGATTGCCGCGTCGCTGTGCTCCTCGCAACGAATAAATCAGACGATCCTTAAGGAAGCTCTGATCAAGTTCACCGTTCGCCCTGAGCTTGTCGAAGGGCTCACCGCGAACGGACTTATTCAGAGCAACCTTAATTTGGGTTGCTCATGTACGGTCGTTGCGAGGTCTGCCGGCCCGTAGGGGCGGG
>JBHEOS010000027.1:10347-26113 GCA_046260695.1 Gammaproteobacteria bacterium
GGTTTCAAACCCGCCCCTACAAACGCTGTCAAATCGTTTGGCGAGGTTTCGTCCGTTCGTGGTTCGACAAGCTCACCACGAACGGACTGCGAGCGGACTTATTCAATGTCTCCCTTACAGCCTCTCGCAACATCATTCACGAGCGATCCAGATTAGCCCGGCTTGCCGTCAATGCGCGGTCGCAGATAGATCGGCGCGAAGCGCGCGACCCAGGGGAGCAGGCCGGCCAGCCAGATCAGGGCGGCCCACAGGGTCAGCGGCAGGCCCAGCGGCGCGCTGCCGGGTGCCAGCTCGCCGAGGACGCGCAACAGCGCGGCCAGATGCAGTGCCCAGCCGCTCAGCCAGACCAGGGTGTCGGCGACCAGCGGCCGTCCCGAATGACCGTAGGAGACGCGGCTGGCCATCGCCACGGTCATGCTGGCGATCAGGCCGATGCCCAGCGCATGCAGCGGCGCCCGGCCGAGCGAGAACCCGGCAGCGCCGAGCTGCAGCAGGCTGTCGAGCGCGTAGAGGCTCATGCCGATGCCGAACCAGGCGAAGGCCAGGTGCAGGATGACCAGCAGGCGCACGGCGAAGCTGCGCCACAGTCCCCAGCGGTAGCTCAGGGCGATCCCCAGGCCGGCCAGTGGCAGGTCGAAGATAAAGCGCCACTGCGGCAGTCCCGCCAGTTCGCAGGCGACATGCCCGGCCAGCAGCAGCGGCAGGGCCGCGAGCACCCAGTCGGGGGTGAATATCCGATAGGGCTTGAGCACCGTGCTGCTGAAAAACGGCAGCATGCGGTGGGCGACGGTGAGCATCAGTGGCAGCACGAAGCCCCACAGTCCAACCGTCAGGGCGTGGGCGATCCACTGCGGGCGGTCCAGCAGTACGCCCAGGCCGAACGTCGCCATGCCCAGGCCGCCCAGCAGCAGATAGACGTTCAGATAGCGCTCGTGGGTCTTCTCCCGGGCGGGCGCGGCGCGAAACACCCGGTAGAGTTCCAGCAGCCCGAGCGTCCAGCCGCCGGCGTGCAGCAGCGCGCCGGCGCCGAGCAGCGCGGTGTGCGTGAACAGCCCCGCGTAGACCAGCAGTGACCCGGCCGCCATGCCCAGAAAGCTCGCGACATAGCGCGGACGCTCTACCAGCGGTCCGTTCATCCAACGCGGATAGGTGGTCATCAGGAAGCCGAAGATGAAGTAGGGGAACAGGCCGTAGAGCATCAGATAGCCGTGCAGCCAGCTCGACGGCAGCAGCGTGCCGGGCAGCGACGCTGCGCCGAACTGGCGCGCGGCCAGCTCCGCGCCCCAGTACAGCAGTGTCAGCGCCAGTTGCAGGGTGCCGCCGAACATCATCATGCGGTGCGGTGCGGCGGTGAAGGTTACCCAGCGTGTCATCGGCGGTTCCTCGCCGCTGCCGCGGGGCCCGCGGCAGCGTCCTGATTTCCAAAGTTGCGGTGGACCCAGTCTAGGTGGGCGGGCACCCAGCGACCTTGTCTCAAGTCAACCCGCCCCGCGCCCCGCGGGCCATCATAACCGCTTGTCTGGAAAGATAAACTCAAGTTTTATCGACGCCGGCCGCCGTGTTGCTGTCAACGGGGGAATTTCAGCGCGCAGGACGCCGGATGCAGCAAGGCCACGCATGGACCCGAATCAAACCGACCGACCTCCCGGCACCGCCGCAGGAGGCGCTCGGTATCGTGCATGCCTGCGCCAAACCCGAGATCACCAGCCGCCGCCTGGCCGAGATCGTGAGCCACAATGCCGTGCTCACGGCCGAGCTGCTGCGGATCGTGAATTCCGTCTATTTCGGTTTCCGTACCCCCGCCAACTCGGCCGCGCACGCGGTCACGCTGCTCGGTCAGCGCGCCCTGCGCAATCTGGCGCTGTGTGTGGCGCTGCGCGACGCCCTGCGCCCGGCGGCGATCCCCGGCCTGGACATGAATGCCTTCTGGGAACAGGCCCTGCGGCGCGCGGTGGCCGCGCGCTGTTTGGCGCAGGCCATGCGGCTGAATCCGGAGGATGGCTTCACCGCGGGACTGCTGCAGGACTTCGGCCTGCTGGTGATGCTGTACCTCGACCCGGACAAGGTCGCGGACTGGGAACAGCTCGCCGGCGCCGATCCGGACGCGCGCTACGCGTTGGAGCAGTCGCTGTTCGGGGCCACCCACGACCGCGTCGGCGAGCAACTGGCGGCGGCCTGGGAACTGCCGCCGGAGCTGCGTCAGGTGATGGGCGGGCACCATGCCCCGGCGGCGGAACAGGACAGCTTGTGCCGGGTCGCGCACTGTGCCGATTGGATGGCCGCGGTGTTCACCGCCGCCGACAAGCGGCCGGTGATCCAACATTGCCGGGGCCTGCTGGCGGAGCGCTTCGGCCTCGGCCCCGAGCAGGCCAACGACCTGCTGGAGGCGACCGCCCAGGGGCTTTCGGAGGCCGGCGCGGCGCTGGGCCTGCGGGTGTCCACGCAGATCACCCTGGGCGACGTGCTGCGCGAGGCCAATCTGCAACTGGTCGAGGACAACCTGAGCTACCAGGAGCTGACCTGGCGCCTGGAGCAGGCCCTGGCCGAACGCGACCGCTACGCCGCGGAGCTCGACCGCGAGCTGGCCCTGGCACGCGACGTGCAACGCGGTTTGATGCCGACCGAGACCGGGGATTGCCCCGGCTTTCACGGCGTGAATACGTCGGCGCGGGAACTGTCCGGGGATTTCTACGACCATTTCCCGACGCGCGACGGACGGATCCTGTTCTGTATCGCCGATGTCTCCGGCAAGGGCATGAACGCGGCCCTGTTGATGGCCAAGGCCAGCAGCCTGTTCCGCTGTCTGGGCAAGGCGCTGACCGATCCCGCCGCGCTGCTGGCGATGTTGAACCGAGAGATCGCCGCGACCTCGGTGCGCGGGATGTTCGTGACCATGGTGGCCGGGTGCTACGACCCGGCGCGCGGGCGGGTGCTGCTGGCCAACGCCGGGCATCTGCCGGTGCTGTTCCAGGCCCCCGACGGCGGTTTCGAGGAACTGGCCGCCGAGGCCCCGCCGCTGGGCGTGCTGGCCGAGGCGGGCTTTACCAACCGCGCGCTGAATCTGCGGGGAGGCGTGTTGTATCTCTACACCGACGGACTGATCGAGGCACGCCCGCGCACCGGCGGTGCGCTGGGCGACGAGCTGGGCATTGAGGGCCTCAAGACGCTGCTCCGGCAGGTCGCGCGGGTGCCCGCCGCCGAGCGCGGCCGGCGGCTGCTCGACGCCGTGGGCGATGCCGAGGTGCGCGACGACCTGACCTTGTTGATCGTCGACGCAACCGCGGGGGCGACATGAGCCTGGCCGAGCCGGTCTTGCGGGTGCCGGCCGAGGCCAGCCGGTTGCACGCGCTGCGCGCGCTGGTCCAGGCCTCGGCACGCGCGGCCGGATTCGACGAAGCGGCGGTCGCGGACCTGGTCCTGGCCGTCAACGAGGCCTGTATGAATGTGATCCAACACGGACGCTTCGAGGGTCACGGCCAGCTGGAACTGGCGGCCGAGGTGCTGGCCGAGGGTATCGAGTTTCGACTGCGCGACACGGCCGCGCCGGTCACGCTGGCGGACTGGCGGCCGCGCCCGCTCGACGAACTGCGCCCCGGCGGTCTGGGCGTGCATTTCATCCGCGCACTGATGGACGAGATCGATTATCTGCCGACCCCGGACGGGCGCGGCAACCTGCTGCGTCTGCGGAAATACCGGCGCGGGGCGCGGTCATGAGCGCCAGCCTGCGCAACGAGGGCGGCTACGCGATCGTCTGCCTGGCCGGCGAGATCGACCTGTACAGCTCGCCCGAGGCGCGCGCGTTGATCCTCGACAGCCTGGGCGCGGACCAGCCGACCCTGGTGGATCTGGCCGCGGTGAGCTACATCGACAGCTCGGGGGTCGCCAGCCTGGTGGAAGGGTTTCAGTTGGCACGCCAGCGCGGCGTGGATTTCGCCCTGGTCGGGGTCAGCGCCGGGGCCTTGAACGTGCTCCGGCTGGCGCGGCTCGACCAGGTGTTCCCGCTGTATGCCAGTGTGCAGGCGCGGCTGGACGCGCTGCGCTGAACGTGGCGTGACAGAGGCAAGCATGGTCAGGGTCTTCACCGAAAATCTGGGCCGGCGGGTGGTCGGCGGCATTGAGGAGCTCGGCTACGGCGCCGCGCTGCTGGTCGAGAGCTTGTTCTGGCTGTGCGTTGGTGCCTTTCGCCAGCAGCCGGTGCGCCTGTCGGCGATCGCCGCCGAGATGCTGCGCGTCGGCGTGCTGGCGGTCCCGGTGGTCAGCATCCTGGCCTTCGCCAATGGCGTGATGATGGCCCTGCAGGGCATCAGCACCCTGCGCGAGTTCGGCGCCGAGGCGCAGGTGATCCCCGGCCTGGCGCTGTCGATCACCCGCGAGTTCGGCGCGCTGATCGCCGGCATCGTGGTCGCCGGCCGCTCCGGCTCGGCGATCGCCGCGCGCATCGGCGCGATGCAGATGTCGCAGGAGATCGACGCGCTGCGCGTGCTCGGCGTGAATCCGGTGCGCCACCTGGTCGCGCCGATCCTGCTGGCGATGCTGGTGATGATGCCGGCGCTGACCGTGCTCTCGGACTTCATGGCCCTGCTCGGCGGCGGCGTGCTGTGCAGTACGCAACTGCCGATGAGCCTGGCCGTCTATGCCGAGTCGATCCTGCGTCAGTTGGCGCCGTTCGATGTGCTGCAAGGTCTGATCAAGAGCCTGGTGTTCGCGGTGCTGATCACCCTGGTGAGCTGCATCAACGGCTTCTCCACCAGCGGCGGTTCCGAGGGCCTGGGCAGGAGCACCACCCGCTCGGTGGTGTTGTGCATCGCCGCGATCGTGATCGCCGACATGATCTTCACCTTCTTCCTGAGCCGCTGAACCCATGACCGCTGCCGAGCCGATCCACGCTGTCGATCCCGCCGCCCCGGTGCTTGAGGTCGAGGACCTGGTGACCTATTACGACGACCGGCGGATCCTCGACGGGGTATCCCTGGAGGTCATGCCCGGCGAGATCCGGGTGATCATGGGCGGCAGCGGCTCGGGCAAGTCGACACTGCTGCGCCACCTGCTGGGACTGGAACGCCCGGCCTCGGGCACGATCCGCCTGTTTGGCCGCGACCTGAGCCAGTTGGGCGGGCAGGCGCTGTTCGAACTGCGCCGGCGCATGGGCGTGTCGTTCCAGGGCGGCGCGCTGTTCAATTCCATGACCGTGGGCGAGAACGTGCAGTTTCCGCTGCGCGAGCACACCCGGCTGGACGCGCAGACCATCCGCATCATGAGCCGCATGAAGCTGGAGGTGGTGAACCTGGCCGGCTTCGAGGATCTGATGCCGGCGCAGCTCTCAGGCGGCATGGTCAAGCGCGCGGCCCTGGCGCGGGCCATCGTGATGGACCCGAAGCTGCTGTTTTTCGACGAGCCCTCCGCCGGGCTGGACCCGGTGGTGTCGGCGGAACTCGATGAGTTGATCCTGCGTCTGCGCGATTCCATGCACATCAGCATCGTGGTGGTGACCCACGAGCTCGACAGCGCCTTCAAGATCGCCGACCGCATCACCGTGCTGGATCAGGGCTGCGTGTTGATGACCGGCAGCGTCGAGGCGATCCGCAACGCCGACAACCCGCGCGTGCGGGCCCTGATCAACCGCATCCCGGACAACGCGCCGGTGGATGTCGATGCCTACCTGACCCGCCTGACGCGGACGGACTGAGCCGAGATGAAACGCGACAACATCAATTACCTGGTCGTCGGCGTGTTCGTGCTGGCCACGCTGGGCGTGCTGCTGGGGGTGCTCTACAAACTCACCGGGCGGGTCGGCGACAGCGAGGCCTATCACGTCCACTACGGCAACATCACCGGGCTCAGCGACGGCTCGCGGGTCACCTACGAGGGTTATCAGGTCGGCTTCGTGGCCGGGGTGGTGCCCGAACAGGGCGAGGCGGGCACCCGCTATCGGGTCGAGCTGCGCATCAAGCGCGACTGGCGCATCCCGGCCGACAGCGTCGCGCGGATCTATTCGGCCGGCCTGCTGGCCGAGACCGTGATCAACATCGAGGAGGGCGCGAGCCGCGAGCGCCTGGCGCCGGGCGCGGAGATCGCCGGGGCCCAGGGTGAGGATCTGTTCGCCGCGATGGGCGGCATCGCCAGCGATCTCGGTGAGCTGACCCGCGAGGGCATCCGGCCGTTGATCGACAACTTGAATCGCACGGTGTCCGGGCTGGGTGGCGAGCTGGAGGCGCGGGTGCCGCGCCTGCTCGGCGAGCTCGAAAGCATCCTGCACAAGCTCGATCAGGGCGCGGACGGCCTGGCCCGGTTGCTGGATACGGACAACACCCAGCGCGTGACCAGCATCGTTGCCGACGTCGAGGCCAGCGCGCGCGATTTCCGCGCGCTGTCGGCCGGCCTGCGCGGCACCCAGGCGCAGCTCGACGCGCTGCTGGGCGAGGCGCAGGCCGTGGTGGGCGACAACCGGGGAGACCTGCGCCAGAGCGTGCAGGCCCTGCGCCGCACCCTCGACAGTGTGGCGCGCGAGGTCGACGGCATCCTCTACGGGCTGGAGGGCAGCAGCCGCAACCTGCACGAATTCACCCGCGAGCTGCGCGGCAACCCCGGGCTGCTGCTGCGGGGCGGCGCTGCGGCGGAACAAGGAGTCAACGGTGATTGAACGACTGACGTTGCTGGTTGTTGTCGCGCTGCTGTCGGCCTGCGCGGGCACGAGGCAGGTGCCCGAGGACAGTTTCTACCGGCTCGACATCGAGCCGCCCGCCGCGATGGCCCCGGCGCTGGCCCCCGCGCTAACCGGGAACCTGTCGGTGCAGGTCGGCGCCACCGCGCCCCTGTACCGCGACCGCGCCCTGCTCTACAGCGAGGCCCGCCAGCCGGGACGCTTGCAGCGTTATCACTATCACTACTGGGTGGACAGTCCGCCGCGCCTGGTGCAACGGGGCCTGGCGGCGTATCTGCGCGCCGCGGCGGTCGCCCCCGGGGTGGTCACGCCGGAAGATGCCGTCGACACACGCTATCGCCTGCGGGTGGATATCGAACGCTTCGAACACCGGCGCGCCGGCGCCGGCGGCGCGGTCCACGTGGGCCTGGCCTTGACCCTCAGCGAGCCCGGCGCCGGCCGTCTGCTGTCGCAGGACCATCTGGTCGCCGAGGTGGCCGTGCGCGGCGCCGCCCATGCCGACCTGGTCGCGGCCTATCGGCAGGCCTTGCAGACGCTGTATGCGGATGTCTTGACCCGGCTGCGCGCGTCCGCGATCGCAGATTGAACCGCGCGCGCGGGTGACCCGCGCCGCGTATCCGTTATCCTAGGGCTACTTCCGGCCCGGGATACTGCACCTTTGAACACCCACCTCGCCCCTCGACTCTCCGACTTCGAGACCCGCTGGCTGGCCGAGGCCCTGCGCCTGCACGAGCAGGCCAGCGGGCCGCTGGCGGATGCCGAGGCGGTGGCGGCCGCGCGCCGGGCGGGCGGCGATGTCGAGCAGCGCATCCTGGCTCGGGCGCGCGGGCTCGGCGTGCTGACCGGTCTGAGCGAGGCGCTCGTAGCCTGGCGTTCGCGGTCGCGCCTGTTGCTGGTGGTGCTCGCCGTGCTGGCCCTGGCCAGCGGTTTCGGCGCCGCCTTGGGCGTGCTCGGCAGCGGCGGTCGGCCGGTGAATGTGGTCTGGGCGGTGGGCGCCCTGTTGGGCGTGCACCTCGTGAGCCTGTTGTTGTGGTCGTTCAGCCTCGCGCTGGGCGGCCGCGAGACCGGCGGCGCGCTCGGCCATGCCTGGCTGTGGCTGTCGGCGCGGCTGACCGCCGGGGCTGCGCCGGTGGCCGCGGCGCGGCTGGCCCTGCTCGGCCGGGCCGGGTTGGCCCGCGGGTGGCTGGGCGCGGTGACCCATGGCCTGTGGCTGCTGGCGCTGACCGGCGCGCTCGCCGGGCTGCTGGTCGCGCTGGCGGCGCGGCGCTACGACTTTGTCTGGGAGACCACGATCCTGCCGGCGGAGGTGTTCGTGCGACTGGTCCAGGGCCTGGGCTGGCTGCCGGCCCAGTTCGGCTTTGCGGTCCCCGAGGCCGAGGCGATCCGCGCCAGCGGTCTGCGGCCGGAGGACGCGGCGCGGATCGCCTGGTCGTCATGGCTGGTCGGCTGTGTGGTGATCTATGGCTGCGTGCCGCGGCTGCTGCTGTGGCTGGCGTGCCTGGGCGTCTATCGGTCCGGGTGTCGGCGCCTGCGCCTGGATCTGAGTCTGCCGGGTTACGCGCTGCTGGTGGAGCGCCTGGCGCCGGCCAGCGAGCGCCTCGGCATCAGCGATCCCGCGCCAGCGGCGACGTACCACGCCTCGGTCGGGACCGCCCCGGCGGTGACCGGTCACGCCGCGGTGCTGGTGGGCGTGGAGCTGCGCCCGGATCTGCCTTGGCCGCCGCTGCCGCTGCCGGTCGGGGCGCGCGACGCCGGGGTGATCGACAGTCGCGAACAGCGCAGCCGCACCCTGGCGGAGCTGGCCGCGGCGCCGCCGGCCCGCCTGCTGATCGCCTGCGACCCGCGCCTGTCGCCGGACCGGGGTAGCCTGGAGCTGATCGCCGAACTCGCGCGCCGGGCGGGCGCCTGCCGCGTCTGGCTGGTCGCGGCACCCGCCGGCGACGCGGCCGAGCGGCGGGCCCACTGGCGGGAAGGCCTGCAGACCATCGGCCTGGCGCCGGCGGCGGTGATCGAGGACGCGACGCAGGCGCTCGACTGGCTGGGGCGGGGCGATGTCTGAGACCGCCGCCAGACCGGTGCGCATCGCGGTGGTCGGTCACACCAACACCGGCAAGACTTCGCTGCTGCGGACCCTGACCCGCGACACCGGCTTCGGCGAGGTCTCCAGCCGCCCGAGCACCACCCGCCACGTCGAGGGCGCGCGGCTGATCGCCGCGGGCGAGGTGCTGGTCGAACTCTATGACACCCCCGGCCTGGAAGACCCGATCGCCCTGCTGGAGACGGTCGAGGCGCTGACCGCGCCCGATGGCGGGCGCCTGGACGCCCCGGCGCGCATCGCGCGCTTTCTGGAGACCCCCGCGGCGACCGCGCGCTTCGAGCAGGAGGCCAAGGTGCTGCGTCAACTGCTGGCCAGCGACGCCGGCTTGTACGTGATCGACGCGCGCGACCCGCTGTTGGCCAAGCACCGCGACGAGTTGAGCCTGCTCGGCGGTTGCGCGGTGCCGTTGTTGCCGGTGCTGAATTTCGTGCGCGAACCCGGCGCCGACGAGCGCGGCTGGCGCGAGGCCCTGGCCCGGCTGGGGCTGCACGCGGTGGTGCGCTTCGATACCGTGGCGCCGGAACGCGACGGCGAATCCCGCCTGTATACCGCGCTCGCGACCCTGCTCGACGCGCACCGGCCGACCCTGGAACGGTTGATTGCCAGCCGCGAACGCGAGGCCGCGGCGCGACGGGCGGCGGCCCTGCGCCTGATCGCCGAGCTGCTGATCGACGTGGCCGCCTGCCGCCGGGCGGTCCCGGCCGGGTCGGCGGACGGCCTTACCGCGGCGGTCAGCGATTTGAACGCGCGGGTGCGCGCGCGGGAACAGGCCTGCGTCGAGGCGCTGCTGGTGCTGTACCGCTTCAGCCCCGACGCCGTCGACGCCGACCGGTTGCCGCTGATGGACGGGCGCTGGGAGGACGACCTGTTTCATCCCGAGACCCTGCGTCGGCTGGGTGTGAAGGTCGGCGGCGGTGCGGCCGCCGGCGCCGCCGCGGGGGTGGGTATCGACCTGATGGTCGGCGGCATCACCCTGGGGGCCGCCGCCGTGCTCGGCGCGCTGCTCGGCGGCGGCTGGCAGGCCCTGCGGCAGCTTCGCAGCCGCCTGCTCGGCAAGCTCACCGGACAGGTCGAACTCAGCGTGAACGACGCGATCCTGCGCCTGTTGGCGCTGCGCCAGCTGCACCTGTTGCAGGCCCTCGAATCCCGCGGCCATGCCGCGCTGGTGCCGATCCGCCAGCTCGCCGCCGATGCCGACGCGCTGCGCAACGCAGCACTCCCGGAGGCGCTGCGGCGGTCCCGCGCACACCCCGACTGGTCGGGGCTGTACGGCGGCGTGCCGGCGTCGGGCGCGCGCGAGGCCGCCATCGAGGCGCTCGCGGCGGGGCTTTAGCCGGCTCTTCATGAACGACGCGTGCGGGTCCGCAAGCGCATGACAGCCGCAACGATTTGAGTTCTTGTAGGAGCGGCCTCTGGCCGCGAACGGTACGGAGAGCTGCCGGTTCGCGGCCAAAGACCGCTCCTACCCTGTCAACCCGTGGCGGGTGGTGCGTTAATAATCCAGGTTCGGGGAGACTTCGTCAGCCTTCCTTAGCCCTGCTGCTGGTGTTGCGGGGGCTTGAACGCGGTCAGCGGTCGCGGCGGCGCGATGGCATGGCACTGCGCGTAGTCCACGCCCAGGCGGCGCAGGATCTCGACGATGGCCGGGGTCTCTACATATTCGGCGATGGTCTGCATGCCGGCCACATGGCCGATCTGGTTGATCGCCTCGACCAGGGCGAGATCCATCGGGTCGTGTTCGATGTCGCGCACGAAGCTGCCGTCGATCTTCAGATAGTCGACCTGAAGACTCTTGAGGTAGCCGAACGAACTCAGACCGCTGCCGAAATCGTCCAACGCGAAGCGACAGCCGCGCGCCCGCAGGGTGGTGATGAAATGTTTGGCGCGGTCGAGGTTGCCGATGGCGCAGGTCTCGGTGATCTCGAAGCACAGGTGGCAGGGTTCGAGGGGGTGGCGGTGCAGCTCGTTGAGCAGGAAGGGCAGGAACTCGTCGTCGCACAATGACTGCGCGGACAGGTTGATGGCCAGCGTGCAGGCACCGGGCGTGGCGCAGAACACGCTGGCCTCCAGGATATCGAGCGTGGTGCGCACTACCCAGCGGTCGATCTCGCCCATCAGGTTGTAGCGTTCCGCCGCCGGGATGAAGGCCATCGGCAGGATCTGCGAGCCGTCCTCGTCGAGCATGCGCACCAGGATCTCCGCGTGCAGGCCGCCCGCTTGGCCCTGCAAGGCGGCGATTGGCTGCTGGTAGAGCACCAGGCGGTCCTTCTCCAGGGCCTGTTTGATACGTTGCACCCAGTGCATCTCGCCGGTGAGCCGGGCCGCCGAGTCGTCGCTGCCCTGGTGGAGGTGCACGCGGTTGCGGCCCTCTTCTTTGGCGATGTAACAGGCGGCGTCGGCGGCGCTCAGCAGCTCGTAGAGCGTGCCCTTGTCGGGCGTGATCGCGACCAGGCCGAAGCTGCTGCTGATATTGAAGTGCTTGTCCTCCCACTCGAAACGCATGGCGTGCACCGCCTGGCGGATCCGCTCGACGATCTGCACAGCGCCAGAGGCGTTGCTGCGGCCGAGCAGCAGGGCGAACTCGTCACCGCCCAGGCGCGCCAACAGGTCGGTCTCGCGGATCTGCGCGTGGATCACCCGGGCCATCTGTTTGAGCAGCTCGTCGCCGGCCAGGTGTCCGCAGGTGTCGTTGACCAGCTTGAACTGGTCGAGGTCGAGGTAGCACAGCCAGTAGGATTCATCGGTCTGCGTTGAGGTTCCCGTCAGCACGTTTTGCAGGCGTTGTTCAAACTCGCGGCGGTTCATCAGGCCGGTCAGTGTGTCGTGGTTGGCCTGGTAGCTGAGTTCGCGGGTCATCAGCCGCAGTTGACTGACGTCGCGGAATATCAGCACGGCCCCCTCGGCCCGCTGGCGGGTCCGGTCGAGGATCGGCGCGACCGTATACTCGATGGCGAACGCCGTCCCGTCGCGACACTGCAGCGTCATGTCGGCGCCGGAGGTCCGCACGCGCAGGTCCTGCAGGCTGAGCCCGACGGGGTCGCCGGGGTCTTCGCCCTGCTCGCGGCGGGCGACGAAGACCGTGTCGATCGGTATCCGCAGGGCCTCGTCCGCGGACCAGCCGGTGAGCCGTTCGGCCTCTGGATTCATGCGTTCGATACGTCCCTCGACATCGGTGGTGATCACGGCATCGCCGATCGAATGCAGCGTGACCTGGGCGTGTTCGGTTGCCGCCCGCAGATGCCGTTCGGTCTCGGTGATGCGCCGGATCATGAAGCGGGCGATCAGCAGGCCCAGGCCGGTCACGCCGGCCATCAGCAGCAGGACCACGCCCAGGGTCAGACGGTAGTTCGCCTGCGCCGCGCGCACCGCGCGCTCGCCTTGCGCGGTCTGGATGTCGAGCAGGTCCGACAGGTGCTCGAAGGCCTGCGCCTGCAAGGGCAGCGCCTGTTCCGAGAGCAGCTGGAAGGCCTGGCGCTTATCGCCTTGGAAAATCAGCTCGGCGATCTCCCGGTGCAGTTGCCCGACCACACGTGTGACCCCGGCCTGGGCATCGAGCAGGGCGCGTTCCTCGGCCGTCAGCGCGGTCTCCAGGAGTTGCAGCCGGGCGGCGGCAAACTCCGCACCGCTGCGGTTGATCCGCATCCACTCCTCGTCCTGGCGAAACGGATCGTCGAGGTTCAGCATGTGCTCCAGGCTGATCACGCGCTCGCGCCCGGCGAAGCGCATCCGGTGGATCAGATCCGATTTGGTGTGGTTCTCGTTGACCAGGCGCTCGATGTTGTGGCTGCTGGTGTGGAGCATGCCCAGACTGACGCCGGCGACCAGCGCCATCAGGCTGAGGATCGCGGCGAAGCCGAGGCTCAGCAGTGTTTTGGTCGAGGTGTCGGTCATGCCTGCGGGGTGCGGCCCACGCAGGGCGGCGGACAACGGCGGCCGCTGCCGGGGGTCTGGGGCATGGCCTGTGTTTGCATCATTACGGTGACTGTTTATGAAAGCTCAGGACAAAGCGTAGCATTGTATCGTTCGCGCGGTCTCTCGTCCGCCGCGCCGCGCAGGGGCGGCCCCCGATCGGCACGGGATCGGCTCCGGATCGGCTAAGTCTGAGGTAAGCTTGGCGCCGCGGCGCCCGGGGTTTCAGGCCCCGCACAGGGAACGTCATGACCACACCCGATCAGCTCACCGACAGCGACGCCGCCTGGCTGCAGGCGCTGGCCGGCCAGCGCCCGGCCGCCGAGCGCGCGCTGCTCGCACGCGCCCTGGGACTGGCGCGGCGCGTGCACGACGGCCAGCAACGCCTGTCCGGAGAGGCCTATCTGGTGCACCCGCAGGCCGTGGCCGAGATCCTCAACGGCCTCAATCTCGATTACGAAACCCTGGCCGCGGCCCTGTTGCACGACAGCATCGAGGACACCGAGCTGACGCGCGCGGATCTCGAACAGGCATTCGGCCCGGTGGTGGCCCGGCTGGTCGATGGGGTGACCAAGATGGGCCGGATCGGTCGCCTGCAGGAGACCCCCGGCGGGCGCGGCGACCAGGAGGCCGAGAGCGTGCGCAAGCTGCTGCTGGCAATGGTCGAGGACGTGCGCGTGGTGCTGATCAAGCTCGCCGACCGGCTGCATAATCTGCGCACCCTGAAATTCCTGAGCGAAGACCGCCAGCGGCTGATCGCCACGGAGACCCTGGAGATCTACGCGCCAATCGCCAACCGGTTGGGCATCTGGCAGCTCAAGTGGGAGCTGGAAGATCTGTCGCTGCGCTACCTGGAGCCCGAGGTTTACCGCGACATCGCCCGCCAACTCGATGCGCGCCGCGCCGACCGCGAGCGCTATATCGAACAGGTGGTGCGCCGCCTGCGCGATGAACTGGCCTCAGCCGGGGTGCGCGCGGAGGTCAGCGGGCGGCCCAAGCACATCTACAGCATCTGGCGGAAGATGCGCCGCAAGAACCTGCCCTTCAGCCAGATCTTCGACGTGCGCGCGGTGCGCGTCCTGGTCGAACGCGACGCCGACTGCTACGCCGCACTCGGGGTGGTCCATGGCCTCTGGCATCACATCCCCAAGGAGTTCGACGACTACATCGCCAATCCCAAGGAAAACGCCTACCGCTCGCTGCACACCGCGGTGGCCGGTCCCGGTGGCCAGACCCTGGAGGTGCAGATCCGTTCGCGCGCCATGCACGAACACGCCGAGCTGGGCATCGCCGCACACTGGCGCTACAAGGAGGGTGGGCGCTTCGACCCGGGTCTCGAACAACGCGTGGCCTGGCTGCGCCAGCTGCTGGAGTGGCGCGACGAGGAGCCGAGCGCCCGCGAGTTCGTCGACCGCTTCAAGTCCGAGAGCGGCGGGGAGCGCGTGTATGTCCTGACCCCGCAGGGGCGGGTGGTGGATCTGCCGGCCGGCGCCACCCCGCTGGATTTTGCCTACCACATCCACACCGACCTGGGACACCGCTGCCGCGGCGCCAAGGTCAACGGGCGCATCGTGCCGCTGAACCAGGCCTTGCACACCGGCGAACAGGTCGAGGTGCTCAGCGCCCGCCAGGGTGTGCCCAGCCGCGACTGGCTGAATCCCCACCTCGGCTATCTCAAGAGCCCGCGGGCCCGCGCCAAGGTGCGGCACTGGTTCCGTGCCCAGGACCGCGACAAGAACATCGCCGCCGGACGGGCCACGCTGGACCGCGAGCTGCACCGCTTAGGGCTCGCCAACTGCAACTGGGAACAGTTGGCCGAGCGGCTGCACTCTCCGAGCGTCAACGACATGCTCGCCGCGCTCGGCAACGGCGATCTCGGCAGCGCGCAACTGGCCGGTGCCGCGAACGACCTGATGGCGCCGGCCGAGGCCGAGGCCCTCGCCGCCCGTGCGCCGCGTGCCGCCGAGGCCGAGGCGGGTCTGCGCATCGAGGGGGTGGGCAACCTGCTGACCCAGATCGCGCGCTGCTGCCGGCCAGTGCCGAACGACCCGATCGTCGGCTACATCACCCGCGGGCGCGGCGTGACCATCCACCGTCGCGACTGCCCCAATCTGCTGCGCCTGGCGGCCACCGAACGCGAACGCCTGCTGGAGGTGGAGTGGGGCGGCGCCGCGGGCGCGGTGTATCCGGTGAACATCGAGATCCTGGCCTACGATCGCGCCGGTCTGCTGCGCGATATCACTGCGGTGCTGGCCAACGAAAAGGTCAACGTCATCGGCGTCAATACCTACACCGACAAGCAGGACGCCGCCGCGCACATGCAACTGACGTTGGAGATCCGCGACATCGGCGAGCTGAGCCGGGTGCTGAGTCGCCTGTCCCAGGTGTCGAACGTGATCGAGGTCCGCCGCAGCCGCGGTCACTGAAACGCCGAGGGCGCCCAGCGGGCGCCCTCGGGGGAGATGCCAATGGGGCCCGGGCCGGGGCCGGCCCCATCACACCTCAGGCACGGCGACGACGGGCCACGCCGACCAGCCCGAGCAGGCCGGAGCCGAGCAGCCAGACGGCGGCTGGGACGGGGACCAGGCTGGGGGCGGGATCGACGATGAAGTTCGCCGAGAGGGCTTGATACCCATTACCTTCAAGCGGGGCGCCTGGGAAACCATCGCCATCCAGGTCCAGGCTGCTGGCATTGGCCTCGCCCTGGTTCCAGACCAGGAAGATATCGTAGGCACCGTTCCAGAGGGCGTTGAAGTGCCAATTGAGGTTGGCGCCGATCTGGCCCACGCCGACATCCAGGGTGAAGTTGCCGTCGCCTTCGTCGGCGTCCACCCCATCGCCGTTCACGTTGATGACATGGGTGCCGGGTCCATACAGGGTACCGCTGGTAATCCACTGCTCTGCAGCAAGGAATTCCGCACCCGTGAGGTCAAAGCCGATCTCCATCGTCTCGAGGTCGTACCAACCGGTTACGGGGTCGCTGTAAGCTATGTCCCCTATGCCGTCATACCACTCCAGGGTGACGTTGCCGAAGTTGACGGGGACGGCAAGGGCGCTCACAGAGGCCAGGCCGAGGGCCGCGGCGAGGGCGGCGGTGA
>JBHEOS010000028.1:0-25201 GCA_046260695.1 Gammaproteobacteria bacterium
GCTCCAGGGCCGATTGCGCGTCGTCCAGTGCCTTGCGGCTGATGGAGCGCTCCTCGGCCAGCGGTTTCAGGCGGTTCCATTCGCGATCTGCCTGATTGCGCGTGGCGCGCGCCCGCGCCAGCACGGCCTCGGCGGCGGCGAGCTGCGCCGCGTAGGAACGCGGGTCGAGCTGGAACAGCGGCTGGCCGGCCTCGACACGGTGGCCTTCCTCGTACAGGCGTTGTTCGATGATGCCGCCGACCCGCGGGCGAATCTCGACCTCACGCGAGCCCTTGGTTTGGCCGATGTACTCGCGTTCCACGGGCAGATCCTTGGGGGTCACAATCAGCACGTTGACCTGTGGCGGCGGGAAGGCCATTGCGCCGCCATCGTCCGCCGGGCCGCCGCAACCGGCCAGCGTGACCGCCAGCAGCGGCAGTACGCGCCAGTAGGGCGGGGGGATTCCGAACTTCATGGGGGCGAACTCCGTACAGGGAGGGGGGGCGGTCAGGGCCGCTATTCTAGCCAATTTGGGACGGGGCGGACACGCCCGATGCCCCGCCGATGGGGGGCACAAGGATGCGGGGGTGGCCTCAGGCCGTTGCGGCCGTCGCTGCGCGCAGCTGGCGGGCCTGGGCCTTCATCAGATCCACGATGGCATAGATGCCGACGTGGCGGTTCGGCGAAAGGTGCTCGCCGAGCTGGAGCCGCTCGAAGACCTCGTCCATGTCGATGGCCTCGATGCCGTCGATCGCGCGCCCCGAACACAGCTCGATCAGCAGCGCCAGAACGCCTTTGATCACAGCGGTATCGCAGTCGCCGTGATAGCGGATCCTGCCCGGGTGGTCCGGGTCCGGATAGGCCGCGACGTGCACGGTGCTCATGCACGGTTTGACACGGTTGTCCTCGGTCTTGAGCGCCTCGGGCATCGGCGGCAGCCGCTCGCCGAGTTCGATCAGATACTGGTAGCGCTGCTCCCAGTCGCCGAGCAGGGCGAAGGTGTCGACGATCTCCGCGAGATCGGTCAGCCCCGGTTCTCCCGTGGGCTCAGACATTGAAGGATTCCCCGCAGCCGCAGGTGTCTTTCACGTTCGGATTGCGGAATTCGAAGCCCTCGTTCAGGGCATTGTTGCGCACATAGTCGAGCTCCATGCCTTCCAGCACGGGCAGGTTGGCGGCGTCGACCACGACCTTGACGCCGTGGCTTTCGAACACGGCATCGTCGGCGCGGATCTCGTCGGCATAGTCCACGGTGTAGGCGAAGCCGCTGCAGCCGCTCTTGCGCGTGCCCAGGCGCAGGCCCAGACCGTGGCCGCGCTTGTCGAGCAGGGTCTTCACGCGGTTGGCGGCGGTTTCGGTGAGTTGGATCGGCATGGTTTCCCCCTGCGTCATAGCATGCCCAGGTCCAGGCGCGCCTCGTCGGACATGCGCTCCGGCGTCCAGGGCGGATCCCAGACCAACTCGACCGTCACGGCCTCGATGCCCGGCACGCGCCTGACCGCACGTTCCACGGCGCCGGGCATGCTGCCGGCCACCGGGCAGGCCGGCGCCGTGAGGGTCATGCCAATCTGTACCGAGTGGTCGTCGCGGATGTCCAGTGTATAGATCAGCCCCAGATCGTAGATGTTCACCGGGATCTCGGGGTCGTAGACGGCGCGCAGGGCGCTGATCACCTGTGCTTCGAGGCTGTCGCCGCTGATCGGCGTCCCCTGGGGATTGTCCATCAGCGTGGCGGCGTCGGCGGTGCGGGTGGCGCGTTCGAACATGGCGTGTCTCCTCTATTGCGTCTGAAGTGTCTCGGTCGGCGGCACCTGCGCCAACTTCTGGTCCAGCCGCTGCTCCACGCGGGCGCGCAGCCCGGGCACACTGCAGCGCTCCATGACCTCCAGCGCGAAGCCGAGGCATAGCAGACGCCGCGCGGCCTCCGCGTCGATGCCGCGGGCGCGCAGATAGAACAGCTGCGCAGGATCGAGTTGGCCGACCGTGGTCCCGTGGCTGCACTTGACGTCATCGGCATAGATTTCGAGTTGCGGTTTGGTATCGATCTCGGCATCGCGCGACAACAGCAGGTTTTGGTTTACAAGATGCGCGTCCGTCTGCTGGGCGTCCACCTCGACGCGGATGCGGCCGTCGAACACCGCGCGGCCGCGCCCGGAGAGGATACCCTTGAAATGCTCGCGGCTGCTGCTCGCCGCCACGGCATGGGTGATGTCCAGATGCACGTCGGTCAACTGGCGGTCGCCGGCCAGGTACAGGCCGTCCAACTCGCAACGTGCCCGCGTCTGCGTCAGACGGTTGTGATACTCGCTGCGCGACCACAGGCCGCCGAGACTGATGCCCAGGCCCTGATAGTGGCTGGCCTCACCCTGGCGTATGTGCACCTGGCTGAGATGCCGGGTCTCGGGGCCTTCGTCCTGTAAGCGGGCATGTTCCAGGCGGGCCTGCGCACCGAGGATCACCTCGGTCAGGCTGTGGGTGAAGCGCGCCGATGTATCGCCCAGCTCGGCATAGTGTTCCACCAGCGTGGCGCTGGCCCCGTCCCCGAGCACGATCAGATTGCGCAGGTTGACTACCGGTGCGGCGTGCGGTGCGGCGTGCTGGCCGGTGCTGAGGTACAGGATCTCGATCGGCCCGGACGGCTGTGCCCCGGCCGGGATGTGCAGGTAGAGACCATCGTTGATCAGCGCCGTGTTCAGTGCGGTGAAGGTCGAGGGGTTCGCATCGGTGGCCAGACCCAGCCAGGGCGCGATCAGACCCGGCTCCTCCTCCAGCATCTGATGCAGGCTGGCGATGCGCATACCCTCGTCGAGGCGGGGCGTGTCAGAGAGCGCCGCATCCCAGCGCCCGTTCACAAACACCAGGCGCGCGGCGGGTGCTGGGTCGAGGATCAGCTCCGCGATAGCGCGCTCGCTCGGACCGGATGGCGCCGGCTGGGGTAGCGACCAGTCCTGATCCGTGAGTCTGTCCAGACGGGTATAGCGCCAGGCCTCGTCGCGCGGGCTGGGCAGGCCGCGTTCCATGAACTGCTTGATCGCGAGCGCGCGCCGGCGGCTGAGCCAGTCCAGCTCACGGCCGGGCAGGGAGGCCGCCGCGGTGTTCAGCAGTCGCCGGTAGCGATCGAGGGGTTCTGCCAGGGCATTCATGCGGCGGCCTCCCCATCGACGATCCAGCCGTATCCCTTGCGCTCCAGTTCCAGGGCGAGCGATTTGTCGCCGGAGCGCACGATGCGGCCGCCGGCCAGCACATGCACGTGATCGGGCTGGATGTAATCCAACAAACGCTGGTAGTGGGTGACCAGAATGATGCTGCGGTCTGGCGCGCGCAGGGCGTTCACACCGTTGGCCACGATCCGCAGGGCGTCGATGTCCAGACCCGAATCGGTCTCGTCCAGGATCGCGAGCTTGGGCTCCAGCAGCGCCATCTGCAGGATCTCATTGCGCTTCTTTTCGCCGCCCGAGAATCCGACATTCACCGGGCGCTTCAGCAGTTCCGGATCGATCTCCACCTGTGCGGCCTTTTCGCGCACCTGTTTGATGAACTGCGCCGCGTCCAAACGGGATTCGCCGCGCGCGCTGCGGATCGCATTCAGCGCCTCGCGCAGAAACACCATGTTGCTCACGCCCGGGATCTCGACCGGGTATTGCAGGGCCAGGAACAGCCCCCGGCGGGCACGGGTCTCGACATCCAGCGCCAACAGGTCCTCGCCCTCGAAACGCACCGCGCCGCCGGTGACCTGATAACCCTCGCGCCCGGCCAGCACATGGGCAAGACTGCTCTTGCCCGAGCCGTTGGGGCCCATGATCGCGTGCACCTCGCCGGGGTGTACCGTGAGGTTCAGCCCGTTGAGGATCGGCTGGCCGTCCACGCTCACCCGTAAGTCGGTTACCATCAGCATCTTCGCGTCCTCCGTTGGTGTCTGTGTAGTCATCCGACGGCGCCTTCCAGGCTCACGCTCAGGAGCTTCTGCGCCTCGGCGGCGAATTCCATCGGCAGTTCCTTGAAGACCTCTTTGCAGAAGCCGTTGACGATCATCGACACGGCGTCTTCCTGCGACAGCCCGCGGCTACGGCAGTAGAACAGCTGGTCCGCGCCGATCTTCGAGGTGGTCGCCTCGTGCTCGACCGTGGCACTCGGGTTGCGCACCTCGATGTACGGGAAGGTGTGTGCCGCACAACGGTCGCCCAGCAGCAGCGAGTCGCACTGGGTGTGGTTGCGGGCGTTCTCGGCCTTCTGGGCGATGCGCACCAGGCCGCGGTAGGCGTTGCTGCCATGTCCGGCAGAGATACCCTTGGAGACGATGGTCGAACGGGTGTTGCGCCCGATGTGGATCATCTTGGTGCCGGTGTCCGCCTGCTGCCAGCCCTTGGTGATGGCCACGGAGTAGAACTCGCCGACCGAGTCGTCGCCGCGCAGGATACAGCTCGGGTATTTCCAGGTGATCGCCGAACCGGTCTCCACCTGGGTCCAGGCGATGTGCGCGCGGGCGCCGCGACAGTCACCGCGCTTGGTCACGAAGTTATAGATGCCGCCGCGGCCTTCCGCGTCACCCGGATACCAGTTCTGCACCGTGGAGTATTTGATCTTCGCGTCATCCAGCGCGACCAGCTCCACAACCGCGGCGTGCAACTGGTTCTCGTCGCGCATCGGTGCCGTGCAGCCTTCCAGATAACTGACCTGGCTGCCCGCGTCGGCGATGATCAGGGTGCGTTCGAACTGGCCGGTCATGGCGCTGTTGATCCGGAAATAGGTCGACAGCTCCATCGGGCAGCGCACGCCCTCGGGGACATAGACGAAGGTGCCGTCGCTGAATACCGCGGCGTTCAGCGTGGCAAAGTAGTTGTCCCGATAGGACACGACCGAGCCGAGGTACTGGCGGACCAGTTCCGGATGCTCGCGCACCGCCTCGGAGATGGCGCAGAAGATCACCCCGGCCTCGGCCAGTCGATCCTTGTAGGTGGTGGCGATGGACACACTGTCGAACACGGCATCGACCGCCACGCCGGCGAGCGCCATTTGTTCCACCAGCGGGATGCCGAGCTTCGCGTAGGTCTCCAGCAGCTTCGGGTCGACTTCGTCGAGGCGCTTCGATCCTGGGCTGGAGGTGGGCGCCGCATAGTAAGAGATCGCCTGATAGTCGATCGGCGGGTGGTGGACCGAGGCCCACTCGGGCTCACGCAGGGTCAGCCAGTGACGATAGGCCTGCAGCCGCCATTCCAGCAGCCAATCGGGCTCCTGTTTTTTGGCCGAAATTGCCCGAATCACCGTTTCGTCGAGCCCGGGCGGCAGGCTGTCGGTGGCGATATCGGTCACAAAGCCCTGCTGATAGTCTTTTTGAATCAGCGCTGTGACGTCGTGCGTGGTGGTGCCCATGGAGTGCCTCCGCTAAATACCTGACTTGAAAGCTCGGGTATAGTTCTAGAGTACTTGAGTATATTAGTCAACAATTGGGATGGCCGGGTTGTTTGGCCCGCTGGACTACACTGAAAGTCACCATCCGCAAGCTACACGACGTAACCAGGAGGCAATTCATGGTTCAGACAATGGACGACATCATGCACCCGGGCATTCGCACGCAGGCACCGGCCGATCCGGATTTCCCCCATGCGCCCGGGGAATGGTCGCGCACGGCGGCGGAGCGGGCCGCGCGTGACGAGGGGCTGATAATGGAAGCGGATCACTGGACGGCTTTGCGCGCGTTGCAGGATTATTTCTCGCACCACGAGCCCGGTGATATCAGCCTGCGGGCGTTGCACGATGCCCTGGAAGAGCATTTTCACCAGAACGGCGGTATCCGCTATCTCTACACCCTGTTTCCCGGCGGACCGGTCGCGCAGGGCTGTCGGCTGGCCGGGCTGGAGGCGCCGGCCAATGCGGAGGACAAAGGCTTTGGCAGCGTGGCCTGACCGCCCCGCCCAGGCGTACCACGCGTAAACGAAAAGGCCGCAATCCTCGGATTGCGGCCTTTTCGTTATTCGTTCCTACATGTTCAGTGGGGCATTGCAAGCGCCGCCAGTTGTCGCCAGTCCAGGTCCGTTGTGCGCACCTGGATCAGGTTCTTGTCTGACTTGCCGTGCCTGAGGCCGACATTGCGCTGCTCCCAGACCACATTCCCCGAGGCCATGTCGAAGACCTTCAGGATGCCGCCCATGCAGGCCACCGCCACCCGGCGGCTGTCCGGCGAGATGTCGGTCACGCAGTTCTTGCCCTCGGTGCGCTGATCGGTGATCGCGAGGTCGCGCTCGCCGCCGGTCTTGGCGTCGATCACCACCACGCGGTCGGCCTGGCCATAGGATCTCGGCAGCCCGTCCTCGCCGAACACGAGCATCGTCTTGGTGGGCTTCACCAGCACGAAATAGCTCATGTCCGGTGCCACGTCGATGCTGGCGGTATTGCCGTTGTTGACGGCGGAGTCCGCGTTCCAGTTGAACTCGGTTTCCTTGCCGGTCTCGATGTCGTAGGTGAAGTGCAGCGACACGAGCTTGGTGCCCTGGTCGTTGAAATACAGGGCGCTGAATTGATCCGGCACCTGGAACACGGCGCCTTCGTAGGCCTCGACCTCGTGCTGCTTACGGGTCTCGATATCCAGTACCGCGAAGCGGTCGCGTCCCACGTAGGCGACCCGGGAGCCGTCATTGGTGATGCCCGCGGCATACACGCCGGAATCAAGCTGCGGAAAGCTGCGGGTGATCTTCAGGGAGCGGAGGTCCAGGACGTGCAGTGTGGAATCGTACTGGGCCACGGGGATATTCGGTTCCAGCGCCGGTTTGCAGGTGTTCACCACCACGGCGGCAAAGCGCCCGTTCTTGGAGGGGACCACGGGGCCGATGTATTCGTAGGCGGTCTTGTTGTCACCGCAGGTGCGGTTCGCGGTGGCCTGTTCCAGCGGGATGCGCTTGCCCTTCTCCGAGGCGAGGTCCATGTAACCGCCGACGAAGGCGGGCACGCGGACATTCTGGGCCTCATCCAAGCGGCCCAGCGAGCTGGGCAGCACCACGACCTTGCCGTCCGGATAGGAGCCGGTCAGGACGATGTCCTTGAAGCTGTCGATGCCCCAGCGGCGCATGCCGATGGAGCCGTATTCCGCGCCGAACAGGGTGTCCAGATCCCGTTGCTCGCCGAAGGCCTTCACCAGCGTCCCGCGCTCGACATCCCAGAGCTTGATGCCGCCGCTGTGATCCGGGTCCGGCGTGTTGCCACCGGCCCCGCCGGTGATCAGGTACTTGCCGTCTTCAGAAAACTGCACCGCGTACACCGTATCGTTGGCGTGGGCGCTCAGCGCGATGCCGTAGCTGAAGGTCATGATCAGGAAGGTCTTTAGTGCGTTCATGGCGGCGGCTCTCTTCCGGAGTGAGCGGTGTCTGACCTGCCGAACCCAGATCCTGTGGATGCCCTGACTGCGCACTGATCGGGTCGGCCAAGGACGCCAATTAATTGACAATCGCGTCTAAGTGAGGTATCGGCGCAGGCCAATCAAGCTTGAACCCAGGCCACGGGTGCGGCCTATCGGGCGGACAGGCGGTCTGCCAAGGCATTGAAGAAATGTTAGAAGTAAATCCCGCGCCGCGCTGTCGGCCGGGTGCCCGGCCGGGCGGCGGCTACCCGGTGGCGTGGGCGTGTTGGAGGACCCGGCGCGCGGTGACGCGGCACGGATTTCCGGCGGGCGGGCTCAGCCCAGCGATTGTTCCACGATGCGACGCAGGGTCTCGACCTCGAAAGGCTTGTCGAATACCGCGGTGATGCCGCTCTGGTCGAGTGCCGCCAGCCGGCTGCGATCCGCGGCGGAGGTGACCATCAGGATCGGCACCCCGCCCTGAGTGCTTTCGTTGCGGATGTAGTTGATCAGTTCGCCGCCGTCCATCTCCGGCATGTAATAGTCGGTGATGATCAGGTCGAAATAATGCTGGTCGATCAGCGTCCGGGCCTGCCGACCGTTCTCCGCCTCGCGCACCTGCTCGATGCCCATCTTCTCCAGGACCTGGCGGATGAAACGCCGTGAGGTGGCCATGTCATCGACCAGCAGCACCCGAACCTCGTCGGGGCTGCGGCTGCCCAGTTGCAGCTGGTTGGGTTCCAGGAAATCCAGGGTGGCGTACAGCGATTTGTGCAGCTGCTCGGGGGTGAAGGGCTTGGGCAGGATGGCGATCACGCCGGCCTGGCGCAACGGCTCCAGGTAGCGGTAGTGCGTCTCGCTGGAGACCAGCATGAAGGGGATCTCGGCCAGCTCGGGGTCCTGACGCATGGCCTGCACCAGATCCGTCCCGGTCATGCCGGGCAGGTGCATGGCGCTGATGACCAGATCGGGCGGGGTGGCATGCATCTGTTCCAGCGCCTCCTCGCCGCCGCTGCTGTGCGCGATCTGACGGACGCCCAGATCGTGCAGCCAACCGCTGACGATGCGCTGCTGGGTGCCGGAAGGCTCGACGAGCAACACGAAGAGCTGGCCGATCTGGATCGATTTCATGGGGTCCGTCGTCCTGGTGTCTCGCCGGAATCCGGCGATTATTTATGCGCCCGGTTGTGGGTCAGGTCGTCGACCACGCCGGGGTCGGCGAGGGTCGAGGTGTCGCCCAGGCTGTCGACTTCGTTGGCCGCGATCTTGCGCAGGATACGCCGCATGATCTTGCCGGAGCGGGTCTTGGGCAGCCCCGGGGCCCATTGGATCACGTCTGGCGTGGCGATCGGCCCGATCTCCGTGCGTACCAGCGCGATCAGCTCCTTGCGCAGCGCCTCGCTGGGCTCGATGCCCTTGATCAACGTGACATAAGCATAGATTCCCTGACCCTTGATGTCGTGCGGATAGCCGACCACGGCGGCCTCGGCGACCGCCGGGTGCAGTACCAGGGCGCTTTCCACCTCGGCGGTGCCGAGCCGATGTCCGGAGACGTTCAGCACGTCATCGACGCGGCCGGTGATCCAGTAATAGCCGTCGGCGTCACGGCGCGCGCCGTCACCGGTGAAGTACAGGCCCGGGTAGGTCTTGAAGTAGGTGTCGATAAAACGCGGGTGGTCGCCATACACCGTGCGCATCTGGCCCGGCCAGGGCCGGGTGATCACCAGATTGCCCTCGCAGGCGCCTTCCTGCAGACGTCCGTCGTTGTCGACGATGCCCGGTACGACGCCGAAGAAGGGCAGCGAGGCAGAGCCCGGCTTGAGCGGCATGGCGCCCGGCAAGGGGGTGATCAGGTGTCCGCCGGTTTCGGTCTGCCACCAGGTGTCGACGATCGGGCAGCGGCCATCGCCGACCACATGGTAATACCACTCCCAGGCCTCGGGGTTGATCGGCTCGCCCACCGTGCCGAGCAGTTTGAGCGAGCGGCGCGCGTGTTGCTTGACTGGGCCCTCACCCTCGCGCATCAGCGCGCGGATCGCGGTCGGCGCCGTATAGAAGGTGTTGACCTGGTGCTTGTCGATCACCGCCCAGAAACGGCCCGCATCCGGATAGGTCGGGATGCCCTCGAACACCAGGCTGATGGCGCCGTTGGCGAGCGGCCCATACACGATATAGGAGTGACCGGTCACCCAGCCGACGTCGGCGGTGCACCAGTAGATGTCGCCCGGCCTGTAGTCGAACACGTATTCATGCGTCATCGCCGCATAGGCAAGATAGCCGCCCTGCGTGTGCACCACGCCCTTGGGCTGCCCGGTCGAGCCGGAGGTGTAGAGGATGAACAGCGGGTCCTCGGCGTCCATCTCCTCGGGTGGGCAGTCCACGGAGGCTTGCGCCATGGCCTCGTGGTACCAGAGATCGCGGCCCTCCTGCCAGTCGATCTTGCCGCCGGTGCGTTGTACCGTAATCACGCTGCGCACATTCGGGCAAGACTTGAGCGCCACGTCGGTATTGGCCTTGAGCGGCACGCTGCGGCCGCCGCGCACGCCCTCGTCGGCGGTGATCAAGACCCGGCAATCGGAGTCGAGAATGCGATCCTTGAGCGATTCGGGGGAGAAGCCGCCGAAGACCACCGAGTGCGCCGCGCCGATGCGCGCGCAGGCGAGCATCGCAACCACCGCCTCGGGGATCATCGGCATGTAAATGCACACGCGGTCGCCCTTGTTCACGCCGCGACTCTTAAGCACGTTGCCGAGCTTGCAGACCTCGGCGTGCAGTTCGCGGTAGCTGATTGTGCGGTCGACGGCGGGGTCGTCGCCCTCCCAGATCAGCGCGGTCTGCTCGCCGCGGGTGGGCAGGTGCCGGTCGAGGCAGTTGGCGGCGATGTTGAGCTTGCCGCCCTCGAACCAGCGGATATGGCCCTTGGTGTAATCCCAGTCCAGGACCTTGCGCCAGGGGCCTGACCAATCCAGAAAGATCTTGGCCTGTTCCGCCCAGAAGCCCTCGGGGTCGTCCACCGAGCGCTGGTACATGGCCGCATATTCATCGGCGTCGATGAGGGCATGCGCCGCGAAGTTTGTGGGGATCGGATAGACCTTGTGCTCGGACATGCGGACGCTCCTGTCGGGGGTTCGTCGTGCTCTGATGGCTGCCGGGAGATTACCGAAAACAGGTGCTGGGTTCTAGGGAAACGCTGAATAAGTCGTCCGTTCGCCCTGAGCTTGTCGAAGCCTGTCCTGAGCCGGTCGAAGGAGGCAAACGGGAACTGCCGTGAGAGTGACGGCGAGCCGTCCGTTGGTGGTTCGACAGGCTCACCACCAACGGGACATCTACTCAGGACTTCCTGTGGTTCGTAAGGACCTCAGTCCGGTGCCGGCTCCGCGAAGGTACTGGTTTGCGTCCGCGAGCGCGGCAACTGCGCCGGCGCCCAGTGGGCGCTGGCATAGGCCCACAGTTCCGCGAGCGGCAAGCCTTGCAGGTCCGCCGGGACCGGCTGGCCGAGAAAGGCCAGGGCGGCGTTGGCCGCGCGTTGTGGCGGCAGCGCGTCGACGGGCGCGGCATAGGTCTGTTTGCTGAGCTTCTCGCCGGCCGCGTTCACGGCCACCGGCAGGTGCAGGTAACGCGGCGTCGGGACGCCGAGCAGCTGTTGCAGATGAATCTGGCGCGGGGTGGAGGCCAAGAGGTCGCTGCCGCGGACCACGTCGGTGATGCCCTGCGCGGCATCGTCTACCACCACGGCGAGCTGATAGGCGACGATACCGTCGGCACGCAGGATCACGAAATCGCCGACCGTCTCGGCGAGCTTGTGCAGCTGGCGTCCCTGTAAACGGTCCTCGAAGACGATCGGCGTCGCATCGACGCGCACCCGCAGGGCCCGTCCTTGCCGCCCCGACGCGAGGCCCGCGCGGCAGGTGCCGGGATAGATCGGGCCATCCTCGCCGGGCAGGGCGCTGTCGGCGATCTCCCGACGCGTACAGGCGCATTCGAAGCAATGACCGGCCGCGCGCAGCGTCTCGATGGCCGCGCGGTAGGCCTCCGAACGTTGGCTCTGGTAGAGCACCGGGCCATCCCAGGGCAGCGCGAAACGTTCCAGGGTACGCAGGATCGCATCCGCGGCGCCGGGCTGTACCCGGGGGGTATCGAGATCTTCCATGCGCAGCAGCCACTGGCCGCCCTGGCGGCGCGCGTCGAGGTAACTCGCCACGGCGGCGACCAGCGAGCCGAGATGCAGCGGGCCGGTCGGTGACGGGGCGAACCGGCCACGATAGATTTCGGATCGGTCGTTGGACATGCGTAGCATGCAGGCTGGTTATGCGCTCGGTATGCCGGGCCGTGTGTGCGGCGGTTCCGGCGAGGGTCGGCCGATGTGATAACCCTGCGCGTAATCGACGCCCATCTCGGTGATCAACGCGAGGTGCTGCGGGCCCTCGACGAACTCGGCCACGACCTTGCGTCCGGTGGCATGCGCGACTTGGGTGATGGCGCGGACGATGGCCCGGTCCTCAGCGCTGTCGGGCAGGGTGCGGATGAAGCTGCCGTCGATCTTCACGAAATCCACCGGCAACAGGCGCAGATATTCGAACGAGGCGAAGCCGACGCCGAAATCGTCCAGGGCGAACCGGCAGCCCAGCGCATGCAGGGGTGCCATGAACTCGCGGGCGATCGCGATGTTGCGCAGGGCCGCGGTCTCGGTGATTTCGAACACCAGATGATGGGGCGATACCACGTCCTCGGCGAAGACCGTCTTCAGCCAGTCGAGCAGTTCGCGGTCGCCGAAGTGCGCGGCGCTGATGTTCACCGCCAGGGTGAAATCGTCGCCCTTCTTGGCGCCGGCGAGGTGCGAGAAGGCCCGACGCAGGACCGCGTAATCGATGCGCGCGATCAAACCGTGGCGTTCCGCCGTCGGGATGAAGGTACCCGGCATGATCAGTTCGCCATCGGCGGCCTCGATGCGCACCAGGGCCTCGTAGTGGCTCACCGAGCCGTCGTGCAGATTCTGCACCGGCTGGAAATACAGGACGAAGCGGTTGTGTTCCAGCGCGTCGAACACCATCTGCACGACGCGGCCCTCCGCGTGCTGGCTCGATTGCAGATCCTGAGTAAATTCCACGATGTGGTGCACCCCATGCTCGCGGGCGGCCTGTAAGGCCATCTCCGCGTGCGAGATCAGCTCCGCTGCCTGGGTGCCGTGCTGTGGGAAGCAGGCGATACCCACATGGGCCTCGCAACGCGCACTGCCCACGGGCGTATCGATACAGACCGTATGCAGCCTGGACATGATGCGTTCGCTGACGGGGCGTCCGGCCTGGCCATCCACCCCGGTCAGCACGATCAGGAAACGGTCGCCGCCGGTGCGCGCGAGCAAGGGATCGGATTCGTGTCCGACCACGTCGCTCTGGCGTACCGAGGTGGCGAGGATCTGGGCAATGGCGCTCAGATGCGCATCACCGGCGCTGCGGCCATAGAGCTCGTTGAATTGCGGGAGGCGGTGCAGGCCCAGCATGATGCAGCAGACGGTGCGCTCGGCGCGCGCCGCACCCGCCAGCAGATTTTCCAGGACCAGCAGCGCCCCCTGATGATTCAGCAGCCCGGTCAGCGGGTCGTGATCGGTCAGATACAGCGCCTGCGCCTCCGCTCGCCGTAGCGCGCTGAGATCCTCCAGCGTCAGCATCAGCAGCGGTGGCGTGTGGTGGCGCAACCGGGCCAGCCGGGTACGCACCGGAAATGCCTCGCCATCGCGGTAGGCGGTCATCTCGATGCTTTCTTGTCCCTCATCAGCAGGGGTGTCGAATTGGCGATAGAAGCGCGTGAAGCCGGCCTCGGTGCAGGCCTGGATCTGATCGTTCGGCGCCAATACCGCGCAGATCGAGCGGCCGACCAGTTCCGCTGCCGGCCGGCACAGCATGCGCGCGGCGGCCGGGTTGGCGGAGCGGATGAGGTCATGGTCGTCCGTGGTCAGGATGGCCTCGAAGGCCGTGTCGAGAATCGCCTGGTTCAGCGCCAGGCTCTGGCGCAGCCGCTTGTTGGTGCGGCGCAGACCGAGATTGCGCATCGAAAATGCCGCCACCGTCGCGGCGAAGATCAGGCCGGCGAGCAGGATCAGGGTGCGCCGCAGTGTCCACCAGGATGGCGCGCTCGGGAACCAGCGCTCCTGTGCCAGTGCGTAGGCGGGCGTCTGGACCACTGCGCGGATGGCAGGGTTGAACAGCGCCAGCAGCTCCGCCCGGTCCTTGCGGACCGCGATGGCGCGCGGAATCAAGGCCAGCGGTTCACCCACGGCGACGATCCCGGCGTCGCTGCCGAGTTCCCGGCTCAGGTACCAGACGACCTCGGCGGGGAACAGCAGGGCGTCGACGGTTTTGCTGCGCAGCGCCACCAGCGCATCGGGCAATGAGTTGAAGGTCAGCGCGTCGATGTCGGGCCGTCCCTGCAAAAGTTCCTGGCCGATGTTGTCTGCAATGCTGGCGACCCGCCCCTGACGCCGCAGCACTTCATCCAGGGATTTCAGGTGCCGGGCATCCTCTCGGCGCACGAACAGCCGCAGGGTGAAGCTGACGGTCGGGTCCGAGAAGGCAAAGTCTTCGCGTCGTTGGGCCGTGATGCCCAGGTTGGGGATCAGATCGACCTCGCCGTTGCGCAAGGCCGCTAGCACCGACGCCCAGTCCGGGAACACGCGGTAGTCGATCTGTGCCTGCACCTGTGCCGCGATCAGTTCCATGACCTCCATGCCGAAGCCGGTCGGGACCTGATTGCCCGAGACCTCGAAGATCGGCGAGAAGTGACGCGGGATCGCGGCGACGAGCCGCCGTGGCGTCTCAAGGGTAGCGGGTGCGGCCTCGGGTGCGGCCTCAGGCGACGCGGTTGGCGTCCCGAAGGGCGCGGCGATGCACAGCAGCAGCCCCGTCAGACGGGCAAAGATCGCGCGGCGCACCGCAGCCGGCCTTGTGACGATCACGCGTCCCCCTGGAATTGTTGCAACACGGTGAACGGACCAAGCGAGTATAGGGGATGCGCAACGAGGCTGACCACCTATGGCCACCTGGGGCCTCCTGGGGCCTCCTGGGGACACTCTGATCAAGTCCCCCGTTCGCCCTGAGCCAGCCGATGGGGGCTCACCACGAACGGATTTAACGGATTTATTCGGAGCTTGTTTAGCCCGGTGAGGTGGGCGCCGGCCGGAAAAAAGAAAACCGGCCAGCGGCCGGTTTTCTTCACGCGTCGGGGTGAGCTGCTGCCGGATCAGCCACTCATCTGCTTTTCGCGGATCTCGTCGAGCGTCTTGCAGTCGATGCACAGCGCCGCGGTCGGGCGCGCTTCGAGACGGCGGATGCCGATCTCCACGCCGCACGATTCGCAATAACCGTATTCGTCATGATCGAGCTTGCCCAGCGTCTCGTCGATCTTCTTGATGAGCTTGCGTTCGCGGTCGCGGGCCCGCAGTTCCATGCTGAATTCAGATTCCTGGGTCGCGCGATCATTGGGATCGGGAAAGTTGGCGGCCTCGTCCTGCATGTGATGCACGGTGCGGTCGACCTCTTCCATCAATTCGCGTTTCCAGGCCCGGAGGATGCTGCGGAAGTGCTCGCGCTGGGTGTCGTTCATGTAGTCTTCGCCCGGCGCTTCGGCATACGGCTGGATGCTCTCGACCACAGTGCCGGCGATGCTGTTGACGGACGCGGGCCGCTTCGTTGCAGCGGGCGCGGGCTTCCGCGCCGGGGACGCGACAGCGGGAGACTTCTTGACGGCCGGTTTCTTCACGCTCGCTGGCGTGCCCGCGGCCGGCGAGGTGCCAGCGGGCTTTTTGGCAGGCGTCTTTTTGGCAGGTGGCTTCTGGGTAGATGGCTTCTGGGTAGATGGCTTTTGGGCAGATGGCTTCGGGGTTGCTGTCTTTCGGGCCGCCGTCGGTTTGGCTACGGCCTTTTTCGCTGCCGCCTTCTTGGACGGGACCTTGGCAGCGGCAGCCTTTTTGACCGGGGCCTTCTTGACCGATGCCTTTTTGGCCGGCGCCTTCTTTACGGCCGGCTTTTTCTTGGCCGTGGACTTCTTGGGTGTGGCCATGCAGATCTCCTGCGGCTGCGAAATTCCGCTGTTCTGATATGAAGTGATGGGTTCGGCGGCAGCTATGGCCGGACCAGCCCCCTCAAATAAGCGGCTAAGTTTCGGCGCACTCGATGGCCGAGTCAAGCCTGCCTCGCGGAGGCATTTGCGGCCCGATCCGGCAATGGGCGAATGCTGAAAACGGCCGTTCGGATAGGTGAAATTCACCGCCGCGCTTAACGCGTCGGTCACCGCACTGCTAAGCTGTGGGGCCTTCTGACTGACCGATTGGACTTAGCACCGATGGCTGAATTGCGCGCACTGCTCTTTGATGTCGATGGCACTCTGGCGGAGACCGAGGAGGTGCATCGCCAGTGCTTCAACACCGCCTTCGCCGAGGCCGGATTGGATTGGCACTGGTCGGTGGATCTGTACCGCGAACTGCTTGCCGTCACCGGTGGCAAGGAACGCATCCTCCACTATCTGGACACACGGCGCCGCGATTTTCCACGCCCCGCCGATCTGGATGCCTTCATCGCCGGGCTGCATCAGGCCAAGACCCGCCTCTATACCGAGACCGTCGCCGTCGGCGGTGTCCCGCTGCGTCCCGGCGTGCACCGCCTGTTGGAGCAGGCGCGCGCCGCGGGACTGCGTCTGGCCATCGCCACCACGACCACGCCCGACAACGTCACGGCGCTGTTGCGGGCGAGTCTCGCGCCGGATGCGCAGGACTGGTTCGAGGTGATCGCCGCCGGCGGCGTGGTGCCGAAGAAAAAGCCGGCGCCGGATATCTATTGCTATGCGCTGGAACGGCTGGGTCTGGGGCCGGAGGCCTGCCTGGCCTTCGAGGATTCGGAGAACGGACTGATCTCGGCGCGCGCCGCGGGGCTCAAGACCCTGGTGACGGTCAGCGATTACACGCAGGATCACGACTTCAGCGGCGCGGCCCTGCTGCTCGATCAGCTCGGCGAACCCGGTCGGCCATTCCGGGTCCTGGCCGGCCCGATCAGTCAGGTCGGCGGGGCCGAGTATGTGGATATCAAACTGCTGAAACGGCTGCACGCGGGATGAGGCCGGCGCCGGCGATCAACCCCGCAGGCAGTCCGGTGCCCCGGGCGCGCGGTCTGTGACCCTGCCCCCGCTACCGATGGCCCGGCGCATGGCGGATATCCAACCGTTCCATGTGATGGCGCTGCTGGCACGGGCGCGCGCGTTGGAGGCCGCCGGGCGTTCCATCATCCACCTGGAGATCGGCGAGCCGGATTTCCCGACCGCCGCGCCCATCGTCGCGGCCGGGCAGGCGGCGTTGAGCGCGGGGTTCACGCAGTACACGCCCGCGGCCGGTCTGCCGGCCTTGCGTGCGGCCATCGCCGCGCACTATCGGGAGCAGGCGATCGAGGTCGATCCCGCGCGCATTCTGGTGACGCCGGGCGCTTCGGGTGCGTTGCAGCTGGTACTGAGCGCGCTGATCGACCCCGGGCGCGAGGTGTTGATGAGCGATCCCGGCTACCCCTGCAATCAGAATTTCGTGCGCCTGGTGGAGGGGCGGGCGGTGCGGGTGCCAAGCGATGCCGCCGATGGCTATCAGCTCACGCCGGAACTCGCGCGCGCGCACTGGACGGTGCAGACCGCGGCGTTGCTGGTCGCCACGCCCGCCAACCCCGCCGGCACGCTGCTGAGCCCGGAGCAGCTCGCCCAGTTGTACGCGCTGGCGCGCGAACGCGGCGCGGCGCTGATCGTCGATGAGATCTATCAAGGCCTCAGTTATGACGTGCAGCCGCGCAGCGCACTGGCCATCGCCGACGATATCTTCGTGATCAACAGCTTCTCGAAATATTTCGGCATGACCGGCTGGCGGGTCGGCTGGGTAGTGGCGCCGCCGTCGCATGTCGAGGCTCTGGAACGGCTGGCGCAGAATCTGTTTCTGGCCGCGCCGACCCTGGCCCAGCACGCCGCCCTCGCGGCCTTCACGGCCGAGACCCGGGCCATCCTCGATGCGCGGCGACAGATCTTTGCCGAGCGCCGCGATTACCTGTTGCCGGCCCTGCGCGAACTCGGCTTCGAGATCCCGGTGGTCCCGCAGGGCGCGTTTTACCTGTACGCCGGTTGCGGGCGGTTCAGCAACGACAGCTTCGGTTTCTGCCACGCGCTGCTGGAACAGGCCGGGGTGGCCATCACGCCGGGGATCGACTTCGGCAGCCATCGTGCCCACACCCATGTGCGCTTCGCCTACACCGCCTCGCTGGAACGGCTCCAGGAGGGCGTCGCGCGCTTGCGTGGATATCTCGGGCGGGCCTGATCGCCGCTGCCGCGAGCCTTCAGGAGGTCTGGGGTGCCTGGGATGCCCGGGGCTGCGTGGCGAAGAATGCCGCGATGGCCTCCGCCGGGACCGGGATGCTGTAGTAGTCGCCCTGGGCCTCATCGCAGCCTTCCCGCAGCAGAAACGCCGCTTGCTCCGCGCTTTCCACGCCTTCGGCGAGTACCCGCAGGCTCAGGTTGTGGCCCAGCGCGATGATGGCGCGGGCGATGGCCGTGTCGTCCGCATCGTGAGGCAGATCCTGCACGAAGCCGCGGTCGATCTTGAGCCGGTCGATGGGCAGGCGTTTGAGCCGCGCCAAGGAGGAATATCCCGTGCCGAAATCGTCGACCGAGATGGCCACGCCGAGACGGCGCAGTTCGTTCAGGGTGTTGATCGGCGCCTCTGAGGGCGTCATCAGGATGGACTCGGTGACCTCCAGTTCCAGCTTGTCCGCCGGCAGGCCGGTGTCTGCGAGCGCCTGGCGGACTGTCTCCAGGATCGCGCCGCGGTGCAGTTGCTGCGCGGAGAGGTTCACCGAGAGGCGCTGCAAGTTCACGCCCTCGTCCAACCAGCGGCGGGCCTGGCGGCAGGCCTCATGCAGCACCCAGGCGCCGATCGGGACGATCAGCCCGGTCTCCTCCGCCAGGGGGATGAAACGTTCCGGCATGATCACCTCGGCCTGGCCAGGGTGCCAGCGCAGCAGGGCCTCGACGCCAAAGGCCCGGCCATCGGCCAGGTTGTGCTGCGGCTGATAGACGAGCGAGAGCTCCCGGCGTTCCAGGGCGTGTTTGAGGTTGCCCACCAGGGTCACCTGCTCATGGGCGATGCGGGTCAGTTCCGGGGTGTAGAACTGGTAGGTATTGCGGCCCTCGGCCTTGGCCCGGTACATCGCGGCGTCGGCGTTGCTGATCAGCCCCTCGGCGTTGTCCGCGTCCTGCGGATACAGGCTGATGCCGATGCTGGTCGTGAGAAAGATCTCCACCCCGTCGATGTCGATAGAATCGACCAGCGTCTGAATCAGCCGGTCGGCCAGCAGCGCCGCCTCGCGTTCGTTCTGCAGGTGTTCCATCAGCACCACGAACTCGTCGCCGCCCATCCGCGCCAGGGTGTCCTCAACGCGCAGTGCCTGACTCAGCCGCCCGGCCACCTGTCCCAGCATGCGGTCGCCGGCCGTATGGCCCAGGCTGTCGTTGATGTGTTTGAAGCGGTCGAGGTCGAGGAACAACAGGGCGAGTTGACCGCCGTCGCGGCGGGCCCGGTCCAGGGCATGCGCGAGCCGCTCGGTGAGCAGGGCGCGGTTCGGCAGTCCGGTCAGAAAATCGCGGCGTGCCAGGTATTCCAGTTCCAGTGTGCGGCGGATCCGCGAACCGATGAAGTAGGTCAGCACGGCGGTCAATGTAAGGCCCGTCGCCAATACCAGCCAGCCGCGTTCGGCGCCAAAGCGCGCATAAAACCCCGGCGTCGGCGTGTAATGCGCGCGCCACTGCCGGCCGGGCAGCTGCAAGGCTACGCTGGCGATCGGGTCGCCGGGGGCCGCGGTCGGAACGACTCCGGCCGGTGTCACCCGGGGCCGCGAGAGGTGCTGGTATAGCCGTTGCTGGTCAGTGGGCGCGGCGGTATCGACGAGTATCCAGTCCAGATTGCTCGCGCTGTGGGCGCTGGCGTGCCCCGCGAAATCGGCGATGCGCAGCAGGATCACGACGAAGCCCAGCAGTTGATCACGGCGCGCCTCCACGCCCTCGGGGGTCTTGCCGTCGCGGTAGACCGGCCGGTAGATCACCGTGCTCAGCCGCTGCTCCGGGTCCTGGACCAGCACGAAGGCCGCGGTCGCAAGCACTGCCCCACGGTCGCGGGCCACGTCCATCAGGGTGTTGTTGTCGTGCTGGTTATAGGAGTCGAAGCCCAACGCCTTGCGGTTCCGGTCCTCGGGGACCGCGTAAAAGACCGGGAAATAGGTTTCGCGGCGCGCCGCGGGCACCAGGTTCTGAGGTGCGATCTCCTCGGTGATCTGGAAATCCGTGAGGCCTTCGGCGCGTGCGCTGGCCTCGAAGGCCGCGCGCTCGTTATCGCGGACCCGCGGCAGCCATTCGATGCCGTGGATATCCGGGTGCAGGCGGATCAGTTCGCGCAGGAAGTCATTGAATTCGGCACGCGTGACCTGCTCGCTGGCGTCGAACAGGGCGCCGGTGGCGTAGAGGCTGTGCAGGGCGCGGTCAATGCCGGCCTGCAAGCGCCCGGCGCGCTCCTGGGCCAGGAACTCGAAGCGCTGCAACAGGCGTTGCTGTTCCTGGGCGGTCTCCCAGCGTGCTGCCAGGCCGCTGAGCACGCTGCCCAGCAACAGGATGAGCAGCGCCGCATGGTAGTGGCGCAGGGAGGTTTTGGGTTTGACGAGTGCGGGCATCGTGGCGCATCCATGCAGGGCCGAGGTGACGATCGGCGTGGTGCGGCGTCCGCTTTGCGACGACCTTAAGGACGCCCTGAATAAGTCCGTTCGTGGTGAGCCCTTCGATAAGCTCAGGATAGACCTGTCGAGCCACGAACGGACGAATCACTTTCACGACATTTCCGGTTCACCCTTCGACAAGCTCAGGGCGAACGGGAAACTTATTTAGAGCTTCCTTAACGGGTTCGGCACCGGCGGCTTGTCCGTGCGCGGACGCGCGCGCCGGCGAAGTGTTGCGGAATGTGGGCTCAGGCACAAGCCGCCGCCCCGCTGCGGCAGGCCAGCAACGCCGCGCCGTAGGCGGCCTCCTGATGCGCGGCCTGCGTGACCGGGACGCCGAGCCGCCGGGCGCGGAGCGCGCGCCAGGCCGCATTCGCCGCGCCACCGCCGCTGCTGATGACTGTTGTCGGGTAGGGGGCGCCGAGTCTCTGCAGCAGCGCGTAGCCCTGGTGTTCGATGGCCGCGATGCCCTCCAGCAGGCCCTGTAGAAAGCGCGCGTCATCGGCCGGGCGCGGGGTCATGCGCGGCGGCCACTGCGGGTCGTTGATCGGGAAGCGTTCGCCCACGGAAGGCAGCGGGTAGTAATCGAGTCCGGTATCCACTGCGGGATCGAGGGCCGGCTCCAGGGCACGCAGCCGCTCGGCGCTGAAGAACTGCCGCAGCACCGCGCCGCCGCTGTTGGAGGCCCCGCCCACCAGCCAGCGCGCGCCGAGCCGGTGGCTGTAGACGCCATAGTCGGGCGCGAACACCGGCTGCTCGGCCAGCACCTTCAACACCAGGGTGCTGCCCAGCGAGGTCACCGCCTGGCCGGGGCGGTCGGCGCCGGTGGCGAGGAACGCGGCGGTGCTGTCGGTGGTGCCGGCGACCAGCCGTGCCGCCGCCGGCAGACCCCAGCGCTGCGCCCAGTGCGGCAACAGCGTGCCGAGCGGGGTGCCCGGCGCGACCACCGCGGGCAGCCATTCGCGTCTGAGACCGGTCTGGTCGAGCCAGTCGGGCCAGACCCGGGCGACCGGGTCATAGCCGAGCTTCAGGGCGTTGTTCTCGTCGCTGAGTCCGAAGCGCCCGCACAGCCGGCCGTTCAGCCAGTCGGCCTGGTGCAGCAGATGGCGGGCGGCGTGCAGCGGAGTATGGGTGTTCAACCACAGGGCCTTGGCCAGGCTGGCGTGGGCGCCGTGCGCACCGCTGGTGGCCGGGGCGATGGCGGCGATGTGTTCGGCCGCGTCGGTGGCGCGCGCATCGTTGTACATCAGGGCCGGACCGAGCGGCTCGCCGGTTTCGGTGCAGGCCAGCAGGGTGGCGGAGGTGGCATCCAGCGCCAGGGCCGCGACCTGGCGCAGGTGCCCCGCATCGCCCAGCTCGCCCAGCACCCGGTCGAGTGCCTGCCACCACAGGTCCGGGTCCTGTTCGATCCCAAGAGTGGTGCGCTGCGGCGCGGGCAGTGGGGTCTGTGCGCTGATCAGTTCCTGCGCGCGGGCGTCGATCAGGCAGGCGCGCACCCCGGAGGTGCCGACATCGATCCCGAGGAAGGTGGGGGACGCGTGGCCGCTCAGGGCAGCTCGACCCGGACCGGCACCTGCCAGCCGGGCGCGCGGTGTTCGGCCACGATGGTGGTGTAGATCCCGCCGCGGACATTGAACTCCGCGGTCAGGCGCAGGTAGCGCGGCGCGGTCGCCGTCACCAGATCGTCCAGCATGCGGTTGGTCACATCCTCGTGGAACGCGCCCTGGTCGCGGAACGCCCAGACGTACAGCTTCAGCGACTTGAGCTCCACGCAACGCCCCTCGGGGATGTATTCCAGCAGCAGCGTGGCGAAGTCGGGCTGGCCGGTCTTCGGGCACAGGCAGGTGAATTCGGGCACCCGGATGCGGATCAGGTAGTCGCGGCCGGGCTGCGGATTGGGGAAGGTTTCCAGGGTTTTGCTGGGCTGGGTGCTCATGGCGCGCAAAGATACTGGATGCGTACCGCAAGAGACAAGCAAAAACCCGGCGGTTTCGGCGCTTGCACGGGGTCGGCCGGGGCCGGCGAGGGTTTTCGCCGTGGCTGTCCAGTCAATCCTTGTGTGGCGCGGCGCCGATCTTGTATCTTCGCGTCTCGTCCAGCTTCAGGTATCTTCGCGCCCCATGCGATTAGACAAAATCAAACTCGTCGGCTTTAAATCCTTCGTCGACCCCACCACGATCCACCTGCCCAGCAACCTGGTGGGCATTGTCGGGCCCAACGGCTGCGGCAAGTCCAATACCATCGACGCCGTGCGCTGGGTGATGGGCGAGAGTTCCGCGAAGAACCTGCGCGGCGACTCCATGGCGGACGTGATCTTCAACGGCTCCAGCGCCCGCAAGCCGGTCGGCCACGCCAGCGTCGAGCTGATCTTCGACAACAGCGACGGCAAGCTCGGTGGGCAGTATGCCGAGTACAGCGAGATCTCGGTCAAGCGCCAGGTCTCGCGCGACGGCACCTCCAGCTATTTCCTGAACGGCGTGCGTTGCCGCCGCCGCGACATCACCGACATCTTCCTCGGTACCGGTCTGGGACCGCGCAGCTATTCGATCATCGAGCAGGGCATGATTTCGCGCCTGATCGAGGCGCGCCCGGAGGATCTGCGGGTCTACCTGGAAGAGGCCGCGGGGATCTCCAAATATAAGGAGCGCCGCCGCGAGACCGAGACCCGAATCAAGAACACCCAGGAGAATCTCTCTCGACTCAATGATCTGCGTGATGAAATCGAGAAACAACTGGAGAAGCTGCAACGGCAGGCGCGCACCGCCGAGCGCTACAAGGCGCTCAAGCAGCAGGAGCGCCGGGTGCGCGCCGAGCTGTTGACCCTCAAGCACCAGGGGTACCAGCAGGAGAGCGCCGAGCGGCAGCGCCAGATCCAGGAGTTGGAGACCGGTCTGGAGGCGGTGATCGCCGAGCAGCGCGCCCTGGAGGTCGCCATCGAGAAGGCGCGCGCGGCGCAGGTCGATGCCAATGACGCCTTCAATGCGGTTCAAGGGCGTTTCTACAGCCTGGGCGCCGAGATCGCCCGGGTCGAGCAGGCCATTCAGCACGGCAAGGACACCCGCGCACGCCAGCAGCAGGAACTCGCCCAGGCGGACACGGCCTGGAACGAGGCCGAGGCGCATATCGCGGTGGACACCCAGCGCCTGGCCGAACTGGAACATGCGCTCAGTACCCTGCAACCCGAGCATGCCGAGTTGCAGGCGCGCGCCGAGGCGACCGGCCAGCGCCTGCGCGAGGCTGAACAGGCCATGCAGACCTGGCAGACCGAGTGGGAGGATTTCAACCGGCGCGCCGCCGAGCCCCAGCGTACGGCCGAGGTCGAGCGGACCCGCATCGACCAGCTGGAACGCCAGCAACTGCAACTGGTGCAGCGCCTGGAGCGTCTGGCTGCCGAACGTGAGTCCCTGAGCGAAGGCAGTCTCGACGACGAACTCGCCCGACTGGCGGCGGAGGCCGAGACGCGCGAACAGGCGGCCGCGCGCTTGCAGTCCGAACTGGATGCTCTGCGCACTGTTATCAATGACCTGCGTGAGAATGTTCAGACAAAAGATCGGCAGCTGGACGCGGCCCGCCGATCCGGGCAGGACACCCGCGGCCGGCTCGTGTCGCTGGAGGCCGTGCAGCAGGCGGCCCTGGGTCAGACCGGCGGGGCGGTGACCGATTGGCTGCTCGGGCAGGGGCTCGCCGCGGCGCCGCGGCTGGCCCAGCAGATCCAGGTGGAGGCCGGCTGGGAGGGTGCCGTCGAGACGGTGCTCGGCGATTACCTGGAGGCCGTGTGCGTGGACGGCGTCGACCGCGTCGCCGCGGCGCTCGCCGGCTTGTCCCAGGGTAATCTGACCCTGTTCGAGACGGGCCAAGCCATGCCGATACCGGCCGGCACGTTGGAACCGCTGGCGGACCGGGTGCAGGCCCCCTGGTCGCTGGCCGGCGTGCTCGGCGGCATCTACCGCGCCGAGACCCTGGCCGAGGCCCTGACCTCGCGCGACCGGCTGGCGGCCCATGAATCCATCGTGACCCGCGACGGGGTGTGGATCGGCGCGTCTTGGTTGCGGGTCCGGCATGCCAGCGACGACAAGGCAGGCGTCCTGGAGCGTGAGCGTGAAATCAAGCAGTTGAATAAACAACTGCAAGAACAGGCTGATGAGTTGGCGAGCCTGGAGGCGGGCCTCGAACAGGCCCGCGCCGGCCTTCAGGCCAACGAACAACGCCGTGACGACCTCCAGGTCGCGGTGAATCAAGCGCACCGGGCCCACAGCGAGGCGCGCGCCCAGCTCAGCACCCGCCGCGCCCATCAGACCCAGCTGCAGACGCGCCTGTCGGCCATCGGCCAGGAGACCGGGGAACTGGCCACCCAGCGCGCGCGGGTCGATCAGGAACACGCGGTCGCCCGCCGCACCCAGAGCGAGGCCCTGGCCCTGATGACGGAGCTGGCCGAGGAGCGCGACCGGCGCGCTGCCGCGCGCGAGCTGTGCCGTAGCGCGCTCGATCAGGCCCGCGACCAGGCCCAGACAGACCGCGAGCGGGCCCACGAACTGGCCGTCCAGATCGAGTCCCAACGCACCGCCCAGTCCACCACCGGTCTGGGTCTGGAGCGCATGCGCGGTCAGCAGGTGCACCTGCGTGAGCGCCGCGAGCAGCTCAGCACGGCGCTGGCCGAAGGCGAGTCTCCGCTGGCTGTCCTGCAGGCGGAACTCGCGCAGTTTCTGGCGCGGCGTTCCGAGGTCGAGGCCGAGCTGACCGCTGCCCGCCGCACGGTCGAGGATATCGACCATCATCTACGCGGCGACGAGCAGCAGCGCGCGGCCCGCGAGCGCCACGCCCAGGAGCTCCGCGAGCAACTGAATCAGCTGCGCATCGCCATGCAGGAGACCAAGGTGCGCACCCAGACCCTGCTGGAGCAACTCGCCGAGACCGACTTCACGCTGGAGACCCTGATCCAGGAGATGCCGGAACACGCCGAGATCGACGCCTGGGCGAGCGAGCTTGCGGAACTGGAGGCCAAGATCCAGCGTCTGGGCCCCATCAACCTGGCCGCCATCGAAGAATTCGAGGAGCAGTCCAAGCGCAAGGCCTATCTGGACGCCCAGCATGCCGACTTAAGCGAGGCCCTGGAGAC
>JBHEOS010000029.1:0-24237 GCA_046260695.1 Gammaproteobacteria bacterium
GGTCTCCAGGTGCAGCACCCGTGAGGCGTGCGCGTACAACACCGGATCCGTCCGCACCGCCTCGAAGGCCGGCAGGCGGAGCACGCTCAGCGCCCGGTCGGGCGGTGGGCGGCGCTGCAGGCGCACCACGACCTCAGTCACCGCCGGTCCCGCGGCGGCGGGCGACGGACTCGCCGCGTAGGGATCGGGATGCGCCGCCACGGGACCGGGCGCATCGACCATGGTCGAATCGATCTCGGCCCAGCCCTCGGGCAGGCCGCGGCTCATGAAGGCGGTGCCGCGGATGTCGCGCAACGCGGTGACCGGTTCGCCCGCGGCCAGGCGGTGCGCAATCTCGACGACCTGGCGCTCGCCGTTGCCGTACACCAGCAGGTCGGCCTTGGCGTCGACCAGCACCGAGCGGCGCACCGTATCGGACCAATAGTCGTAGTGGGCGATACGCCGCAGGCTCGCCTCGATGCCGCCGATCACCAGCGGCACCTCCGGATAGGCCTCGCGGGTGCGCTGCGCATAGACGATCACCGAACGGTCCGGCCGCCGGCCGCCTTGGTCATCGGGCGTATAGGCATCGTCGGAGCGGCGTTTACGATCAGCCGTGTAGCGGTTGACCATGGAATCCATGTTGCCGGCGGTGATGCCGAAGAACAGGTTCGGCCGGCCCAGGGCCTGAAAATCCGCCACCCCGGTCCAGTCCGGCTGGGCGATGATGCCGACCCGGAAACCCTGCGCCTCCAGGACCCGGCCGATCACCGCCATGCCGAAGCTGGGGTGATCGACATAGGCATCGCCGGTGACCAGGATGATGTCGCAGGTATCCCAGCCGAGCTGCTCCATCTCCGCCCGCGACATCGGCAGCACCGGCGCCGTGCCGAAGCGCTTGGCCCAATAGGGACGGTAGGAGAACAGCGGTTTGGGATCGGACATGGGGACGGACCTGGACAGCGGGGCGGCGGGCTTTGCGACGGCCACCGGGAGCGCGGCAGTATATCAGCTCACCCGCGCGGGGGCAGGCCGTGGCTCAATCCCGGCGAGGCTTGTGGTATCGTGGCGCAGCCCCGCCTGGGGCGCCTAACCGTCGACCCCGGACCGCCGCCGATGCCCGACATGAGCGATGCTGAAGCCAAGGCCCTGCGGCAGCGACTCGAACTCCTGCGTCTGGAGCACCGTGACCTCGATGACATCATCGAGCGCCTGGCGCACGACCCGCACATCGACCAGCTGCAGCTCAAACGGCTCAAGAAGCGCAAATTGCTGCTCAAGGATCTGATCAAACAGCTGGAAAGCGACTTGATCCCCGACCTCGACGCCTGAGCACCGCATGCAACCCCTGCTGCTCCTGATCGCCATCGGCGCGCTGTTGTGGTTCTGGCAACAGAGCCTGCGCGCCCGCGAGATCGCCGCGCGCACCGCCCAGGACCTGTGCCGGCGCCAGGACCTGCAATTACTCGACGGCACCGTCGCCTTGAATGCCCTGCGCCTGCGCCGCAGCCCGCAGGGCCATGTCACCCTGCATCGCACCTATCAGTTCGACTACAGCCACGACGGCGAGCAACGCCTGCGCGGATTCGTGCTGATGCTGGGTCTGCGCGTGGAGAGCGCCGGACTCGCGGCGGAGCGGTAACCTGAAGGACTCAGAACCGCTGAATGCGGTCGATGAACAGCCGCTCCGGCGGCAGACCCTGCGCCCGCAGCGCCGTACACAGTGGGGCGAACAGGCTATCGGGGCCGTTCAGGTACACATCAAAACCGCTGAGATCGGGATGCCCCGCCGCGATGCGTTGTGCGGCGCGCGCCAGCGCCCGCGCCGGGGCGTCCTGTGCGGCATCGGTATCGGCCACGACCGGGATGAAATCGAAATCGTCCAGGGCATCGTGCCAGGCGCGACACTGATTGGCGAGGTAATGCCCCGAGGCGCGCTGCGCGATCCAATACAGACGCATCGGCTGATCCAGCTCCAGCGAGATGGCGTGTTCGATCAGACTCTTGATCGGCGCAAAGCCGGTCTCGAAGGCGATGAACAGGATCGGGCGCGGCGAATCCTCATCGAGCACGAAGCTGCCGAACGGGCCTTCGATCTCCACGCTGTCGCGGGGCTTCAGCCGGTTGAACACCTGTTCGGCGAACGGATCGTCCGGCGCGTTGCCCACGTGGAATTGCAGCACCCGGCCATTGCAGGGACAACTGGCGATCGACTTGTCGCGCGGCGCCAGTCCAGGAAGGTTCAGGCGCACATGCTGGCCGGCGAGAAACCACAGGGTCTTGCTGCGCGGCGTACACAGCTGCACCTCCATGACCGCGTCGCTCAGGCGCGCCAGCTTGCACACCTGGGTCGCAATACGCTGCACCGGCACATCGGCGACGTTGCACGCCTCGACCGCCTCGATCACCAGGTCGCTGGCGGCCGTGGCGCGGCACAGCAGGAACTGCCCGTCGGCGCGCTCGCGTTCGCTGAACACATAATCGTGGTGCCGTGCCTCGCCCAATTCACCGGCCACCCGGCGCGCGCGGCAATCGCCGCAACTGCCGCTGTTGCAGTGATAGCGCAGCGCCAAACCGGCCCGCAGCGCCGCCTCCAGCAGGGGTTCTCCAGGCTCGGCCGGAAACACGTTCCCGCTCGGCAGCAGGCGGATAGTGAAGGCCATCGGCGTCCCTCAGTTCACAGCAGGCGGTAGGGCTCTTCATCCGACAGATTGAGTAGCTGCTGGAGCATCGCCAGGCCCGCTGTGCAGAACACCTCGATGTCGGCGTAGCCCGGATCCTCGGCGACCATCTCGCTGCCGTCACGCATCACCAAGTGCACTTGCTGCTGCCCGCCCGGTTTAGCCTCGCAGGTCAGGTAGATGCCCGGCTCGGGGTCGCCCTCGCGCACCACGGCCAGGATATAACGGTAGTCCTGCGCATCGGGGCTCTCGATGTCGCCGAGCACCACCACGGTGAATTCGCCGAAGGTGTAGCGGCGCAGCGGAATGGCGCGCAGGATGTTGGGTTTATTCTGCATGGAAGATCAGATCCAGATCACAAGGCCGGCTATCTGTTTATACCCTTCGTCGAGATTTTAAAACCCCGCAGCCACGCGGACATTCACGGTCGGTCCGCGTCAGGACACCGCTCGGGCTGGACTTTCCGGCGGCGGGGCCCGGATAATCCCGCACCGTGGCGGGATACCCCGCACCTGGCCGCCGAGGATAGCGCCCATGCCCTATTTCATCTACAAGATCACCCCCGGCCCGACCGCGATGGTCAAGAGACTGGAACTGCAAACGCAGTTCGACAGCTTCAACGACGCCAAGCAGGCCGCGCGCGGTATGCGCGCCGAGCTCGGCGTCGGCACCGACATCATCATCAAGGTGGTCTTCGCCGCCACCCCGCTGGAGGCCGAGGAACGGCTTCAGGAGCACCGCGAGGCGCCCATCCTGCGGGAATGGGAAAAGTAGCCCCCGCGGCCGGCGCCGATGGAAGAGGACGAATACCGCGCCACCTATCGCACCGTGAACGAACGCCGCTGCGTGCTGGAAAAGGCGCTCAACACCCGCAAGATCGCCTGCAGTCATGCCGAGCGTTTTTACCTGGCCGATCGCGAGGGCGTCGGCTGCAAATCGGATGCCGCGCAACAGCGTTGCCAGGACCTGCTCACGCGCCTGCGTGAAGGCGCGCGCTTCAGCCTGCAGATGACCCACATCGGCGGGCCGCTGCCGCACAACAAGGAGATCAAGGTGCAGGTCGGTGGCCTGCTCGGCTTGCAGGCGCTGGTCTATCCGGAGCGCGTCGACAGCGACGAGGTGGCCGATGTCTTCGGCCTGCTCAACGACGCCGCGACCCGCTACGCCACGCCCGAGCACTTTCCCTGGCAGGATATCGTCCGGCGCATCACCCGCTATAAAAGCCGCACCCGCCGCGGCGAACGTTGATCACCCCGCCAGGGCGGCGCGCACATTATCTGCCAGCGAGGCCTCGACGATCGGATAGGCCATCACCCGGAACAGGGGAAAACGCGCCTGCAATCTCCCGAGCTGCGCCGCGTGTTCCGGCTCATAGAACACAATCACCCGGGTCTCCGGCAACCGCTGCACCACCGCCATCAGTGATTCGAGGCTGCTGGTGCGGTCGCGAAAATCGGACTGAAAATTGAATTCGGCCACCACCACGCGCGGTTCATGCTGCTTCACCGCGGCGAGCGCCTTGCGCATGCTGTTTTCGACCATGACCCGGCATCCGAGCTGGGCGTACAGCGGCGCGAAATTCGGATAACCGCCGAGCTCGACGATGGACAACAGCAGGGGCTCGGGCGTGTGCATGCGCGCAGTGGGATCTGGTTTTCGGACCGGGGATTGTATGACCTGGCGGGCCGTGGAATCCACCGGCTTCCAACGCCGCGCTCAGGAGTCCGGCGTGATCCAGTGGATCTCGGCGGCGGTCGCCGGGCCGATCAGGGTCTTGTCCAGCGACAGCGGAATCTCGGACCCGCGCTCGGATACCGGGACCCGGCCGCCCATGATTTCCGCGTGCGACTGCGGGTACAGCGGCTCGCGCTCGGGCTCGGCGTAACCCTGCGGGTACAGCGGCTGGTTGGTGCGAAGGTCGTACTTGTCGCTCGCGCCGACCGTGTGCAGCAGTTCATGGGCTATGACCACATTGTTCTGATCGGCCATCCGCGGCGAGGCAAAGGCGTTAACCACCCCGATCAGCCCTTTCTGCAGGCCCAGCGAATGCGCCAGCCGCTCGGTCTGCTGAGGATCGAAATACTGCACGAAGACCTGGATGTCGCTGGGTGGACCACCGGCCGTGCGCTGTATGCGCCAGGCCCAGTAGCGCATCTTCAGACTCCAGCCCATCACCGCGAGCCGTTGGCCGTTCACCGGGGGCGGTGACGGCGGCTCGCGCACCTCGGGGGCCAACCTCAACTGCATCGGGCTGGACTGGTCGACGCCGTAGCGTGCCGCCTCCCGCGCGAGAAAATCCTCGACATCGGCGAAGGTCCCGCTGTCGAGCGTCGCGAGATAGCGCGCGGTCGCGGGACTGCCGTCGGCATTGATCGGGTAGACGCTCACCCACAGCGGCGCATCCCAGTCGGTGGTGCGCCAACGGGTCAGCCAGGCATCGCCGGCCACGGCCAGCAGGACGACCAGCAGGATGCCGATGCGCAGGGTGCGGAAGAAATTGCCTTGCTGGGGTGGCCGGGGCCGCATCGATTGCAGGTCCTTTGCGCGCGTATCGAGAGTCTTCACTGCATCGGCCCGGCGGCCACATTCTGAACACGGCGGACCGGCAAGGGCGGCCCGTTCAAGCGTCCCCGCTCAGCGGGTTGCGCAGGCGCATGCTCGCCCCTTGCCGACGCTTGCCCTCGACGCGCCGAAGCCGCTCGCCCGCCGGAGACGCACGCGGATTGGCGCGGCGACGCTGCCGGACTATATAGTTCAGGCCCCAGGTCGTGGCACCGCAGGAGGTTCCCATGCGCGACAAGATTGAGAAGAGCGACGCCGAGTGGCGCGCGCAACTCACCCCGGAACAGTACGCGGTCACCCGCTGTCAGGGCACCGAGCCGGCCTTCACCGGGCAGTATCACGCGACCAAGGACAGTGGTGAATACCGGTGCGTCTGCTGCGGCGCGCCGCTGTTCGAGTCCAGCCACAAGTTCGATGCCGGCTGCGGCTGGCCGAGCTTCTCCGAGCCCGCCCCCGGTGCGGCCATCGACACCCACGAAGACCGCAGCCATGGCATGCACCGCAGCGAGGTGCGCTGCGCCCGCTGCGACGCGCACCTCGGCCATGTATTTCCGGACGGCCCGCCGCCGACGGGCCTGCGCTACTGCATCAATTCGGTGGCGCTGTCGTTCATTCCGAGGCGCTGAGCCAGCACCGGTTCAGACCAGCGGCAAGCGCTCGGTCTCGGCCCGGCGGCGGCGCCGCGGCAGCACACCCCGCAGGCGGCCCATGACCCGCGCCGCGCTGGCGCGGTAGGCGGTCAGCTTGCCGCCGTAGATCGACAGCACCCGCCCCGCGTGCGTGAGGTACAGGCGGGTCTCGCGCGGACGCGCGAAGGCGGGGCCGTCCGCGGCGGGCAGCACGCGCACGCCGGCGAAGCTGGCGACCGGTTCCAGAGACGCGTAGTCGGGAAAATACTCGCGCACCGTGTCGAGCAGATAGGCGACCTCCTCGGGACTGGGCGCGACGGCAGCGGGGTCGCCGTGATAGCCACGCTCGGTCGTCCCGACCAGGGTCCGCTCACCCTGCCAGGGCATGATGAACACCGCGCGGCCGTCCTGCGGCGCCTCGGCATAGTACACGCCCTGCGTGAGCCGGCGCGGCAACACCAGGTGCGTGCCGGCGACCCACTCCAAACCCGGGACCTGCTCGGACGGCGCGAGGCTTCGCAGGACCTCCGCGACCCAGGGCCCGGCGGCGTTGACCAGGGCGTGACAACCCAACGCCGCCTCTCCCGCGGCATCGCGATAACGCACCTGGATCGCCGCCCCGGTTACCACCGCGCCGGTCAGGGTGGCGGGCATGCACAGCTGCGCGCCCAGCGATTCGGCTGAACGCAGCACGGCGCGGGTCAGCGCGGCATCGTCGGTCTGGGCATCGTAATAGCGGAACACCGTCTGCAGGCCGTCCTGGCGCAGGCCGTCGAGCGTCGGCCAGACACGCCGCGGCAAGGTGGCGAAGCGCAGCTCGGGCCCGAGACCGCCCAGCAGTGCATACAGACTCAATCCCGCGCGCAGGGTCGCCGGCCGGCGCCGCGTCTGGCGATACACGGGGATATGGTGTGCCACCAGACGCACCAGCCCCGGCGCGTTCTGCAACAGCAGCGCGCGTTCGCGCAGGCACTCGCGCACCAGCCGGAACTGCCCGCTCTCCAGATAGCGCAGGCCGCCGTGGATGAGTTTGCTGGAGCGGCTGGAGGTGCCGCTGGCTATGCCGGTCTGTTCCAGCAGCAGCACGCTGTAGCCGGCCGCCGCCGCGGCCTGGGCCACGCCGGCACCCTGGATGCCGGCGCCGACGACCACGATATCGACATCAGTCATGCGTCGCGTCTACGGCCAGACGCGGGTCGGCCAGCAGTTCACCCACGGCCATGGTCTCGATGAAGGTGATGCCGCGCGCAGCCAGCGCCAGGGCCAGTTCCGCGTCGTCGACCTCGTACACCGCCCAGCGCCAGGGGCCATCCCACAACGGCCCCGGCGGCAGGCGCGTGTAGTTGGTGAACAGCACCTCCGGCGCCAGGGCCTGCGCGCGCCGCCGATGCGCATCATCCCACGCAGCGGCGATCCAACCGATGCGCACCGGCGCCGCGACCCGCGCGGCGAACAGAAAGGCGTCGTCGTAGGAGATCAATACGCAACGCTCGCGCACCGGCCCCAGGGCGGACCAGAGGGCCCGGTGCGTGCGTCCGATGCCGAAGCGCTGGATGCTTTCGACCTTCACCTCGACGAACGCCTGCACCTGCGACTCGGTCGCCAGCCAGGCAACGACCTCCGCCAGGGTCGGCAGCGGAGTCTCGGCGAACCGGTCTCCGAAGCGCCCGGGCTCGCCAACGCGGACGCCTTGCAGTTGCCGCGCGCTCAGATCGAAGACCGACTCGGGCCGGGCCGCGGTGCGTTGCAGGGTGGTGTCGTGCAACAGCACCGGCACGGCGTCGGCGCTGAACTGCACATCGAACTCCAGCCAGCGCGCACCGGCCCGCACCGCCGCCTGCAAGGCCGGCAGGGTGTTCTCGGGATAACGCGCGGCATAGCCGCGGTGGGCAACCAGGGTCAGGCCAGACATGGCGTCTCCGTAACCTGCAACCGATGCTTTCTATTTAGAGAAGCCGAATAAGTCCGTTCGTGGTGAGCCCCCCTTCGACTGGCTCAGGACAGGCTTCGACATGCACAGGACAGGCCTGTCGAACCACGAACGGACGAATCGCTTTCACTATCACGGCATTTCCCGTTCGCCCTGAGCTTGTCGAAGGGCAAACGGGAGATTTTTTCAGCGCTTCCTTAGAAACATTGTCGACCCAGCCCGATGTCCGCTTGAACCCCGGGCAGGGTTTCCCAGCCTATGACGCGCGGTCGCCGATCCGGCCGCAATGCACTCAGGCCTCCAGCGCCTGGCGCATCGCCTCGCGCCAACGCCCATAGCGCGCCTGGGCGGCCAGGTTCTCCCGGGGCGTAAAGAGCTCGCCGTCGGCGGACCCCCAACCGAGTCCCTCGGCGTCGGCCAGCAACCAGGCCACGCCGCGCGCGGTGGCCTCGGGCTGGGCACTGCGAACGATAGTCAAGCCGCTGATGTCCGCCAGGCGCTGGCACAGCCCCGACAGACGCGCCAGGCCCCCGCTGACCTGGATGCACCGCAGCGACGCGTCGGCATTCAGCCGGCGCAGGTTCTCCACGATCAGGAACACGATGCTCTCGGCCACGGCGACCGCCTGCGCCCAGGGCGCGCCGGCGCCGACGAAGCGGCTGCCGAACCCGGCATCCCACCAGGGCGAGCCGAGACCGGCGACGCCGTTCAGAAACAGCGGGATCTCGCCGTCCTGGTGCAGCCAATCGGCCAGCGACGCCTCGATATCGCGCATGCCCAGCCGATCGCGCGCCCAGTCCAAGGCCGTGCCGGCGCCGTTGACGGTCGCCTCCAACACATACTCCGCGCGCGTCGCGTCGGCATATACGATGCTCGCGAGCAGGCCGTCCGGCGGACACGGCAGGCCCGTGACGGGGCGCTGCAGAAACGCCCCGGTGCCGAGATTCACATACAGGGTATCGCCGCGCGGGTGCCCGTCTCCGAACAGGGCCGCGGACTGATCGCCGGTCGATACCCGCAGCGGCAGGGCCCGATCACCGACCTGAAGCGTTCCATAGACATCGCGCGTACCGGCACAGCGCGGTAACAGCCGCCGCGCGATGCCGAAGGCCTCAAGCAGCGCCGCGTCCCAGTCCCGCGCGGCGAGATTCCACAGCAGGGTGCGCGCCGCATTGGCCGGGTCGATCAGCAGCGGCCGCTCTGCAAGTAACCGCGACAGGAGAAAGCTGGCCAGCGGGCCACAGGCCAGATTGCCGGCCGCGGCGCGAACCGCGGGCAGATGATCCAGGCACCAGCGCAGTTTGCCGGCCCCGTAATGCGGCGAGCGGTACAGGCCGGTGCGCGCGCGGATCTCGGCCTGGGTGAGGTCGAGCCCTTCCAACCAGGTCTGTGCGCGCCGATCCTGCCAACTGATGGCAGGACTCAGCGGCGCGCCCGTGTGCCGATCCCAACACACGCAATTGGACCGCTGGGTGGCCAGACCGGCCGCGCGCAGACGGTGCAGATCTCCGCCGAGCGCGGAGCCGACCTCGGCGATCACCGCGCGCAACGATGCCGCGAGCGCCTCGGCATCCTGCTCGACCCAACCGGGCTGCGGAGAGCGCGTCTCGACCGGGGCCTGCGCGCTGGCGAGCAGCGCGCCGCTCGCGGAAAACACCAGGGCACGGCTGGAGTGGCCGCCTTGATCGAGGGCCAGATACAGAGGCTCAGTGGAATGGGGCATGGTCCGGGGTCACATGCAAGGTTGTGGGTGGCGGGCGAAACCCCATGTGCCATCGGCTTGAACCACACTGCAGCGGGCGGCATAGTAGGCGCGTTACCGGCTCAGGCCCGGCGCGAGATCTAAGGATACGCCCATGACCCAACGCATCACACCTGCCCGAGTCCGCCCGCCAATCTTCGACGATGACGACCCCGAAGCCGGGGACAGCTACGATCCAGACTTCGAAGACCTGGTCCGTCAACTGCTGGTGCGCATCGGCGAGCAGCCCGACCGCGACGGCCTGCGCCGCACCCCCTTGCGCGTGGCCAAGGCCCTGGATTTCCTGACCAGCGGTTATCAGATGACGGTGCAGGATGTCGTCAGCAACGCGGTGTTCGAGGAACACTGCGAGGAGATGGTCATCGTCAAGGACATCGAGTTCTATTCGATGTGCGAACACCACATCCTGCCGTTCTTCGGCAAGGCGCATGTCGCCTATCTGCCCAACAACAAGGTCATCGGCTTGTCCAAGATCGCGCGCATCGTGGATGTGTTCGCGCGGCGCTTGCAGGTTCAGGAGCGCCTGACCAATCAGATCGCCGACGCCATGATGGAGATCCTCGCCCCGCACGGCGTCGCGGTGATCATCAAGGCCAGCCATTTCTGCATGATGATGCGCGGCGTGCAGAAACAGAACAGTTCCACGATCACCAGCGCCATGCGCGGCAGCTTCCACGAGAACGCGCGTTCGCGCTCGGAACTCATGGAACTGATCAAGGACTGAAGCCCCGCGCGCCCACACCCGTGCGACCGCCGGTCGCATCGACCCGGACCCGTCGTCACGATCTGCGCATGCACAGCCACGCCACCGTCCCGCCACTCGGCACCCCGTTGACCCTGGAGCAGCTGCACTTCAGCAACAGTTTTGCCCGGCTGTCGGCGGAGTTCCATGCGCGCGTGCGCCCCACCCCATTGCGCAATCCCCATCTGATCAGTTTCAACCCGGCGGCGGCCGCACTGATCGACCTGGACTGCACCGAGGCCGCCCGCGCGGATTTCCCGGACATCTTCAACGGCGGCAAGCCGCTGCCGGGCTGCGAACCGCTGGCCATGCACTATGCCGGACACCAGTTCGGCCAGTACGTGTCCCAGCTCGGCGACGGCCGCGCGATCATGCTCGGCGAGGTTCTGACCCGCCACGGCGCGCGCTGGGAGCTGCAACTCAAGGGCGCTGGCCAGACGCCCTTCTCGCGCGCTGGTGACGGCCGCGCTGTGCTGCGTTCGACCATCCGCGAGTATCTGTGCAGCGAGGCGATGCACGGATTGGGCATCCCGACCACCCGCGCCCTGTGCATCCTCGGTTCTGACGAAGAGGTGTACCGCGAGTCCATCGAGACCGGGGCGGTCCTGGTGCGCATGGCGCCCAGTCATGTGCGCTTCGGCTCGTTCGAGGCGTTCTACTATGGCAACCGCGTCGAGGCCCTGCGCAGCCTGGCCGACTATGTGATCGAGCACCACTATCCGGACCTCATCGGCAGACCGGACCGCTATCTGGCGCTGTTTCGTGAGGTCGTGCAACGTACCGCGCGCCTGCTGGCCGACTGGCAGTTGGTCGGCTTCGCCCACGGGGTGATGAACACCGACAATATGTCGATCCTGGGACTCACGCTCGACTACGGCCCGTTCGGCTTTCTGGACGATTACGAGCCGGGCTTTATCTGCAATCACTCCGATCACCAAGGCCGCTACGCCTTCGACCGTCAGCCGGAGATCGCGCTCTGGAACCTGAGCTGTCTGGGCCAGGCCCTGTTGCCGCTGTTCGATGCGCGGCCCGAGGCCGCCGCGGAACAGGCCATGGCCCAGTTCGATCTGTACACGACGACCTTCGAGGCACGCTACCGCCGCGGCCTGGGCGACAAACTGGGGCTGCGCGAGACGCGCCCGGGGGATCTGCAACTCGCCCAACGTCTGCTGGAACAGATGGCCATGGAGCGCCGCGACTACACCTTGACCTGGCGCCACCTGGCCGACTTCGACAGCGCGCCCGACGCCGACCCGACGCCGCTGCGCGATCGGTTCATCGACCGCGCCGCCTTCGACGCCTGGGCGTGTGATTACGCCGCAAGGCTGCACGCCGAGCAGAGCGACGACCGCGCGCGGCGCGCGGCCATGCAGCGCGTCAATCCCAAGTTCGTGCTGCGCAACTATCTGGCGCACAACGCCATCGAGCGCGCCCGTGAGCAGCACGACTACACCGAGATCGAACGGCTGTTGCGGGTGTTGCAGCGCCCGTTCGCGGAACACCCCGACGACGCGGATCTGGCAGAGCCGCCCCCGGATTGGGGCCGCCGTCTGCAGGTGAGTTGCTCGTCCTGATGAGCGCGCCCGATCTGCATGGTCTGCCTGGTCTGCCCGATCTGGACACCCTCTGCGCCCTGGTACGCGAGGCCGCGCGCGCGGAGCTGTTGCCGCGGTTCACCCGCGTGACGCAGCAGCACAAGGCCGACGGCAGCATCCTGACCGAGGCGGACCTGGCCATCGACGCGCATCTACGTTCGCGGTTGGCGCAGGGCTGGCCGGAGATCGGCTTCCTGAGCGAAGAAATGGACAGCGCGGCACAGGCGCGCCTGCTGCAGTCGACCGAACAGCCGTTGTGGTGCCTCGACCCCCTGGACGGCACCAGCAATTTCGCGGCGGGCATCCCGTTCTTTGGTGTATCGCTGGCCCTGTTGCGGGCCGGTCAGCCAAGGCTCGGGGTGATCTACGATCCTGTCCGCGATGAATGTTTCAGCGTCCGGGAGGGCGCCGGCGCCCGGCTCAACGGCACCGCGTTGCGGACAACGCCGATCGCGTTGAGCCTCGACCGCTGCGTCGCGCTGATCGACTTCAAGCGCCTCGACACCGCGCTGCGCCAGCGGCTGATCGAGACGCCGCCGTATCACTCGCAACGCAACTTCGGTTCCTGCGCACTGGAATGGGCCTGGCTGGCGGCCGGCCGCGGCCATGTCTATCTGCATGGGGGGCAGAAGCTGTGGGATTTCGCGGCCGGCAGCCTCCTGCTGCACGAGGCGGGGGGCGCCAGCCTGACCCTGGAAGGCCAGCCGGTGTTCCAGGCCGCCCTGCCACCGCGCTCGGTGGTGGCCGCGCCCGATCCGGCACTGGCACAGAACTGGTGGTCTTGGCTGCGCGGTTAGCGGGCGGGCTCGGGGCCTGTCGGAAAAGGGGCCGCTCTCCCTCCGGCGCAGTAGATCAGTCTCAAATCCGACAGGCGCCTAGTGGTCCATGCGCAAAGTTCGGTAACTGTTCGCGGCGCCGGAGCGTGCAGCTCTGCGTTGCGAAAGCTTGAAATAGCGGTGCTATTCCTGCGCTCTCGCGCCTTGATCTGCACGCTCCGGCTGTGCTTCTTAGTCACCGAACTTCACGCATGGACCACTAGCGCCCGGGCGGGGCCGGGTCATCGAGCTCGGGAAAATCCTCGGCGTACCTGCCGATCCATTCGCGCGCGGCCTGTTCGCTGGTCAGGGTCCGCCCCTCGCACGCCTGGACCTGGTTCTTGTAATGCTCGATATGACAGACCTGCTCGACCATGCGCGCGCGGTATTCGTCCTTGGCGTGCAGAAATTCCGCGCCGATCAGGTAGCCCTCCGGCAGGCGTCGGCACCAGGTTACCCTGCAGGGGGCCTCGAAGGCCGGTTCGATACAGCCGATCCGCACGCTGATCACCGCGTCGGGCAACAACGGCGAGGGCGCCACGAACGACAGGCCGCCGCGGCTGACATCGTGCAGGGCCCGGGTTTCCGTCGACTCGGCGGGCGCACACCGGAATTCGATCGGGATATCTGATGGGTGCCGCATGTAATGTCGCATACCGATGCGCCTCCTTCGCACACTGACCGATCCATCACCGCTCAGGCGTCGGTCCAACCCTGCAAGGCCTCGATCACCGCCCGGGCCTGATCCCGGCTGGAGATGTTGAATTTCGACTTCTGCATGTATTCGCCATTACGTTTCTGGTAGCGGCGGATGGTGTAGCGATCCGGACCGTAGTCATTCTTGGCCTTGTCCCAATCCTGGTAGCGGAAAATTACCGTGGCCCAGGCGCCCTTGGTCAGGATCTTCTTATCCAGCTCCTTGACGACCAGGACGCCTTCCTCTTCGTAATTGACACTCAAATCATTCACATCTGACGCCATGATCGACACATCCTCTGGGGTTTTGCGGGCCGCATACTCTGGCGCCGATGCCCTGCCGCGTCAAATTGCCGCGGCGCGCGCCTCAAGTCGGCGGCGCGCTGGCCGCTACCCTTTCAGACCCCGTCCGCGGGCCTGCCGCGAAAGGGCCGGCGACGGGTCGGAGAGTGGCCAGATCTGTAGTGGCCAGACCCGCGGTGCCCTGGGCGGGCAGTCTGTGACCCAGGGCCGGTACCGACATTGACCAAACTGTAGCCTATCGCGTAGGCGACAGCGCAACGATCCACCGGTGGGGCAGTCGTCAACCTTGGCCGCGGGTCCCGGAATTTGAAGAGGCGAGCAACTATGCGCGCAAACAAACCCCAACAGGCCCTGCCGGGCGGCGAACGCCCCTTGGCGCAATCGGTCTTCGATGGCGAGGCACGCCTGCGTGAACTCGGACACCTGGCCGAGACCGCCCGCAAGGTCCGTGACCAGGCGGCGGCCGAACTGACTCGAAACAGCTCGGCGCACCACATCGCGCGGGAGCGGATCGCCGCCGCCGAGCGCATGCTCCGCAAGACTCAGAAGGAAATCGCCGAATTGCGCGAAAAGCAGGGGGTGCGGGCCCCCGCCGTCGAGGCCGGCGCGTCCGGAGACTTCGAGCTGGCCATGCTCCTGGGACACAGCAAGGCCCGCTTCAACCCCGAGGGAGACACCCAGACGCCGCTGCAACTCCAGTCGGACAAGGCCGGGCGCGCCCAGCGGACCACCCCGCGTGGCGCGGTGCCGGACGCTCAGCGGGACAGGCCGGCGCCCGCCGGGGGCCGCCGGCTGCTGTTCGGGGCCCTGGTCGGCCTGGGCCTCTGCCTCGGCGCCCTCGGCAGCTATGCCGTGATCCAGACCGGGTCGGTCTCTGCGGCCGCCGGGTTCATTCATGGACAGGGCCAGCAGCTGTGGGACCGGCTACGGACCCTGGCAGCCGCCCCGGCGATCACGGGACAGGCCACTTCGGAGACCTCGCCGGTCACCGCCCCGGTCACCGTATCGGGGGTGCTACCGCGCGCGGACACCGCCGTGATGAACCCGCGCGAGACCCAGGAGACTCAAGCGCGAGCGGCCGCAGAACAGCGCTTGACGCGACAACTCACCGGCCACACGCCCAACCCCTGACACAGCGTGGGTCGGTCAGGGCCGATACTCGAGCATCTCGGCGTGCAGGATCCAGCCCGACTCGTCGACCACTATGACCGACCAGCGGCCGGCCTGCTCGGGCCAAAGCTGCTTTTGGGAGTGCACCCGCCAGCGCGGGCCACCCACCTCGAAGGGCACCTCGGCGACCACCTCCCCGGCATACTCCCAGCGGTGTGTAACCGTTCGCCCCGACAGCTGCCGCAGCTCGGTAAAAAAGCTCACCACAGCCGGACCGCTCTCCACCATCACCACCGCATCGACCGGCTCCCGATCAACCACCGCCGAGGTAAACAGGGCACGCTCGACCCAGCCGGCGGGTTTCTCGCCCACCACGATATCGTCGGCTTGCACCCCGGCGCTCGCCGCGAGCAACACGGCCACGCCGACTACCCCGTCTACACGCCCGACACAGCCTCGCAGATCACGCATACCGCCTCCTCGTAAGCCCTAGCGAAGCCAGGATATCCCCCCGCCAGAATTTCACCACGTCTTCTATCACAGTTCCTACGGAAATCCGCGGCCCCGGCACAGCCCCGAATACTCATAGCTTTAATATTGTAATTCATGGGCTTGCTGTCGCATCACCCGACCACCCCTGGTACACTGCGCGACGCCGCTCCAGGCACGGTCGCACTGGCCGGGCGCGAGTCTCACGCATCAACCACAACGAGGTAGTCTGCCATGAGTGCACAACTGTCCGTCCAGACCGATGGCGAGGGGTTCCTGATCGACCGCGACGACTGGTCCGAAGAGGTCGCCCACGAGCTCGCGCGGTCCGATGAGATGGAACTCACCGACGAGATCATGGGCTTCATCCGGGAGGCCCGGCGCATGTACGACGAGGATGGGGTGGTGCCGCCGATCCGCAAATTCGCCAAGGCGATGAACGTCGACAGCAAGCATCTGTATGACGTGTTCAAGAAGGGCCCCATGAAGGTGATCTGCAAGTGGGGCGGGCTGCCCAAACCGACCGGCTGCGTCTGACCCGCGTGGCGTGGCGCTGTCCTCAGGGCCGGTGCGGTTTGGCCAGATAACGGCGACTGCCCATCTCCTGCAAGCGGCTGACCGTGCGCCCAAAGGCAAATTGCAGATAGCGCCCAGAATACAGCTCCTCCGGGCCGCCCTGCGCGGCCACCACCAGTTTGACCTGACGGTCATAGAGCGCATCGACCAGATGCATGAAGCGCTTGGCCGCATCGTCACGCCCCTCATCCATGCACGGGATCTCGCTCAGCAACACCGTATGAAAGCGCTGCGCGATCTCCAGATAGTCGCGCGCCCACAGCGGGGCCTCGCATAGATCCGCGAAGCGAAACCAGACCACGTCATCGGCGCTGGCGACCGTCGGCACGGGATGCTGATTCAACATCATGACCTGCCCATAGCGGACCGCCGTCGGTGCCAGTCGGCGCAGGTGCCCTTCGAGGATGGCGTGCGCCGCCTCCCCCGCCGCAATGTGATAAGTCCCGCCGCGTTCCAGCAACTCGCAGCGGAAATCGGTGGGCGAATCCAGATGCAATACCTGCGTGTGGGCCTTGATCAAGTCAATGGCGTGCAGGAACCGATCCCGCTGCATGCCCTCCAGATACAGCGCGTCGGGCGCACTGTTGGAGGTCGCCACCAGGGTGATGCCAGCATCGAACAGGGCCTGCAACAGGCCCGAGAGCAACATGGCATCGGCGATGTCGTGGACATGGAATTCATCCAGACACAGCACGCGCAGTTGCCGCGCCATGCGTTTGCCGATCACCTCCAGCGGGTTGGGTGTCCTGGGCAAGGTCTTGAGTTGCCCGTGGATATCCTGCATGAAACGGTGGAAATGCACGCGGCGCTTATGCGGAAAAGGCAACGACTCGAACAGCGCATCGGCGAGGTAGGTCTTGCCGCGCCCCGGCCCACCCCATAGATAGAGACCGCGCACCGGTCGGCGCGGTGTCCGCAGCAGTCGCCCCCACCAGCCCAGTCCCGGGACCGGCACCCGCAGCAGATCGTCATACAGCTGCTGGATCCGGTCCAGGGCCCGCAACTGGGCGGCATCACAACGCAGCGCGCCGCGGTCGACCTCGGCCTGATAACGCTCGCGCGGTGTGGGCTGCATCAGTTCAGCGCGCGCACCTGCTCCAGAACCGCGGCCGCATGCCCCTTCGCGGTGACTCCATACAGGGCATGGCGGAGGATGCCCGCCTTGTCGATGATGAAGGTCGAACGCAGGATGCCCAGCTTTTTCACGCCGTCCTTTTCCTTCTCCTGCCAGACGCCGTACTGCTCGCAGACTTCACCGTCGACGTCGGCCAGCAGCTGCACGGTCAATCCGTGCTTGTCGCGGAACGCGGCATGGCTGCCGCAGTCATCTCGGCTCACGCCCAACACCCGGCAGCCGGCGCGCTCGAACTCCTCGGCGAGCTGGGTGAACTCCAGCGCCTCCAGGGTGCAGCCCGAGGTATCGTCCTTGGGATAGAAATACAGCACCAGGGCGTGCCTGCCGCGCTGCGCCGACAGGGAGAACTTCCGCAGATCCGCATCGGGCAGATCGAAATCCGGGGCCGCTTGACCGGCGTGCAACATGATGGACCTCCGTCATTGTTTCTAAAGCTGCGCAGGGCACAGACCCGACATGCTGTAGGGTCGCGATTATAGATGGGCCCTCGCGGCCGCGGAACCGCGCCGCGCGAATAACACGGAACACGGCGGGAATCTGTGAGCCACTGCACGGTGGAAACGAATGCTGTAGCCTACCCTGGCAAAGGGGAATCACGGGGGGACAGCATGCACTTGGCCGCGCGCCTGCACGCGTACCTGGAACAGCGGGGCAGGCCCTACGTCCTGATCCCGCATCCGCCGACCCAGACCCTCGGCGAGGCCGCCGCCGCCGCCCGGATCGAGCCCCGGCAGCTGGCCCGCGCTGTGCTGTTGCAAGACGCCGACGCACTGCGGCTGGCGGTATTGCCAGCCAGCCACCTGATCGATTTCCAGGCCATTCACCAGCGCACCGGACACCATTACCGACCGGCCGCGCCGCAACAGGTGGCGTCCGTCTTCAGCGACTGCGAACCGGGCTCGGTGCCGCCGCTGGCGGAGCCCTACGGGCTGACGGCCATCCTCGACGCGCAGCTCGCCGGCGAGGAGCAGATCTACTTCGAGGCCGGTTGCCGCGACGCCCTGGTCAGTCTGCCGGGCGCGGTATTCCGGTCGCTGCACGCGGCCAGCCTGGTGGCGGACATCGCCCGTCCACTGAACGTGCTGGAAAGCCGCGACCTGCGCGATTTCATGCTGCCGGACGAGCCCCAGCATCCGATCCCGCTCGCCAACCTGCGCCCCGTGCGGGACATCCGCGCCGGATTCGAACAGACCAAGCGCCTGCCACCCATGCCGACCATGGCCAGCCGTCTGCTGCGCTTGCACGCCTCACCCTCGGTGACGACGGGTGACTTGATCGAGATCATCCAGGCGGACCCCGGCCTGACGGTCCAGTTGCTGCGCTACGCCCGCGCCGGCTGCTTCGGTTTTACCGGCCGACTGGATACCCTGCCGCAGGCCATCAGCCAGGTGCTGGGCCTCGACACGGCGCTGCACATGGCCCTGGGGCTGGCCGCCAGCCGCACCCTCCGCAATCCGGCCGACGGGCCGTTGGGGCTACAGGCATTCTGGCGGCACGCCGCCTACAGCGCGGCCCTGGCGCAAATTCTGGCCACGGCCAGTGGCCCGACAGCGCCACTCAAACCCGGTCTGGCCTATCTGGCGGGGCTGCTGCACAACTTCGGCTTCCTGCTGGCCGGTCATCTGTTCCGCGCCGAATTCTTCCTGCTCAACCGGGTGGTCGCCGCCAACCCGCAACTCCCGGTATCCCTGATCGAACGCCGCGTACTGGGGGTTGAGCACACCGAACTCGGCGCCTCGCTGATGTCGGCCTGGCAGATGCCGGAGGCGGTGACCATCGTCTGCCGCGAACACCACAATGCAGCCTATACGGGAGACCAGGCGGGCTATGTCCAACTGATGTACTGCGTGGATCTCCTGCTGCGCGGGCATGGCATCGGCGAGGGCGCCGACGCGGAGGTCCCCGCGGCGCTGCTGGCCAGCCTGGGCCTGGACCCGGGGCAAGCCCAGCAGCTCACCATCAGGCTGCTGGAATCCCGCGACGCGCTCGATGCCATGGCCCGGCAACTGGCCAGCTGAGGCGGGTCGCCTCAGGGCTGGCCTTCGTCCAGCAGCCGGCGCAGGAAATTCAGATACGCAAGCTCATCCCACGGCCGTCCACCCAGCGCCTGGTAACGCACCCGTCCCTGCCGATCGACCAGAAACGTCGCGGGCAAGCCCCGCGGGTTCCAGGCCTCCGTGACCTGGCCATCGCGGTCCATCAGGGGTCGGAGGCGGGGCGCATGCTCGGCCAGGAAGCTGAACACGGTTTCCTCATCCTCGGCGGTGTTGATCAGGGCGATCCTGAGGCCCTCACGCTCCAGTGTATCGGCCATGCGCTGAAGCGCGGGCATCTCCTCGCGACAGGGTCCGCACCAACTGGCCCAGAAATGCACGAACACCACCGAGCCGCGGTCCTCCCGCAGGTCGTAGGGCTCGCTATCGAGATCGTCGAGCACGCTGTCCGGCGCGGCATGGGCGGGAAGCTCCAGGATGCCGTCGGGCAGGTCCGTCTGCCCGACGGCGAGCGCGGGCGCCGCGGTGGCAAACAGTAGCAGGAGAAGGCGGCAGAGCAGGTTGTTCATGGCGTATCGGCACACTGGACGTCGTTGAAGGTGATCTCGATCGGCACGCCCGAGCGGTCCGCCCCGGTATCGAAGCGTGCGCTGACCGTGAACGGCCGGCCGGTGCGCGGCAGAATGATGTTGCCGCCCTCGCGCTCGTCGGCACGGAAGTCCAGCCGTTCAGGCAGCAGGGTCCAGCGGAACGTGGCGCGATGCGCGGCGGGGATCGCCATGTCCTGCCATCGCCGTTGCCAGAAACCGCGATCCAGGCGCTCGACGGCCCCCTCGGCATCGGCGAATCGCCAGTGCCCCAGATCCAGCCAGAGGACGTCCGCGCCCTTGTTGTGGATGAACACCGTGAGGTAACACTGCGCACGCAGCAGCTCGATCATCGGCCGACTGAAACCGCGCGCCTCGTAGAACGCCGCAATCTGCTGCGGGGTGCGCGCATCGAGGCTCACCGACAGGCGCGTCGAGTCATGGATATGGGGCCCGCTCGCGGCGGCGCTGGCAGCGCAGACCAACAGCAAACAGGACACCAAACAGCGCACGCTCGACTGCAGGCGGGCCGAGATCCCGGCGCGCATCGAAGTGTCCGGGGCATTGCACTGCAACGGTATCGACTGCATCATACGGGACCGATTAATCAACCCAAGGAGCAGACTCATGGACATGAGCCGCAATGTTGGCAACATCGATCGCATACTGCGCATCGTCGTCGGACTGGTCTTGCTCAGCCTGGTTTTCATCGGCCCGCAGACGCCGTGGGGCTGGATAGGCCTGATACCGCTGACGACCGGACTGATTCGCTGGTGCCCCACCTATACCCTGCTCGGCATCAAGACCTGAAAGACCCTCGACCGGCGGCCGTGGCGACAAACCTGTCGCTACGGCCGCACCCCCGAATACCCCGTCACCCCAATACGCGGCGCCCGCGTAGCGGGCATCAGCCGCGCTGCAACAGATCGCGCAGGTCGATGACCGCGGCATGGGCGCGGGCGACGTAGTTGGCCATGCTCAGCGAGTAATTGGCGAACAACCCGAAACCGCTGCCGTTGAGAATCACCGGGCTCAGAGTCGGTTGCTGAGCCGCTTCGAGCTCGCGGATGATCTGGCGCAGCGAGATCAGGGCGTTCTTGCGCGTGAGCACCTCTTCGAAATCGCCCTCCACGGCACTCAGGATGTGCACCAGCGCCCAGGTGGCGCCGCGCGCCTCATAGAAGACATCATCGAGTTCACGCCAGGGGGTCTTTATCACTACGGTATCGCCCCCCCGGGTTGCCTGGCCCGCCGCGACGTCGCCGGCCAGATCGGTGTTGGCCCGGATCTGACCCACGCTGGCGCTGAGCCGCTGCGACAGGCTGCCGAGGCGCTTCTCGACGATCTGGAGGTATTGGACGAGGTTGTCGGCGCGCGCATAAAACTGCGCATTCTGCTGGCCGGGGTCGGCTAAGCGGCGCGCGTAGCGGCCCAGGGCCTCGATGCCATTGCGGTACTCACCCTCGGTGGCCGGCAACATCCAAGAATCGTTCTGGAAATTAAACTGCGGTTCGGCCTGAGCAAGGTCGACATCCTCGGTGGATTGCGACTGGGAGCGTGAAAGGTGATTGCGCAGACCGGCCGCGCCGTCGCGCAGCATCACCAGGGCACCGAATTCCCAGTTGGGGATGTTGTCCATCCAGACGCCGGGCGGCATCACATCGTTGGAGAGATAACCGCCGCGCTTGTCGAGCAGCGTCTCGCCGATGTGCATCAACGTACTGGTGAAGGTGTAGCCGGTTACGGGCTGGCCGCTGTCCAGGCCAGCGCGTTGTATGGCCACGGCGCGGACATCGAAGGCCTCGGGTTCGGTGTTCCAGTACCCGCCCAGCAAGGCCAGCACCAGGACCAAGGTGACAATCAGCAGGCCGCCGCTCCACCACATGCCGCGCTCTCGCAGGGTGGCCGGGTGGTACAGTCGGCCGATCCGCCGACCCAGTCGCTGCATGCCTGACCAAGTGTTGCGCATACCTTCCATCCGATGCCCCATGACGTCGCGCAGCTTAACAGAATACCCACCGGCGGGCCGCCCGGGGCGGGAGCATCATGGCGATACTGGCAGACGGGACGCGATGACCGCAGCCCACTCCAAACGGGGGCCAGGTTTTCATTGGACTAGATTTTCGTTGGAAGGGAAGCCATGTGACCAGGGGCAGAACCGGCGTGCCCGCGCAGGTCGCCTGCGGGGCACGCCGGTGCTTGCAACCGATCAGTTGGATCTACGGCGTACCGTACCCGCCAACGCCAGCAAACCTGAACCGAACAGCCAGAAGGCCGCCGGCACTGGAACTGGCTGGGCCTGGGCATACAGGCCAATCTTGATCTTTTCCAGCTCTGGCACGCTGAAGAGATCGGCGAAGCTGCTCCCGCCGTCGGCGGACCATCCCAGCAAGCCCAGGGTATAGACCTGACCCGCGTGACTAAAGTGGTACGAATCGAAGTTGGAACCGACTGTGAGCACGTCCGGCACACCGTGTTTCTGATTGCTGTCGTCCGGGGTATTGGCGATATTCAGGTCGAACACGAAATCGCCGCGCACCCCGTCCTGTACCTGGAGGCCCAGCAGCATCTCGGCATAGCTGACATTGGCTGAATCACCACCCCGGGTGACGTTCGAGAAAGACAGGGTGCCGATCAGAAACGGGCTGCCCGTCTCTACCATTTCAAACACGGGTTTGTAGAGATTGCCCGGCCCCTCGAAACCGAGGTAACTGGTATAGGTCTCGCAAGTCGTGCACTGGGTGTCGCCCCACTGCAGATAGGCGCTGCCCGCACCGGCGTAGACACTATCCGGTCCTGCGACAACCTCATCGAAGACCGCGGAGGTGGCAAGCCCAACAGTGGCGCCAAGCGACACCGCTGGCGCGGCAAGCGCCAAGGCCAGAATACTCACACGGGAAGAAAATACGGTTTTTGCGGACCACATAGTTAATGACTCTCCTGACACGAAATATTGTTGTAATGCCACCCGGCCTGGCCACGTCCGCGTCTGCTTCTGAACCCGGACCTGAATCGAAGGCTTGCGGCGTATATTAGCAGTCTCCTATTTAGCCCGATACGGGCGTGTTCGGCGGGCCGCACGCAGCCGGGCCCTTGCCGGCCGGGTCACAGCCGTATGACGGCCTCCCAGATAGCCATTGTGGTCAATAGGTTATATTCGCCCGTCGTGCCCGCGGGCAACCGGGCCAGCCACGCGCTTGGGCCTGCGGCACGCGCGGACCCCGGATGAGGGATTGGCGGATTTTCTTGTAAGCCAATTGCCCCGCCGTTATCGAGGCCGGCGGGCTTAGGGAGGCAAGCCGCGAGGGCAATGCGGCCGGCCGCCCTCTGGGACGGACGGCCGCAGGCCAGGGTCAGGACTGACCGTCGTCGCTGAAAACGTCGTAGAGCTGCTGTTTCAACATCTGCGCCTCGCGGCGCTCCTCAAGGCGACGCCGTGCCAGGGCCTGGCGCAAGGCGCTCTCCCCGCCACGTCCCTTGGCCGTCGCCTTGCCCATATCCCGGGCAAAGGCATTGCTGCGTCTGAATGGGCTCATGTGACCCCCCATTGATAAAGCAAAGATGGACGTGCCCCGATGCCGATACACTGCACGGCTACCGCTAAGCTTAGCGACCGTCCGGGAGACGCCCTTGAACGCCTGCTGTGACCGGACCCGCAACACGGATAGACCTCAATGCCACACCCCGCACAGCCCTCGCCCACACTGCGCCTGTTGCGCGCCGGCTTCCGCCATCTGGGTCCGCGCCTCCCGGGGCCCTTTGCCCGTCTGGCCTGCCACCTCTGGTTCTCGACCCAGCGCTTTCCGGAACCGGCCCGCGAGCAGCGCTGGGTAGCCAGCGCGCGAACCGATACCGTGGCGTGGCGGGGCCGGCATCTGGCCCGCTATCAATGGGGCGAGCCCGGCGCGCCGGCGATCCTGCTGATCCACGGCTGGAACGGCCGCGGCCCGCAACTGGGGGCCTTCGCAGGGCCGTTGCAGGCCGCGGGACTGCGGGTAGTTGCCTTCGACGCCCCCGCGCATGGCCGCAGCCCCGGCCGCCACACCACGCTGTTTGAGTTTGCCGACGCCCTGCAGACACTGGCCCGGGCTAGCGCGCCGGTCGCGGGCGCCATTGCCCATTCCTTCGGCGTCCCGGCCTGTGCCCGCGCCCTGACGCAGGATCTGGTGCTGCCCCGCCTGGTGGCAATCGCCGCGCCGGCCGATACGGAACTCCTGCTGGCGGGCTTCGCCCGCCGCCTACAGATCCCGGCCACGGTGATGTCGCGCATGCGGGCGCTGATCGAACAGCGGTTCGGGGTGGGCATCATCGCGCGCCTGGCCACCGACCGGATGCTCGCGGACCAGGCCCTGCCCGGCCTGATCATCCACGACCGCGACGACCACGACGTGCCCTGCGACAGCGCCGAGCGCCTGCACCGGGCCTGGCGGGGTTCACAACTGCTGCTGACGAAAGGGCTGGGGCATCGGCGCATCCTGCGCGACCACGCGGTGATCGCCGCGGCCGTGCGCTTCCTGCTTAGCCGGGATTATTCATGAACGACGTAGCGAGAGGCCGTAGCGGCATGAAGATGCAAGGCGCGCGAAAGAAAACGCGCACAGGCGTACTTGGCAGTACGTCGGGCCCGTTTTTCGAGCGCAACGCGGCAGATT
>JBHEOS010000029.1:24247-25048 GCA_046260695.1 Gammaproteobacteria bacterium
CATGCGCTTGCGGCCTCGCAGTAGCCGTTCATGAATAATCCAGGCTAGAGGACCGGGGGCCGGGCTGAGCACCCCCGGGCTGGCAGAAAAGCTCAGACCGCGCCGCGGCCCGCCTTGCGCGGGGTGGGCTTACGGACCCCATCCTGCGGGCGATGCTGCACACCGAACGCCGAGATCAGACGGCAGGCCGGATCGACATAGCGTTTGTCGAGGGCCATGGCGCGCTCAAGGAGCTCGGCCCCGCGGGCATCGCCGCACGACAGCCGGAACTTGCCCACGCCGAAGTTGATGCGGGCATCGTCCGGATTCAGCCGGAGCACTGTCTCATAGGCCTCCAGCGCCTCTTCCGGCGTGCCGTAACGCTTGACCAAGGCCGCGTAGGCCATCGCCTCTTCGCCGCGCAGCCCGTGTCTTTCCAGAACACCACGGAGCATATCCAGGCGCGCATGCTGGCGCTGCGCCTTTTCGTGGCGCAGCCGCCATTCGTCACGCTGGGCCTCGGCCCAGCGTGCATCGCAGCGGTCGAGCACCCAGTGATAACTCGCGCCGAGCAGGACCTGCGCCGCGCTCTGGCCCTCGGGCTGACGGTAGGCGATTTCCCCGTGCCCGACCTCGCGCAGACGCGTCTTCAGCCCCGGGTCCCGGGCATCGCTGCGCCATTTCCCGACGAAGGCCTCGCGCACCCAGCGCTGCACCGCATCGTGATCGACGCGCCGGCGGAACACCGCCTCCAGATTGCGGAACACCTTGAAATCCGGCGTCGCCGAGTGCTCCGCCATGCGGAACACCGCCGGCCAGTAC
>JBHEOS010000003.1:0-1643 GCA_046260695.1 Gammaproteobacteria bacterium
ATATGCAGCCGCGCCGCGCTGCCCGCCTGCGCGAACAGGGTCTGCATGGCGGCCTCCGAGGGGCCGGTGCCGATCACCAGGTAATGTGCCCGGGGCTGGCTGGCGACGAAGTCGGCGACGGCCTCGGCCAGAAACTCCAGGTTCTTTTCCGGCGCCAGGCGCCCGAGGTGCCCAACCACGAAGGCCTCGTCCGGTATCCCCAGCGCCCGGCGCGTGCCGGGTCCGTCGCCGTGCGCGAAATCCTCCAGACACACGCCGGTGGGCACCACGCTGATGGGCGTGCTGACGCCGCGTTCGCGCAACAGGCCCTGGATGCTCTCGCTGGGGGCGAAGACCTGGTCGCAGAGGTTGGCGTAGCGGGTCGCGAGCTCGATCGCGAAACGCTGCAGGGTGGGAGAATCGCCGGGCACGTAGTGGGTGTAGTGCTCATAGAGGGTGTGATGGGTGAACACCAGCGGCAGGTCCCGGTAGCGCGCGACCCGCAGCGCCGTCATGCCGAGCAGGAAGGGATGATGCGCGTGAATGATCTCCGGCTGGAAGTCGTCGAGCGCCTCGCCGAGGTCTGCGTGCAGCGGCAAGGCCACGGAGAAATCGCTGGCATTGAAGTTCTGCAGCGCAGGGATGCGCACCACGTCGGCCTCGTGCGGCGGCAGGTCGGGAAAGTCGGGGGCGACGATCAGTACCCGATGGCCGCGCCGACGGTATTCACCGGCGAAGGCCGCCACCGAACGCGCGACGCCGCCGACGTGCGGGGTGAACGTATTGGTGAACAGGGCGATGCGCATGCGTTATTGCCCCACGGGGTCGGGTACGACCGAGCACGCACCGGCCGCGGCGGTGACCGGCGCGTAGCCCGGCAGGTGGACCTCGATGCGTGGCGCGTCGCGATGCCAGGCGCCCTGCCAGTCGATGCGCGGCGGGTGGCCGGGGTTCGGGGTGATGCACACACTGACGCTGCCGAAGGCCGTCGGCGCAGGCCCGAAGCGGATCGGCGTGCCGTGGTCGAGCCAGCGCGACGGGATGCCCGCGCACAAAATCAGGCGCGGGCCCTCTTCGCGCACGAAGCAGTTGCGGATCATCAGCAGCCATTCGGCCGAGGCCCAGACGTGATGGCCGTCGCCCATGCAGCCGCCGCCGGTGCGCGGATGGATCGCCTCCGGCCATTGGCCGGTCGGCGAGGCCAGGGCGGCGACCGCGTCCATCAGGTCCAGGTGGCGTGGGTCGCCGGCGCGCAGCAGCACCTGCGCGACATGCAGCGTCAGGTAGGCATTCAGGCCGGAATGGATCATGTCCTGGTAGAACGCGCCGTGCACGAAACAGCGTTCGAGCAGGAACTCGACCGTGTCGAGCAGGCGCGGATCGTCCGGCGCGCAGAGTTGGGTCGGATAGCCGAAGGCCAGTGAACCGATGGCGCCGGCGTCCAGGCGGCGGTAGGGCGAGGCGGGCATGGCCGGGCGGCCAAGGCGTTGCGCGCAGCCGGCCAGGCTGCGCTCCACCGCCGCGTCGAAGTTGACCGCGGCCTGGGCGAAGGTCTCGCGGTGATCGTCGGCCAGGGTCGCCGCCGCGCGCAACCCGGCGATCCCCCAGAAGTCGTCCCAGTAATAGTAATCGTTGGGGCCCAGATGCTCGGCGCTGAAACCGGC
>JBHEOS010000003.1:1742-44922 GCA_046260695.1 Gammaproteobacteria bacterium
GCGCAACCCGGCGATCCCCCAGAAGTCGTCCCAGTAATAGTAATCGTTGGGGCCCAGATGCTCGGCGCTGAAACCGGCCGGCAGCAGCCCGGCGTGGGCCGCGTCCAGATCGTCGCCCAGGCGCTTGCGCATGATCCAGCGGGCGCCGCGCTGCAAGGGGCCTTGCCAGTCGTCGCTCGGCGCCTGACCGGTCAGGGCGAAGTAGCGTTGCAGAATCCACAGCACCTCGCCGTTGGCGTCCCACTCGCCCTCCTGGGAACGGAAATAGCCGGTCACCGTCTGGCGCGCCGGGAAGCGGGCCAGCGCGCGCGTGGCGCGCTCCGTGAGTCCGGCACACAGCAGGGCATGGATGATGAAGGCGGCGTCGCGGAACCAGAAACGCTTGTAGGTGTAGGGCCCAGGATAGACATCGTCCGGCGAGTGCAGGATCAACGAGGCGATCGCGGCCTCGTACAGAAACTGATAGCGCGGCTCCGGACAGGTCAACGTGCAGTGGCTGCGCTGGAGGGTCTCCCAGGCATCAGCGGCGAGCGGCTCGGCGGCGGGTGCCAGCGCAATCGTCGCGGTGAGTGCGCCGGTCTCGCCGGCCTTGATCGGGAACAGCGCCGCTGCGGTGACCATCCCCACCTCGCACTGGCCTTCGAGCTGATCGGCCCGGTCGTTGAGATGGATGTAGACGTCGCCGCTGCGGTAATCGGAAACATGGTGGCGGGCCGCGGCGGCACTGAAATCGACCCGCTGGTTGCCGTCGATGGTCCAGGCGTCGCGACCCGGCGTGAGTCGGACCTGGTTGATGAAGCTGATGCCTTCCGGGTTGTAGGGGCGCAATGCCAGCACCAGCCAGCCATCGGTATCGCTGTGCGCTTCCAGGCTCAGTACGCAGGTGGGGACGCCGGCCGCCAGCTGCACCGTGGCGCGGCTGGTCAGGCTCAGGCCGTCCTGCGCAGTCTCGGTCACGATGCGCACGCCCGGATCGAGCGCCTGCCGTTGCCGGCAGGTTTCGGCGCGTGAGGGCAGCAGGCAACGGCCGTCCTGCGTCAGCAGCCAGGCATCCAGGGACCAGCCGTCCAGGAACGGCGTCAGCAGCCCGCGCGGAGCGACGATCGGTAGATCCTGCGCATCCGGATAGCCGATGGCGGTCCAGTTGCGGTGAGTCAGATTGATGTGGGTGATGGAGAAGGCGCGCGGGATGAAGGCAATGTCCCGCGGGTCGAACTGGCGTTCGATCCAGTACGGCCACACCCAGTCCAGATTGTGCTGAATCACCCGGCTGTTGATCAGGCCGCGGGCGTGGAACACCACGCCGGCGCGCAGCAATTCGATGGGTTCGCCGACCTCGGAGGGCTGGGCGAAATTGTGCAGCCGCGCCAGCAGGGCGAACGGGTCCAGGAAGCCATGCCTGCGCGCGACATGCCGCACGATGAACCGCCAGGGCATCCAGTTCAGCCAACTCACGGTAGATCACCCTCGATGGCGCCTTGCTCGGCGTAGCGGGCCAGCGCGCGCCGCGCCAGCCGATTCAGATAGACGACCGCGACCACGGTGGCGAGGAAGCCGAAGGCGTACAACGCCCACTCGATCGGCGTGCGCCCCAGGCTACGCTGGCCCAGGCCGGAGAGGTCGGCGGCGATCGCGCCGAGGTACACGCTGTGGATCGAGAAGGGCGTGAAGCCCAGCAGCGAGGCGCCGACGAAGCCGCGCAGGGAAAATCCGCTGAGCCCGAAAAAGTAGTTTGCGAGCTTGCTGGGGAAGAACGGGATCAGGCGCGTCAGCAGCACGATCTTCCAGCCGTGGGGATTGAATTCCTCGCTCACCAACCTGAGCTTGGCGTGGCTCAGGACGAACGCCCGGGCGCGCGGCCCGAACAGGTGACGCGCAATCAGGAAGGCCAGGGTCGCCCCGAGGGTCGTGCCCACGATCACATACAGGGAACCTTCCACCACCCCGAATACGAACCCGGCCCCGGTGGTGAGCAGCACCCCCGGCAGCAACAGCACCACCACCGCGGCCATGACCAGGATGAACAGCAGTGCCGCCCAGGCGCCTTGCGCGTCGAACCACTGCAACAACTGCACGATCTGCTCATGGATGCCGAAGTAGATCAGAACCCCGAGCAGCGCCGCGACGAACAGTACGCCCCCCAGCAGTCCCCACAACGGCGACTGGAGGTGCAGGGCGGTCTGTTTCAGCGCGGTCTGTTCCATTCTGTGCACCGATGGCCTATGGGCGTGCCGGCGCGGGCCGGCATGACAGGGAGTCTAGCATCGGATCCGTTCCCCCTCTGTTAACGGTCTGATCGGGGTCGAATCGGGCGCGTCGCGGTGGTGATGCTATAAGGAAGCATCTGACTACCCCCCCCCGTTCACCCTGAGCTTGTCGAAGGGCTCATCCCGAAAAACCTAGGCGCCTGCCGGAGTTGGGTGAAGATGAATTACGGCGATATCCCAGGGTGCCCGCAGACCCGCCTCAAAGCCGCTTGCCCGCCAGGGTCGGCGTCTTGTCCGTGCGCGTTTCCAACTTCAGATAGCTGACCAGTCGCACCGTACCCTCGCGGTGCAAGGCCGCGTGGATCTCCTCGACCACCGCGAGGATGTCGCTGAGCTCGCCCTCGATGTTGGTCCCGGAGGCATGCGTCTCAATCAGAAAGGCGTGTGCCTTTAGCAACTCGGTCACGCGGATGATTTCCGACCGGACGGAAACCCCGCGGCCGATGGGGACGATCTGGAGTTCTGCGGTGGCTCTCATCGGGTGTCCTCCTCAATACGGTCGGCGCGCACCAGCCGCCCGTTGCTGTCGGTGTAGCAGGCGACCACGAAGCGGGTCTCGCCGCCGGATTCGGCCATCTCGCCGATCTGTATGCCCTCGACGAAGAAACCGCCCTGGGTAGCATGCGCGTTTCCGGGGACGATCACGCGGGCGGTTTGCGGCTGGGCGGCCAGCGCCAGGGCCGCGCCTCGGCAGATCTCGCCGGCCTGCGAGGCCTCGGGGTGCAGCCAGCGCTGCAGCCACGCGCCCATCGCGGGGATCTCTTGCGCCGCGACCACGGTTATCAGGGCGCCGATGAACAGCAGCGGCAACAGGCGTGAACGCCTGCGGCCGGGATGCTGTGCCGGATCGGAGGTCGTTCGGGGTGGCAGCTCAGGTCGCATGGGCGTGGCCGCAGGCTTGTTTGGTAGGCGTGAGTGTAGCAATCCGCGAAGCGGGCTGCGTAGCGGCGCGGAACCCGTGGGATATCGACCTGCCCGCTGGGCCTGCGCGGCCGGTCGCGGTAGACTCCCCGCGGCAGAGGCTGTCCTGCCGCCGGCCGTGGTCGGCAGCATCCGCTCGATTAGGAGACCCATGAAACCATCCGATTCCGTGTCCGCCGAGGCTGTGCCGACCCATAAGCCGCGCCCACTGGTGGACCTGCTGGTGAGCATCGTGCTGCCCTCGCTGATCCTGATGAAGCTCAGTGGCGATCAGGATCTAGGGGCCGCGCGGGCCTTGGTGCTTGCGCTGGCCTTTCCGCTGGGCTGGGGACTGTTCGAACAGCTCCGCTACCGCAAGACCAATTTCATCGCCGTGCTCGGCCTGATCAGCGTGCTGCTGACCGGCGGGATCGGGCTGCTTCAGCTCGACACCCAGTGGCTGGCGATCAAGGAGGCGGCGATCCCCGGGATCATCGGCCTGGCCGTGCTGATCTCCACGCGCACGCCGTACCCGCTGATCCGCACCGTGCTGTACAACCCCCAGCTCGTGCATGTCGAACGGATCCGCCAGCGGCTGGCCGATCGGGGTCATGAACAACGCTTCGAGGCGCACCTGCAACGGGCCACCTACCTGCTCGGCGGTACATTTTTCTTTTCCTCGACCGTCAACTACCTGTTGGCCAAGTGGATCGTCACCAGCCCGACCGGCAGCGTCGCCTTCAACGAGGAGCTGGGACGGCTGACGCTGTTGAGTTACCCGATGATCGCCCTGCCGTCCATGTTGATGATGATGGGGATCCTGTATTACCTGTGGCGCGTGATTCATGACCTCACCGGCTTGGCGTTGGAACACATCGTGGTCGGCGACGGGTCCGACCATCCCCCCGCGTAGGTGCCGTCAGCGGCACGCGCACGCCCATACGCCCGTATGATCGGAAACCTGCAGTGCCTTTTGATGACCTGAAATACAGTCGCCGGCGTTTCCTGGGTGCCCTGATGGGTTTGGGCGCGGCGGGGCTGGGCGCACGCGCAACGCTGGCGGAGACCGCACCGACGGAGACGCCGTGGCGTCGGGCGATCCCGGGCAGCGGTGAGTCGATTCCGGTCATCGGCATGGGCACCTGGGGTACCTTCGATGTGCGTGGCGACCCAGTCGCGATGGATGCCCGACGGCGCGTCTTGCAGGCCTTCTTCGAGCAGGGCGGGACGCTGATCGACTCCTCGCCCATGTATGCCTCATCCGAATACGTGCTGGGCGAGCTGTTGCCCCAGGTGAGCGGCCGTGAGCGGCTGTTCGCGGCCACCAAGGTGTGGACGCCTGGGCGGTCCGCGGGCCTGCGCCAGATGGAGCGCTCGCGGGAATTCTGGGGCGTGGAGCGCTTCGATCTGATGCAGATCCACAATATGCTGGATTGGCAGACCCACCTGGATACGCTGCGGGAATGGAAACGCAGCGGGCGGATCCGCTACCTCGGCATCACCACCTCACACGGCCGGCGCCACGACGAGCTTGAGCGGGCGCTGAAGTCCGTCGATTTCGATTTCGTGCAGTTCACCTACAACATCCTCGACCGCGAGGCCGAGCAGCGCTTGCTGCCGCTGGCGCAGGAGCGCGGTATCGCCGTGATCATCAATCGGCCGTTCCAGCGCGGCGCCCTGTTCAGCCGGGTGCAGGGCAAGCGGCTGCCTGCCTGGGCGGCAGAATTCGATTGCACGAACTGGGCACAGTTCTTCCTCAAGTTCATCGTCTCGCACCCCGCCGTGACCTGTGCGATACCGGCGACCACGAAGCTGAATCATCTGCGGGAGAACATGGGCGCCGGCTTCGGACGCCTGCCAGACGCGGAGCTGCGTCAGCGCATGATCGAGTATTATTCGCGGCTGTCTGCGTAGCGGTGGTGGTCCGGCGGTGGTTCTGGTGCGCGTGTGACCGCACGCAGAACCCGGTATTCCGCGGCATCACATCCAGGCTACGCCGCCCAGCCCAGCGCCTGCGCCCGCGCCCTTGCCTGCGCGGGGACGTCGGTGGCGATGAAGTGCTCGTGCAGGATCTGCACGCCCAGCAGGTGATTGATGACGGCGTCCAGCTGCACCTGGGTTGCGGACGCGGTGTCTGGACCCGCGTGGAGCGCGAACAGGGCGCGCACGCCGCGGGTGTCCAGCAGACCTGCATCCTCGATGGCCTGATCCGACAGGTAACGCTCGGCCAGCGTACGCATGGCGGCCCACTTGTTCGGGTCGGTGTGCGCCGGCGGTGCCATGAAGGCGAACTTCTCCCGTTCGTAGAGTACCTGCGGCAGCAGGCCCTTCATCGCCTCGCGCAACACGTATTTTTCGGTGCGGCCCTTGATGCGCATGGACGGCGGTAGCCGGGTGGCGAACTCCGCCAGCGGGTGGTCCAGAAACGGCGGACGCGCCTCCAGGGAATTTGCCATGTCCACGCGGTCGCCGCCCCAGGTGAGGATCTGGCCTTCGAGCATGGTCTTGATCCACACGTACTGCGCCTTGTCGAGTGCGTGCCGACCTTCGAGCATGCTGCCGTCGAGCGCCTCGGCAATGGCCGTGCCCGGCGCATAACCGGCGACCTCGGCGCGGCGTTCGGCGTTCATCAGCGCCGGTACGTGCGCGCCCGCCGCCAACCAGGGTTGCAGACAGCTCGGCGTGAAGCCGACCAGCTGCTCCAGGGCCGGATCGCTCAGCGCCTGTTCCGCCAGCATCGCGCCCTTGAACAGCTTGTTGCTGTCGGCGAGCATCTGCTCCCAGGCCAGGCGCTCGGCCTGCGGCAAGCTGTCCAGGCCGTGCAGGAACATGTCGCGGCGAAAGGCGGGATAGCCGCCGAACAGCTCGTCGGAACCCTCGCCGGTCACCACTACCTTGTAACCGGCCTGGTTCACATGCCGGCTCATCAGCAGCTTGGCCACGCCCAGGGTGTTGTAGATGGTGCGTTCGGTATGCCAGATGGTCTCCACGAAATTGTCGTACAGGTGATCGGCCCGCAGGCGCATCACGTCCTGATCGGCGCCGACTGACTCGGCCATCTCGGTGGCGATAGGGGTCTCGTCGTAGTCCTTGTCGTCGAAGCCGATGGTGAAGGCCTTGACCGGCGACTGCTGGCTGGCCGAGGACATGCCCAGGATGGAACAGGAATCGATGCCGCCCGACAGATAGCAGGCGACCGGTACGTCCGCCTCCAGGCGCAATTGCACGGCCTGCAACAGGCGTTCGCGCACGCCCTCGATGTATTCCTGCTCCGGCGCCTCGGCGCCGCGTTCGGCCTGCAATGGAAAATCCATGTCCCAGTACGTGCGGTCCTGGATCTTGAAACGGCCGTGGGCGCGTTCGATGACGACCACATGCCCCGGCGCGACCTGATGCACGCCCTCGAAGGCCGTGCTGCCGGGGACGATGGTCTGCATCAGCTGATGGAACAGGCCCTGCGAGGAAAACCTGCGCGGTACCTCCGGGTGCGCGAACAGAACCTTCAGCTCGGAGCCGAACACCAGAGTGCCGTTGACCTCGGTCCAGTACAGCGGCTTGATGCCGAAGCGGTCGCGCACCAGCATCAGCCGGTCATGCCTGCGATCGTAGAGGGCGAAGGCGAATTCGCCGCGCAGATGCGGCAGCATGTCCTCCAGGCCCAGCCGCGGATACAGATGCAGCACCAGCTCGGAATCGCTCTTGGTGGCGAAGCGCGCGCCGCGCGAGACCAGATCGGCGCGCAGCCGCTTGTAGTCGTACAGCTCGCCGTTCTTGACCAGCAGCAGCTCGCCGTCGGCGGACCGGAACGGCTGCCGTCCGCGGTCTTCGTCGAGATCGATGATCGACAGTCGCGCATGGCTGAAACCCAGCCCGCGCCCGTCCATCGCCTGCCAACCGAACCCGTCCGGTCCGCGATGATGCTGAATGGCCGCCATTGCGACCAGGGTCTCCGGATCGACCGGCCGTGCCGGGTCGGCGTGCATATAACCTGCAATACCACACATGAGTTATGTACCTGTCCCTTGATTTGAAGAAGGCCAAACCGTCAGAAGGGCCTTACCCGCGAGGGACGCGATGGACGCGGGGCAGACCCAATTCAGGCACACGCTACCGAGGCGGACAATTCACGGCGAGCGTCTTCGGCGCTGCCTTCGGCCTACGATACTGCGCCAACAGGTTGGTTTGGCGAGGCAGTGAATGCCAACGCTCGCGTGCCGTTGCTCGCAGACCACGCCTGTCGGGTGGTCGAACGCGAGGTGGCACAGTTCGCCGTAAGGCGTTGCTGAATGAGTCCGTTCGGGGTGGTCCTTCGACAAGCTCAGGACAGGTCTGTCGAACCACGAACGGATGAACCATCTTCCATATTACGGCACTTCCCGTTTGCCCCTTCGCTGGCTCAGGGCAGGCTGTTGTCTACTGGATATCATCAAAGGTTTCGTTGCCGGTCGGTTCCAGATGCGGCACCGCGTTCATCTGCTGGCGGAATTTCGACAGTTCATAGTACATGCGCCGGCGGGCACGGCTCTGGTTGCCCAGCGGACGGTGGTCCGGGAGGCAGTGCCAGGGATTGATTTTGAGGCGCTTGGCGAATTCGAACTGGGCCGGCGAATCGAATGTCTGCTGTGGAATATGGATGGTGGCGGCCGTGATGAAGGGCGAGAGTTTTTCCGGCCAACGCACCGCGGCGTTTTCGATCGGCATGCGGTGCGGGTCGGTCTGCAGCTGGATCTGCAGATCGAATTCCACAGCGTGCTGGTCCAGCGTCTTCACCATGTTATCGCGCAGGTAATTGAACGAGGGCGAGCCGAAGGGCAGGCCGGGGATATCCCGCGGCACCTCGGTTTTGGGCGCAAACGAGTACATCATGGCCTGGCCTTCGCCGAGCAGGTAGGGGACGCAGCTGTAGTAGCGGTGGCCGAGGGGGTTGTACTGGGTTTCGTTCCACAGTGCCTGCATGATGAAGTCCCGCAGGTGAGAGTCGAACGGATTGAGGAAGTAGTAGATCGGCATGTTCACCAGGCTCCAGTACTGGAGCTTGGCGTTCTCGCGCACATCCGGGGTGACGAAGGTGGGTGTGCAGACGCCCATCATGTCCTGGGTGAAGCGCTCTTCCTCCATCAGTTTCTCGCCCGGCACATCCATGATCTTGATCGCCATGCTGGAGAAGCCCACGTCGCGGATATCCGCGGGCACGTCCGGTCCGGGGCCGGAGAAACGCACATAAGCGGGATAGCTGCGCTGGGTGGCGAAAATCCCCCGCCGCAGGTGTTCCGGAAGATCATCGCGTACGGTCACCGTGGCCCGCACGATACCGTGGGTTTTGGTGTTGCCACCGCGCTCGTAGCCGCCCGGTTTGAAATGCCCGCGCATCTGGTCGGCCATGAGATCGATAACCTCATCGAGCGCCTGTTCCTCCCAGGGGAAAATCTTTTCCTCCGCCAGCCCCAGACCGTCGTCGGGACGGTTGCGGTTGATCAGGTATTGCAGCGCCTGGGCCAACGGTTCTCGGGTCAGGCGGTTCAGGGTCGGCCTGAAATAGGGCTCCAGCCGGCGTTCCAGGTGCATGCCGGCCACCATCAGCCGATGCAGGACACCCAGTACGGGGTAGATGCGTCTGCGTAGCGCCTTGTTCATCATGCGTTGTCATCCAGGGCCGTGGATCTGCCGGCCAGATAGTGCAGGGCGCGAATCCCCGGCATGAAGAAATAGGCGCCGCCCTGTACGTTGACGAACGGCGGCAGGGCGTGGGTAACCTGGGCCGGACCCAGCGGGTCGGGTTGGCTGAAATGCTCGGTAGGCTGGCCATCGGCGAGCGGTTGCCGGTTGCCCAGCAGCGGATCGCTCTCGTTCTGGAGCCCGGCAAATTTGCTGCCCATGGTCCAGGCGTTCTGCACGAATTCAAACTGGCGTGCGATATTGGCCACCAGGCAGATGAAATACAGGCCCCGCGGCGCCTCAGATACATTCGCGTCCAGTGCCTGCTCCGGCGTCACCTGCTCGCCGTAGACCCGACCCCGGCGCAACAGTCTATGGAAGCGGGTGGAGGCGATCAGATCATCGTCCTGATAGCGGCGGCCGAAGCCGAGGATGCGTTTCAGGCGTGACAGCAGTCCGTTCACGCCCGGGGGGTAATCACCGGTGCGCGGGTTGGCACGGCGGATGTGGGCGCCGACCGGGCAGTGGTGTCCGTGCGGATCGGCGGCAAAATCAAACTGGTTCAGGTCGGCCTGCCGGCCGCTCTCCGCGATGCCTTCGATGGCGGGTGTGACGGGCCCGACCAGCGGTGTGCCGTCGCGCGCGCGCCCCACCATCCGGCTCGCCAGATACTCCCGCTGTTGCGCATCACCGCCGGCCTGGCGGTCGAGAAAACGCCAGAAACCGACCACGTCCTGCTGCAACTGACGCACCACCAGATAGCTGCCGTTGCGTCCCAGATCGCGCAGATCGGGCCGCTCCTCCGCAGTCGGAAGCACGCGTGCGGCCGGGTCGGCGTGCGGGTCGATCAGCGGGCGACGGGTGTACTGGCCGTATTCATTGGGGTAGCCCAGCAACAGTTCCCCCAGGGAGAGCAGGTTGGAGTAGCGGTCGCGGCGGTGCAGATCGGTGGATTGCCGGCGCTCCCAGTCGATGGTCGGCTGGCTGATGCCATCGACAAAACCAAACGGCTCGCGGTCGCCGCTGTCCACGGTGGGCAACTCGGCGAGGGTGCGAAACGCCCGGCTGAACGTCTGATCCTGCAGGGTCGCGGTCCATGCCGCCAGTTGGCCGGTTCGCGCATAGAGCATCAGCAGCAGGTGTGGAACCGTGTCCGGGCTGCCGCCCCAATGCCAGTGCGCCGGGTCGTTGTTGGCCACATCGCCGAGCCGTCGTGAACGGCTGGTCTCGCTGACCATGCCGGCGATAAACGCTTCGGAGAAACCGTCCAGCAGCCCCTCGTCGAGGCCCAGGGCGCGCAGGCCGTCGGCCGTCAAGGCCACTTGCAGCGCTGTATCGGGTGGCGAGGCGGTCCATTCGGCGGTGCTTACCGGGGCCCGGGCCAGCCAGTCGCGCGCGGCGGCCGGATCGACAATCTCCAACAGTAAAAACACCGCCTCTTTCAGCCCGCCATGGCCGAACCGGGCCAGGGCCTGGATGTCGTTGTATTCCGCACTGCCGGGTTTGCTCATGAGGCTATCCGTGTCATGTCTGAATCTGCGCCAGCCATTGGCGGATCTCCGCGTCGCTGTCCTGGCGTACCTGCACGCCTTCGCGGATTCGGCTGTTGCGGGCCAGGTCGAAGGCCGTCAGGCCGGGGTAGGCCTTGTACCAGACCTGGGTCGGCAACGCCCGGCGCTTCAGAAAGTATTTGAATTTCTGCTCCTGTTCGGCACCGCCCTTGATCAACCAGCGGGTCGCGGGATAGCCCGCGCCGTTGCTGAAGACCAGGTTCAGCCCCCAGGCCACCTTGTTGATGAAATCGTCCATGTAACTTTCCAGGCTGCCGTCGTAATTACTGGCAAACAGCAGGCGCCGGTTGTCGTCCAGCATCACCCAGCGGGCAAAGTGAATGGTCTGCACGCGGGTCAGGTAACCGCGGTTATAGACATGCCGGGTGGCATAATCGAGCAGCCAGAGGAAGAAACGTACCGCGTAGCGCCGGAATGCCTGCGGTTTGACCTCGCCGTAGGCGCTGAAGGGGTTGGTGACATCCTGGTCTTCCAACGCGGACAGCCGGCGCAGGTGCTCCCGGGGTGGTCGATCGACTAACTCCGGATCACGGCGTTCAAGCCTGCGTAACCGCAGGATCAGGTAGGGCGACAGCACCAGGAACAGCGGCGACAGGAGCAACAACAGCAGCGGGACCCCGTATTTGTGCAGGCGATCTTTAAGCCACCACGCCACGGGTGTGGGGGCCGGGGGCGTGAGGCGCAGGCGTCCGGCATCGGTTTCGCGTTCGACAAACGACAGTAGCTGTTGGCGAATGGCCCGCGGGTCGTTTCGGCCACTCGCCTGCACGATCCGCTGGAGTTCCCCGGACAGCGCCCGGTGCAGCGCCTCTTCCTCATGGATCTGGGTCACGGTGCGGCCGAGCCAGTTGATGTAATTGGCGGACGGTTTCACATCCTGCTGCTGCATCCAGTTCACCAGGCTCTCCCGCTCACCGATGAAGTTGGCGCAGTGGCCGAAGATATGCCGCAGTTGCGGTCCGGCCAGTACCGCCATTTCGGCAATAAAGGTCTCAGCCGGACCATCGCAGTCGCCCATAAACACCAGTCGCGGCGGCGCTTCCGGCAGGGTGGTCAGTTCATCCTCCAGCAGGTTTTCCAGTATCAGAAACCGGGCCACATGCAGACGCCCGAAACGGCCGAACGGAAACAGGGGATTAGCGGGGTCGACCACGCCCGGCTCGCGGTTCATGCGCTCCAACAGTGCGCGCAGAGCCGCCAGTCTATCCTCGGCAATGGTCGCGACGATCATGAACGTGGATTGGGGGGTCATGCTGGTGCCTTCGCTCAACCCGGCCTACGGGGTGTCGTGCCGAGTGAGGGCAAAATCCAGGACCCGGGTTTTTCCCCACCAGACCTTGCCCAGGTAAACGCCGGGTTCCACCTCGCGGATTTCGTCGCGAATGGCCTTGGCGAAAAACGAGGTCTTGGAATAGTCGATGACAATGGTCTCCTTGCCGTCCATCCAGCTGCTGTCCCGGTACACCTTGGCCACCACGAAGGTCAGGCTGAACGGGGTGATCTTGTTCACCAGGATGCCGTTCTGAAAGTTGGGCGGAAACAGATCGAAGATCTTGCCCTGCCAGGCAAACAGGCGCGCCAGCAGGGCCAGGGTCTTTGAGATCAGCGAGCCGGTGACGATGGCGGTGCCGCGGGTATCGCCGGACGGGATGTTGCCGGCAGGGGCGTTGCGATAGACCTCATCCAGCTCGTCGCGGGATTTTTTCAGCCATTTATCGACCAGTGCGTTCATGGTGCCTCTCTGTTTCTGAGTTGGGAGGCCCTGATGTAGGTCTCTCTGCGCACTGCGTTCATGCGCCCCAGCGGTTGATGGGCGGCTAGGCTCTGCCAGGGGTTGAAACTGATCTTTTCACAGGCCGCCAGGGCTTCGGGGCTGTCGAATGCCTGTGGGGGGATAGTCAGGGTGGCCACCGTGTGGAACGGCGCAGCGTCCTCATCCCAGATCACCGAGGCGTCCTCGATGGGCATCTCCGCCGGCCGGGTACGCGGCTGCACACCGAATTCCAGGCAGGCCGAGGCCTGGCTCAGGTGAGTCTTCATGGCTGCCCGCAGTTGATCCTTGCCGGCAGCCGGTTGCGGTGGCTGCGGAGCGTCGGCACAGGGGCTGACCGCGTACTTGACCGCCGGGCTGTCGCTACTGCCGAGCCGGTAGGGTGTGGTGCTCCAGTAGCGGATATTGAAGGGGCTGTCGTGTACGGCCCTCGCCCTGTACAAAATCCACAGGGATTTCAGGTGCGGGTCGAACGGATCGATGAAGAAGCGGAGCATGGCGTCATCCTGGCGTGCGCGCATGAACGCGAGGAAATCCTCCGGGCTGGCGACAAACAACGCCGGATAGCTGTTGAGCAGAAAATCCTGCGTACCCGGTTCGCCCCACAGCGGCTCACCGTCGACGCCGAACACCTTGATCGACAGGCCGCGGATATCTTTTTTCGAATCGTCCTGCTCGCTGGCATTGGCGAAGCGCAAGCGTGCCCGGTAACTGGCCGGGCGGGCAAACAGTCCCTGCCGGAGTGCGCTGTCTATTCCGTCATGCACGCGAAACGTGGCGTCGAAACAGCCCAGACTCTTGGCCTGATTAAACCGGGGCATAACGCCGTCCACCTCGGCGGCCTGGCTGATGGCGGCAATCCGCTGATTCATCTCCGCCACCAGTTGTTCAGTGCTGGGGGGTTCGGCGGCGCCCAGGCCGCCCGCCAGGAGAAGTCCCGTTGCCAGTAGGGGCAACGGCTGTTTGCGTCGGTCTGAGTGCAGAGTGGTCATTCCTTTTACCATCGCTTGCTAGGGTTGGGTGGAGAATGCCGGGTCCGCTTCGGCACCCGGACGCGGCTTCCAGGAGAGGTCGTAATACTGGCCCCGGTCCCGCGCCCAGGGGTCGAAGGCGTTTTTCACCGGCAGCAGCTCTTCCTTGAGTTCAGGGATGTTACGGATCAACAGCCGCTTGAGCGGTGATACCGCCACCCGGTGACCGTTCACCTCGTCCGGTTCCAGGCATGCCTTGCTGCCGTCTGCCGAGCTGGTGACCGGGAAGGGACACGCCTGTACCGGACCGTTATGCATCACCCAGTCGTAACCCAGGCGCGAGTAAAACTCGGGTCGGAAGCTGGAGGTGAAGAAGCGGTCGCTGAACAGGCGTCGGGAGGCGTTGATGATGAAGATATGGAACTGGGTCTCGGAAATGGCGAAACCGTGCGGGCGGGTGTATTCCGCCATCCAGCCGACGATGTTGTCCACGTCCTCGATATTGTCCACCCGCGTGCCGTCCGGCTGGCCGTAACAGTCATTGATGAAGCTGCCGTCGGGGTTGCGTTGCGCGGTGGAGATGATCTTGGAGGCGTCGCACAGATGGGTGCCGTAGATCTCGCGCAGACGCCGCACGGTCTCCTGCTGATGCAGGCGCCAGGGGTCGTTTTCATCCAGCCTGTGATCGACAAAGTCATCGAAGCTGGTCAGGGTACGCAGGCCGATCTGGCGGCGGAATTCGTTGAAGCGGGGTATCCCACGTTCGCGGTCACGCAGGATATCCAGGGCGATGATGTCGAGCTTCTTAGTCTCGGATTCCAAGTGCGGCATGGGCAGGTTCTGTAGGAACAGTGGCGAGTTGCGCAACTGCAACAGGCCCAGGCGTTGCCGCCCCATGCTCAGACCCCAGTTCTCCAGGCCGCGCCGATGCATCTGATCGGTGGCGCCCTGGCGCACGGTTGATGCGACGGGGATCTTGTGGGTGATCTGGCCCGGATCGCGGGTGTCACGGAACTCGATCAGGTCCGGCACCAGCGCATGCAGGCGGTAGACCGAGGGAAATTCTTCGGGGAAGTTGAATGGCGAACCGAAATGGTTGGTGCCGCCGTTGACGTCTTCTTCCAGATTGCTCAGGTCCCAGCCGTCATGCTTCCACCACAGATGGCCCGTGGACCGGCTGTTACCCAGGCCGAAGATACCGGCGCCGGAGGCGAATACCGAATAGGCGCCGCCGGATTTTCTGGCATCGTCGGAGCGGCCGAGTTGTTGCGTCAGGCGCGAAGAAGTCCGGCTGAGGAGGTTCTCATCCCGGCCGGTGATGCGACGCAGGATCTGCGATACCCGGTTCTCTTCCTGATTGAACAGACCAGACCAGTTCGAGTTCATGGCCTTGTTCATAGGTTCGTTGTAAAGCAGCTGGGTGGTCCACTCGATGGTGTGTATCTTGGCGATCTCGGCGGCCACGACCAGCCGGGCCGCCTGATACAGCCGCTCATCCGTTACCTCTTTATAGCGGATCACCCGGTCCGGCTGTTCCGGGTCGCGCAGTCCCGAATCGGCATCGGGGGTTTGCCGTTGCAGCGTGCGGAAATGCTCGACGAACGTATTGTGCTCGCGGGTGAACAGGTTGTGATAGAAGCTGAGGCCGATATTCCAGTTATCCGGAAACGCCACCGCCTCCTGGCCACGCCATTGCGGCTGCACCGGGCAATCCGCGCTGTAGGCCGGACAGTCGGGCAGCAGGGGCAGGTACTTGTCCTGCAACAGCAGCTTGGCCATGTCGTCCGGATCGCGCGCCACACGCCGCACAGAAACCTCGTCGTGACCATAGATCTGCGAGGCGTCCCACCAGGCGGTGACCTGGTTGCGGGTGGTGCGGTAGGCGCGTTTCAGGTGGGTCTTGCCCCCCTGGCTGAAACTGCCCGGCTCGGTGGTTTCGGCATACAGGGACGGCTGCAGACGGTCTCCGGGTCGACAGCCCAGGGCCTTGGCCTCGGCCGAATCGCAACCGGCGGGAACCAACCGCTCCTCATTCAGACCCTCCACGGTGTGCGAGAACCAGTCGTGGGTCATGAACTGAATCCAGAACGCAGCCAGCACATTAAAGAACGGTGCCTTGATGTAGTCGCAATTCGCCTCGGCTGAGAAATCCTCCGCGCCTAAGCCCTGGTTGCAGCCATTGTCCGGGGTCTGTTCACGGGTGAACAGCGTGCGGCTGAGCAGTTGCGGGTCGGGTTTCAGCAGGCCCAGGCGGCCGCCATGACGATTGCGCGTCAAAAGGGTTTTTTCCAGATCCGGAAAGGTCTCCTCGAATTGCGCGTTGCGCGCGAACGGCATCCCGGTCGCCCCCATCAGCGGGTTGGCCAGGTCATTGCAGATGCCGTCCAGGGTGCGGTGGGTGATCAGGGCCCCGGTACATAACTGCGTGCCATCACCGCCGACGGCCGGGTAGTCCGGATGGTCCGGCGGTAGGCGCATTTCATCCCACACCGTGGTCGCCGCACGCACGGGATCGGTGACAAACCGCTGGTAGGTGCTCTGGTCGAACAGGTTGAACTTGATTAGCTCGATGCGCTGGTACTCCAGATCCATCAGCGCGCCATCGACGCCACGTCCGTTCGGGTACAGGTGTTCGCCCAGGCGGGTGATGGCCTTACCGCCCTGGTGCAGGCTTTGCCCGTCACCGGTGGCGTAATAATTTTGCCAGTCCACCCATGGTGTGTCGCGGTATCGCACCGCTTTGTCGCCGCCGCGACAGCGTGCCGTATCCGCCTCCACCTTGCCTAGAAAGCGTTGGGTAGGGTCATCGGCGATTTCCCGCAGGCCGCTGGAGACCATTTTCAGGCAGGCTTCGGTATCGCTGTCGGCCCATGCCGCTGAGCTGAGCAACAACAGACCGCAGAACAATACACCGCTCACAGCCCCTGGTTTGCTGCAAAACTGATACTTCTTCATGGTTCCCCCCCGGGGTTCCTTATAGGGATGGACACGATCCGGCGCAGAGTCGGACCGCTGTCCACGATATCCAGAATCTGGAAAACGATCGGGCAGCATAATATATCGTGACGAATGTCGATGTATAGAAGAGATCCGTTTCCTTCGCGGGCAAGGCATCTTCTGCGGTTAGGCAGACTTAATCAAGCCGGGGCATCCATCACCTGGTGGATGCGCTGCACCAGGGCGGTGAGCAGGGCCATGCGGACGAAGACGGCGCCGCGGGCCTGGGCGAAGTACCAGTTGTGCTCGGTGGCGTCGAGGTCGGTGGAAAGTTCCTCGCCGCGTGCAAGCGGGTGCAGGACGATGGCGCCGGGCTTGAGCGGCGACGTGGACGACAGGCGCAGGTCCTCGCCCAGACGTTCGAAGCTGTCGCCGACCCAGCAGATGGAGTTGATATAGACGACATCGAGCTGTGGCAGCTCCGCGTTCAGGCCATGGGCGACGCGCAGCCTCAGGCCGGCGTCCTCCAGCTCCTGACGCTGGCCGGGCTCGAAGGGGTCCTCGCTGTCGCAGATGATCACCACTTCTTCGATACCGGCAGGGAACAGCGCCAGGAACAGCAGCAGGCTGCGCACGGTGCGCATACGCGCCGGTAGGCCGATGATGCCGATGCGTGCGCGCTGCGCCGCGGGCACCTTGCGGTTCATCAGCTCGGGACGCCACTTGAACAAGGCGTACATGTCCGCCAGGGCCTGGGTCGGATGCTCGTCGATACCGTTGCCGGCATTGATGATCGGGATGCGCAGCGATTCCAGCATGTCGTAGACGGCGCTCTCGCTGGTGTCGCGCAGTACCACCAGATCGCCGTAGTTGTTGAACATCTCGGCCACGTCGGCCAACGATTCGCCCTTGGCGATGCCGGTGGTGGCCGGATCGGTGATCGACATGATGTCACCGCCGAGCCGGTGCCAGGCGCTCTCGAACGACAGACGCGTGCGTGTGCTGGGCTCGTAGAAGGCGCTGATCAGCAGCTTGCCCGACAACGGCGGCTGATGAATCGACGGCGTGGTCTCGTACCAGGCGGCCATGCGGCACAGCTGCACGACCTGATCCGGGTGGAACTGGCGCACCGACACGATCGAGCGGTTGGCCAGGTCGACCAGCGGCCGCGAGTCTTCGGGGATGTGTTCCAGCAGCGCCTGCGGCCGCTCCAGGCCGGCGGTCCAGTGTCGCGGCTGCACCGGTTCTCGCAACGCGGGATGCACGGTCTTCACCACAGCCTCCCCGCGCGCCAGTCGCGCAGCCACAGCAGCAGGAGAATGACAGGGGCGGTGCAGGTGATCGCCAGGGCGATAGTCACCATGGTCGCCAGAAAACTCACCGAGACGGTCATGCCGATTCACCTCGCTCATTGAGACGGTTCCAGTCGAACGCGCGCGGCGCCAGCCAGGTGCTGGCCAGCACGACGCACATGGATACGAAGGCCGACACCAGCGCGGCCACATAAAAGCCGATCAGAAAATAGGCCGCCAGGCCCATGGCCGTGCCCAGCAGCATCGCGGCCGCGGCGCCGGCGGGATTGGTACGTCGCCAGTACAGCCCCGCGGCGATCGGCCAGATGGTGCTGGCGACGAAGGCGCCGGTGAAATGCAGCAGCGCCGCCAGACTGGTCAGGCGCGGCAGGCACAGCAGCCAGGCCACGACCCCCAGCCCGACGATCACCCAGCGGGCCGCGCGCCGCAGTTCGGCGGGGGTCGCCTGCGGGCGCAGATGGCCGCGGTAGATGTCCTGCAGGATCAGATCACTGGTTGCGGCGAGCAGTGAATCCAGGCTCGATGCCAGCGCCGAGAACACCACGATGAACACCAGCACTGCCCCGCCCACGCCGAGCAGGTGCGCGGCCACCATCGGCCCGACCATGTCCGGTGCCGGGACATTCAGCGCCAGCGCCGGCGCGGCCAGCGCGATGAAGCCGGCCACCACCGGGATCGGCATCCAGAAGATGCCGGCGATGATATAGGCCTTGAATCCCACGCCCTCGCGAAACGCGAAGGCGCGGCTCCACCAGACATTAGAATGGAAAATCTCGCCGATGCCAAACAGCAGATTGTTGAACAGGAACATGATGGCCGCGGGCATCAGCAGGTTGAGCAGCTCCGGCCGTTCCGCCAGCACCGCCTGGTGCATGTCCTCGAAGCCGACGGTGTCGATTGTCAGCCAGGCCAGTATCAGCACACCGACCAGGATCAGCAGTGTCTGGATAAAGTCCGTGCCGATGACCGCGCGCAGCCCCCCGAGCAGGGTGTAGAGCACGCAGATCACCAGGATCACGCTCATGCCCAGCCGGTAGTCGATGCCGGTCAAGGCGTTGATCAGGATGCCGCCGGCCATGCCCAGGCTGATCAGCCAGCCGAGGCCGTAGAACAGCGAGATCGCCAGAAAGATGCGCCAGGCGGTTTTTCCGTAGCGCAGCCGGATAAAGTCGCCGCTGGTGAAGCCACCCGGCATGAGCATACGGATACGCCGCGCCAGCGGCGCGAACAGCAGCAGGCCGACCGAGCCCAGCGAATAGCCGAGCATGCCCCAGATGCCCATCTGATAGGCGAGCTGTGGCGCGGCCATCGTGGTGTTGCTGGTGACCCAGGTGGCCATGGCCGTCGCGGTGCCGAGCGCCAGACCGACGCGCCGGCCGGCCAGCACGTAGTCGTCGAGATCCGTCGTGCGCCGTCCCCAGTACCAGCCCAGGAACACCCACAGCGCACTGAACAGGGCCAGGATGGTCCAGCCCAGCGCGGGATCGAGGATGGCGCTTTCGACGCCGTTCACGCCGTCACCAGCCGCTGGATTTCGGCGATTGCCTGCTCGGTCGTGAGCACGCGGGCGTAGCGGTCGCGCATGGTGGTGAGGGTGGCGTTCTGCAGTTCGGGCGTCACCGTGGCGCAGCCGTCTTCGATCAGGGTGACATGAAAGCCCAGATCGCAGGCGTCGCGGATAGCGGTGGACACGCACTCGTTGCTGTACACGCCGACCACGAACAGGCCGGTGATGTCCATGTTGCGCAGCACGTATTCAAGATTGGTCGCGTTGAACACGCCGCTGGCGGTCTTGTTGATCACGATCTCGTCGCCGACCGGCGCGATCATCGGTAGAAACTCCGACTCCTGACTGCCGGGCGGCGCGTGCAGACCCAGACGCTTGTGCCCCGGCCCACGGTCGCGGCCGTCGGCGGTCAGCGATTGGATGCGCGTGTGGATTACTTCGAGCGCCATGCTGCGGAAGGTGTCCTGCAGGCGCCGCACATTGGGGAGCACCACATGGTCGAGGCGATCGAAATAATATTCGGCGGCCTCCGGCGGGACGCCGGATTTTTCCACGTCCGCGAATACCCCGCAGCCGCGCGCCGCGTCGAGAAACTGCAGGTCGATGCACAGCAGCGCCGTCAGATGCTGCTTGATGGACTCGCGAACCGCCGGTATCTCGACGATGGCGTCTCGATAGCTATCGCGCAGCGGATCGACATCGGTGTAGTCCGGTTGCAGTTTCGCGTCGGCATCTTCGTTCACACTCATGCGGCCTGTCTCCTTGGGTGAGGCCTAGTGGTCCATGCGCAAAGTAGCGTGCAGCTCTGCGTTGCGAAAGCTTGAAATAGCGGGGCTATTCCTGCGCGCTCGCGTCTTGATCTGCGCGCCCCGACTGTGCGCCTTAGTCACCACTTCACGCATGGTCCACTAGCCTGCCAGGCGGTACAGCGTGTTGAGCGCCACGTTGGCGCCGATTTCGATGTCGTCCCAGGCGGTCCACTCGGCCGGTGAATGGCTGCGGCCCTCCTTGCTGGGGACGAAGATCATCCCGGCCCGGGTGAGTCCAGCCATCATCTGGGTATCGTGCGCGGCGCCGCTGGGAAGACTGAGCATGCTGACGCCCAGGGCCTGCGCGGATGCTTCGATGGCATTCATCACGATGGGGTCGCACTTGATTGGCTCCAGCTCGCTCAACACTTCGAACTCGAAGCTCAGATCGCGGCGGCGCGCGATGGCCGAGAGCGCGCGGCGGAAGGCGGTGGCCAGACGCTCCAGCGTGACGCGGTCGGTGTCGCGCACCTCCAGCGAGAACTCCGCGCGGCCCGGCACCACATTGGCCGCGCCGGGGAACAGTTCCACCCGGCCGATGGTCGCCACGCTGCGGGTGCCGCCGTCCTCTTCCAGGACGCGCGGTATCTCGCCGGCCAGTTCCGCCAGCCCGCCAAAGGCATCGCGACGCATATCCATGGGCGTGGTGCCGGCGTGATTGGCTACGCCGATCAGGCGCACGTTCCACTTGAACAGACCGACGATGCCTTCGACCACGCCGATCTTGGCGCCCTGACGATCCAGCACCGGACCCTGCTCGATGTGCAGTTCAAGGAAGGCATGGAGGGATTCGGGACGGCGCTGGGCGCGCAGTGCATCCAGGGCGTTCAGGCCCTGTGCGGCCATGGCCTCGCTGAGCGTCACACCCTGGAGGTCGCGCGCGCTGAGGATGTGCTCCGGCGTGAGCCGGCCGCACAACGCCTGCGAACCGAGCATGCCGCCGAAGCGGCCCTCTTCGTCAGTGAAGGCGACCGCCTCCAGCGGATAACGCAGCTCGCCGCCACGCTCCTTGAGACAACGCAGGCACTCCAGCCCCACCAGCACGCCCAGCGCGCCGTCGAGGTGACCGGCACCCGGGACTGTGTCCAGATGCGAGCCGGTCATCACGCTCGGGCGCTTGCCATCCCAGCCCAGGCGCGCGTGCAGGTTGGCCGCGCCATCGATGTAGAGCTCCAGCCCGGCGGCCTCGATGCGCGTGGCCAACCAGCGGCGCGCCGCCATGTCGGCTTCACTGAAGGCCATGCGATACAGACCGTGATCCGCCTGACGGCCGATCGACGCGAGTGTGTCGATGTCCCCTTGCAGCCGCTCGAAGTTGACGCGCAGCGGCGCGTTCATGCGCCACGGTCCTCGCGCGGGCCGCGCAGGATCAGCGCCAGCGTGGCGACGAACACCAGCGCACCGAGCCCGAAGAACATTCCCGCGCGTGCCAGCGAGTGGTGCTCCACCTGGACGCTGATGACAGTGCTCCAGGCCCCCGCACCCTGAGCACCGGTCTCCCGCACACGGAAGTAGTAGGTACCGTTGGAATTGCCACTGAAACTGCTGGCGCGATCCGGTCCCGTGTAGATCAGGACCGGCGCCGTGAAGTCCGCCGTGGCCGCGCGCTGTAGTTCGAATTGCGTTTCGGTCCCGGCCTGCGCGGGTTCCCAGGCCAGGCGGTAGTAGCCTGCGGTGGAAAGCCCGGCGTCGGTGCTGAGCGCGGGTGGGGCAGGGGTGGACGGCTCCCGGGCGACGGCGAGCCCGGAACACACACAGAGGACGATCAGCAGGACGCGTTCACTGAGCCAACGCACCAGGCACATCTCTGCTCCGCCCAAGACAGTGGGGGATTGCACTATTTTCAGCATGATTGATGCCGGCATTGCCGCGATTACTGCGGCTGGCCTTGCATGAATGGCCGGCATTATTGCACATCGCTGCGTTGTTCGGAAATCTCCGCGGTGGAGGCGCGGTAGAGCGGTTGAAGCGTATGAAAAGGCCATTTTTGCCGAGAAAATGCCACAACCCGCGCACACGCGCTGAGTAGTGGCGTCTGTCGTGCGATTTGACGCACAACATCAAATATTCGAGAATGCAGCGATTCCATCCGCCGTATCTGTTGTCAATGCTTGCGACGACGCCTTCTGCGCGTTGTTCGCTGTCTTGTCGTTCATCGCAACTGCACAGGTTGCATTAGGAGAATCATGAAACTGCCTCGCTATCGTATTCAATTTCCACAGCCAGGGTCTCACGAGCTCGCGCAGGACGAGGTGTATTTTTACCTGGCGGACCCGGACGGCAATATGCGGCGCATACGATTTCATGACTATGATGAAATCTACAAAATTCCGGGGCTGTACGAGCAGGTGTTCTACGACCGGCTTAAATGCACTTCGCCGGAAAAGGTCGCAGAGATCCTGAAATCCTCGGTTGATCAGACCCGAATGAGTTTGACCGAATTGCGTGTGCTCGATCTAGGTGCGGGAAATGGCCTGATGGGGGAGGCGCTGAATGACTACGGTGTGTCCCGCATGATTGGCGTGGATATCATCCCCGAGGCACGAGAGGCCGCTGAGCGGGACAGACCCTATCTGTACGATGCCTATTACATTAACGACTTTTGCAATCTGAGCGACGATCAAAAGGAGGAATTCCATTCCTGGTCGCTCAATTGTTTGACCACAGTGGCGGCGCTGGGATTCGGCGATATCCCTCCCAAGGCGTTCATGCAGGCCTTCAACCTCATTCAGTCGGAAGGCTGGGTGGCCTTCAACATCAAGGAAACCTTTCTGCACGGAAGCGACTCCACGGGATTTTCCCAGATGATTCGAGACCTGATCTTTTCCGAGTATCTGGACATCTATCACCTGGAGCGCTACCGGCATCGGCTCTCCGTCGAGGGCGAACCCTTGTTCTATTTCGCCATCGCCGGGCGCAAGAAGGCGGATATTCCCGCTGACTACTTCGAGAAGTACTCGGCGGATTGAGGCCCCTGAATCCCACACCAGGATCACCTGGTATCACCTGGGGTCAGTCGTCCCCTGCGTGATGGCGCGCGGCATCGAGGGCGGCAGACGCAGCGGTTCATGCACCGAGCCTCAGCGGGCGACTGAGCCGCGCCAGGCGCTCGGCGCTGTTTAGCCCTGGAGCCGGGCCAGATGCTGCTCCATCTGGTGCAGACGTGCCGTGGCCGGGCCGAGGATGGGGGTCTCCGGTAACAATGCGTCTACCCGGGTGCGTGCGTCGCGGCACATCAGTGTCAACTGGTCGGAATCGAACAGTTCCAGGGCGGCGGCCAGGGCCGGCTCGGTCTCGCTCAGCAGGGCGGGCAACAGCTCGTCCGGTTCGATCGGTGAATCCGGACGGATCAGGTCGGCGACCAGGGGCTGTTCCAGCAGGGCGAAGTGGGTGGCGCGGGCGACCTCTTCTTCACGCAGGGTGGTTTGGGCCGCGGCATCGTCACCTGCGCCCAGCCACACCGCCCGCATGACGATATCCAACAGGCGCCGCAATGCCGCCTTGATTTCACCCGGACTGCCGGCCAGCCCGCAGCACTGCTCATAGGCCTGGTCGAGTTCCCCTTTGAGTTCCAGGATGACCTCGCTGTCGACCTGCGGGGACAGCCCGACCGCCTGTTCCACCAGGCCGCGGAAGCGGTCTTGGAAGGCCTGCGCCTCGGCGGCATCGAGGCGCTGGGCACGGTTGACCTCCACCTGAATCACTTGGCGTCTTTTAGCCGGAAACAAGGGATTGTCCGCACAGCGGATCAGTTGGCGTTCCTGGGCGCCCGGCTGGGCACTGAACTGGGGTTTCATGCGTGGCCGTCTCGGTGTGGGGGCAGGGCGGGGAAGTATACCGGCAGATGACCGGGGGGCGTCCCGCCGCGTGGGTGGTGGCTCATATCCAGATGATTCTCTAATAGAAAGCTGCTCCGATGCAGGGCCCTGCGGCGGCCCTGCAGCGTCCGGGCGCGCAGGGTTGTTCCGGCCGCTCTGCGATGCTGCCGGGGTGTGCGGGCTGGGGGCCGGGCAGCTCAAGTTTTTCCTACCGTGAACCGTTACAAGGCTCAAGGGTTGGCACATATGTGGCCACCCAGGGAGCACGGAAGGGGTCCCCTGCGGGAGGGTCCCGATCCGGCGATAGCAAGCCCGGCCGCAATCCGCTCACGTAGGTGCGCAGCCAGGGTTTGTCACAAGAGCCTTCAGGGGTGAACGGCATGGCACAAAATATTTCGAAGACCCTGGTTCGGTTTCCGGGCCCCCATTCCATCGAGGTCAATGGTCGGATCATCGCATTGCGTCCGGATGGTCGGCTGGAATCGCTGGGTCTGTGGACGCGTGAGGTGGCCGAGGCCCTGGCCGCCAAGGAAGGCCTGACCCTGCTCAGCCAACATTGGAAGATCATTCAGGCGATGCGCGACTACTATGCCGCGCACAATGTCTCGCCGGTGAAGAAGCTGCTCAAAAAGGTGTTGAAGCAGGCTGGACACGCGGCGCTGACCAGCGATACCGCGCTCGACGAATTGTTCCCCGGCGGGGCCCTGGCGCAGGGTTCGCGCATCGCAGGCGTACCAGAGCCGCACTTGGATGCCGAGCTTGACCGCGAAAGCGGGGCAGGGCGTACCGCGACAACGGCCGATGAGGGGCATGCCAGCAGCGAGCTGGAATTCAACGGTGAGGTCATCGCCCTAAGTCGTACCGGAAATCTGCTGGAGCCGCACCGCTGGAACCCGGCACTGGCGGAATTCATGGCCGGCAAAGAAGGCATCGAACTGACTCCGGAGCACTGGGAGGTGTTGAATTTTTTGCGGGCCTTCTATTTCGAATTCGGCATCACGCCGATGGTCAGGATTCTGATGAAGCATATGGCCGAGGAGCTCGGGGCCGAACGGGCCAGCCGCAAGCATCTGTATGGATTGTTTCCCAAAGGACCGTCGCGTCAGGGATCACGCATCGCCGGACTGCCTGAACCGCAAGGCTGCATCGACGACTGAAGTCGCACTAGACGGCCAGTTTCGAGGGGGGTAGCTTCCCTCCCCCAAACGGGGGAGGTTTTTTTTGGGGTGGTTTTTTGCCGGTCAGTGTCGCGGTTTCGCCCATTCAGGGGGATCACAAGGTGCAGACGATCTTGCCCAGGCGTTCGGTGAGTTTGACGTTCTCACGGTAGTCGATCGGGATGCCGATCAGTGCCGGGCCCGGTTGACGGAAGGCTTCCTCCAGGGCCGGGCGCAGCTCCTGCGAATCCTTCAGTGTTTTTCCCCACATCCCGAAGGCGCGTGCCAGCAGTTCCCAGTCGGGGTTGCCGAAGTTCAGCTTGGAGTGGCGACCGCCGAAGTGATTTTGCTGCTTCCACTTGATCAAGCCGTATTCGCCGTCTTCCCAGACCATGTACACGACGTTGAGTTTGAGGCGCACCGCCGTCTCCAGGTCTTGCACGTTCATCAGGAATCCCGCATCACCGCAGATGGCCAGCACCTTGCGGTCCGGACAGGCGATCTTGGCGCCGATCGCACCGGGGAGGGCGAAGCCCATCGAACAGAAGCCGTTGGAGATCAGGCAGGTGTTCGGGGTGTGGCATTGGTAGTAGCGCGAGATCCACATCTTGTGCGCGCCGACGTCCGAGAGCAGGTAGTCCTCGGGGCCGAGGAAGTCGCGCACCTCCCAGAGGATCTTCTGCGGTTTCATGGGAAAGCCGCTGTCGTCCTTCTCTAGTGCGAAATCGTCCAGGATGCTCTGACGCAGCTTCAGCCAGCGGTCGATCTCAAACAGCGGAAGATCGCCGGCGTGATTGCGCTCCAGTTCCATGTTGATCTGCCACAGGGCATCGGCGATATCGCCGACCACATCCTCCGCGACGGTGTAGTGGATATCCACCTCCGCCGGCAGAAAGTCGATGTGCACGATGGCCTTGTCCATGGCCGCGTTCCAGAATGACGGGCTGTATTCCACCAGGTCATAGCCGACGGTGATCACCACATCGCAGTTGTCCAGGGCATGATTGATGTGGTCCCTGCTCTGCAGGCCGATGGTGAACAGGCAATGCTTGTCATCCATTGGCATCGAGCCCTTGCCCATGAAGGTGTTGATCACCGGGATGCCGGTCTTGTGCGCCAGGCGGCGCAGCTGCTTAGCAGCGCGTTTGCGCACGGCCCCGTTGCCGGCCAGGATGATCGGCCGTTTCGCGCGGGTGATGACCTCGACGGCCTGGGCGATGGCCTTGTGGTCCGCGGCCGGGCGGCGGGTCTTGTAGACGTTCATCGGCCGGCCGGTGACTGCCTGCTTGGCGACATCCTCGGGCAGCTCGATCACGCAGACGCCGGGTTTTTCCGCCTCGGCGAGCTTGAACGCCTTGCGCACGACCTCGGGAATGGTTTCCCCATCGACAATGGATTGGGCCCATTTGGTGATCGGCTTGACCATCGCGATGGCGTCCATGTTCTGGTGGCTTTCCTTATGCAGCCGCTTGGTTGAGCCCTGGCCGATGATGGCGACAACCGGGGCGCGGTCCATATTGGCGTCGGCCAGGCCGGTGACCAGATTGGTGGCGCCGGGGCCGAGCGTGGCCAGGCAGACGCCGGCCTTGCCGGTCAGCCGACCGTAGGTGTCGGCAATGAACGCGGCGGCCTGCTCGTGCCGGCACAGTACGAATTCGATGCTGCTTTCGGTCAGGGACATCATCAGGTCGGCGTTCTCCTCGCCGGGAACACCGAAGATATGGGTCACGCCCTCGGCCTCCAGACAGCGTACGAACATGTCCGAGGCTTTTAGGCGGGCCGGCTTGATCGGGTCGTCGGCGAGGGCTTGGCATTCGCTCATGAGGGTTCCTCGATGTTTCGCTTCCCGCCAACCGGCCGGGCGTCAGGTCTGATGTGTTGCAAGTTTCATGCGCAGGCGCAGGTTGCCCGGCGAGTCGGCGTATTCGATGGCCGTCTCCGCGCTGATGTGCCCACTGCGATAGCGTTCGAACAGGCTCTGGTCCATGGTGCACATCCCGCTGTTGGTGGCCTTTTCCATCGCCTCCTTTAGCTTGGCGAATTCGCCGCGGCGGATGATGTCGCCGATCAGCGGGCTGTGCAGCAGCAGCTCACAGGCCGCGATTCGTCCACCGCGCTTGGCCGGCAGCAGGCGTTGCGAAAGCACGGCGCGGGTGTTCTGCGCGAGGCTGATCAGAACCTGTTCGCGTTCGCTTTCCTCGAACAGATTGATGATGCGGTCGAAGGCCTCGTTGGCATTGTTGGCATGCAGGGTGCTCACGCACAGGTGACCGGTGGAGGCGAACTCGATGGCCTTCTCCAACGCCTCGCGGGTGCGGATCTCGCCAATGGCCAGGACATCCGGCGATTGGCGCAGGGCGTTGACCAGGGCGTTGTGGTAGGAGCGGGTGTCGATGCCGACCTCGCGCTGGTTGACCATAGATTGGCGATGGGGCAGCAGGTATTCGATCGGGTCCTCGACGGTGATGATGTGCCCGTGATCGTGCTGGTTGCGGTGTTCCAGCAGGGCGGCGAGCGCGGTGGATTTGCCTGAGCCGCAGGCCCCGACGAACAGCACCAGGCCGCGCCGTAGCAGGGCGACATCCTTCAGCGCACCGGGCAGGCCCAATTGTTCCAGGGAAGGCACCTGGGGAGGGACGGCGCGGATGGCGATGGCGGTTTGGCCGCGTTGGCGGAACAGGTTGATGCGGAAGCGGCCCAGCTCGCCGAAACTCTCGGCGAGATTGCATTCGCAGGTGTCTTCGAAGCTCTGGCGCTGGGTCTCCGACAGCAGCGCGGCGGCCAGTCGCTCGATGTGATTGGCTTGCAGACTGTCGCCGCTGCGCGGTGCGAGTTTGCCGTCGATGCGGAAGGCGGGCGGGGTGCCTGCGCTGAGCAGCAGGTCCGAGGCGCCGGCACGGCGCATTTTGTCCAAGAGCTTGTGCAGTAAATCCATGTACTTCGTGATCCTTGGGTCAAGCCCTCGGCACGCTGTCGCGGGGCGTGCCGGGATAGGCGCTCATTTGAAGATAGCGACGCGTCCGATACGGGCTTTAACGCAGCGGCGCCGGCTTCCGTATAATCCGGCGCTCCACCCCGTCATTCGAGACAGACATGGATCTCAAACCCGATTCCCAGCCGCCCGCCAGTATCCGACTCAGCGATTATCGCCCGCCCGACTTCCAGATAGAACGGGTGGAGCTCGACTTCGAGCTTGGCGAGGAATCTACCCGCGTGCTTGCCAGGCTGGAGGTGACGCGCGCCGCCGGGGCTGCGGCGGATGCCCCGCTGGTGCTCCAGGGGGAACAGCTCCAGCTCGAATCCCTGCACCTCGATGACCGGGCCCTGGGGGACACCGAGTACCGGCTGACCGACGAGGGCCTGAGCCTCGACACACTTCCCGACCGCTTCGTGCTGCGCGTCGTGACCCGTATCCGGCCCCAGGACAATACCGAGCTGTCCGGGCTGTATACCTCCAGTGGTAATTTCTGCACCCAATGCGAGGCCGAGGGTTTTCGCCGGATCACCTATTTCATCGATCGCCCCGATGTAATGGCGCGTTTTACCACCACGATCACGGCTGACCGCCAGCGCTACCCGGTGTTGTTGTCGAACGGCAATTTGGTCGGCACGGGTGAGCACAGGGACGGGCGGCATTGGGCGCGCTGGGACGATCCGTTTCCCAAACCAAGCTATCTGTTCGCCCTGGTGGCGGGCGATCTGGCCTGGATCGAAGACAGCTTCGTCACGGCCTCGGGCCGCACGGTACGGTTGTTCGTCTACGTCCAGGCCCACAACATCGATATGTGCGACCACGCCATGCAGTCACTGAAACGGGCCATGCGCTGGGACGAGCAGGTCTATGGGCGGGAATATGATCTCGATCGCTACATGATCGTCGCCGTCGATGATTTCAACATGGGCGCCATGGAGAACAAGGGCCTCAACATCTTCAACTCGAAATATGTTCTGGCCCGGCCGGATACGGCCACCGATATGGATTATCAGAATATCGAGGGGGTCATCGGCCATGAGTATTTCCACAACTGGTCGGGTAACCGCGTCACCTGCCGTGACTGGTTTCAGTTGAGCCTGAAGGAGGGCTTCACGGTGTTCCGCGACCAGGAATTCTCGGCCGACATGAGTTCGCGTGCGGTCAAACGCATCCAGGACGTGAACCTGCTGCGCACCCATCAGTTCCGCGAGGATGCGGGCCCCATGGCTCATCCGGTCCGACCGGATGCCTACGTGGAGATCAACAATTTCTACACGGCCACGGTTTATAACAAGGGTGCCGAGGTGGTGCGTATGTTGCGCACCCTGGTCGGTGACGAGGGCTTCCGGCGCGGCACCGATGTGTATTTCCAGCGTCACGACGGTCAGGCTGTGACCACCGACGATTTCCTGCGTGCCATCGAAGATGCCAACGCCGTCCAGCTGCGGCAGTTCCAGCGCTGGTACAGCCAGGCCGGGACGCCAGTGGTGCGGGCCGAACGTCATTATGATCCGCAGGCGCGCACCTATGCCCTGAGCCTGTCGCAACATTGCCCACCGACCCCGGGCCAGTCGGACAAGGAGCCATTCCATATCCCGGTGCGCGTGGCGCTGCTGGATGCGGCGGGCAGCAACCTGCCGCTGCGGCTATACGGCGAGTCGCAGTCGCAGGGCGATGAGCGGGTCTTGCAGCTGTGTCAGGCGCAGGACAGCTTCGTGTTCCAGGATGTCGACGCTGAACCGCTGCCTTCGCTGCTGCGCGGCTTTTCCGCGCCGGTCCGGTTGGAGCTGGATTACAGCGATGCCGAGCTGGCCTTCCTTCTGGCGCACGACAGCGATCCTTTCTGCCGGTGGGAGGCGGGGCAGCAACTGTCGGTGCGGCTGATCCTGGCGCTGGCGGCGGCTTGGCACGCCGGGGAGTCCTTGACGGTCCCGGCGTCCTTCATCGAGGCGATGGCCGCCGTCCTGGCGGATCGGGGCGTCGACCCGGCCTTCCAGGCCCTGGCGTTGACCCTGCCCAGCGAGGTTTATCTGGCGGAATTCATGCCGGTGGTCGACCCCGAGGCGCTCCACATCGGTCGACAGCAGCTGCGGCGCCGGTTGGCGGAGTGCTTACGGGAGCACTGGTGGCAAGGTTACCTGCGACTGAGCCAGCCAGGTCCGTACCAGACGGATGCCGCCTCCGTCGGTCAGCGCAGCCTGCGCAACCTCTGCCTAGGTTACCTGATGGAGTTGGAGGAGGACGACGCGGTCCTGGCGCTGTGTCTGGAACAATTTCACGCCAGGCAGAACATGACCGACGTGATGGCCGCGCTCGGCGCCCTGGCGCAGCGTGACGCCGCGGTGCCCCAACAGTGTCTGGAGGCGTTCTATGAGCGCTGGCGCGGTGAGGCGCTGGTCGTCGACAAGTGGCTCGCGGTGCAGGCCTTGTCGCGGCGCCCGGATACCCTGCAAAGGGTGCAGGCCCTGACTGAGCACCCGGCCTTCAGCCTGCGCAACCCCAATAAGGTCTATGCCTTGCTACGTAACTTCGGCCAGGGCAATCCGTTGCGTTTCCATGCACAAGACGGCAGTGGCTACCGGTTCATGGCTGAGCAGATCGCCCGACTCGACCGGCTCAATCCGCAGGTGGCGGCGCGCCTGGCCGGTGCGTTCAGTGACTGGCGGCGTTATGCGCCGACCCGCCAGGCGGCCATGAGGACGGCCTTGCTTGAGCTAAGAGATGACGACAAGACATCTAAAGATCTCTATGAAATAACAAATAAAACCCTCGGCGAGACATAAAGGGCCGGGCAGGCAGTTCTGTGAACCGGTCTGTGGAGTGGGCGGGTCTCCAAGAGTAATGTGTCAAATGGCACGATTCCGGCTAGGATAGCCGGAGGCGACGCGGTCTGCGTAGGGCATATATTGAGGGGGCGGCAACCATGACGACTTTCAGTCAAATCAGAACATATTCACTCAATATTATGAATAAAAAGATTATTTTTATTCTATGCGCCGGTATGGCCGCGACCACTGTTCAGGCCGCGGACCCAGGCCTGAATCTCTGGGGCATGAGTAACCAATATCAATCTGGGCAATTCACGGCGGCACAGGGCCCTTCTCTGCTGCGCCCCGCCGGCCAGTTGGTCCTGGGATGATGCCGGTTCACCGCAGTTGGATCTGGCCGCCGGTCTTGAACACCATTTCGCCAGCGGGCTCAGCCTGAATGCCGGCGTATCACTGGCGCACGCCTACGAACAGCACCGGGCCATCGACTACCGCGATTATTTCCTTGGCGTAACCTACGGTTCCCTTGACGGTAAGGTCTGGTACCTGCCGGAATCGACGCTCAGCGATGAGCCGGTCTTCTACTACGAGGCCGGCTGGCAGCGGGCGGTCACCGAGCGCCTGTCCTTCTCGCTGCGGCTCGGTCATGCCCCGTCGCCGGGCTACGCCTCAGCCTCGTCCGCCGCGGACCTGCCGAGCCTGAGCCTGGGGGCCAGCACCGCGGTGGGCGGCTACGGTCTGGGACTGCGCTTGATCGATGGCGGTGGACAGATGTTCGGCGGCGAACAGGATCTACGCCTGATGGGCAGTATCTCCAGGTCGCTGCGCTGAACCTCCTGTCGCATAAAAAACTTGCTGATTCAACTGCAAGCAGCAATCTTCTGAGGCATATTCTGAATATGTCCTACCACGGATAGGATATTCTTCACCCGTCTGCGCTGTGTTTCACTACGCGCCAGCTAATAAACGGCGTTGATCCCAATGGACTTTCTACCCGCATTCTTCAAGCTCGACGGCCAGCCCTGCCTGGTTGTGGGCGGTGGCAGTGTGGCCGCGCGCCGGGTCAACCTGCTGCGCAAGGCGGGTGGGCAGGTGACGGTGGTCAGCCCGGAGCTGAACACGGAATTATCGGGACGGGTCGCCGCGGGTGAGATACGGCATCACGCGCGCCGGTTCCAGGCCGAGGATCTGTCCGCGGTGCGCCTGGTCATCGCGGCGACCGATGATGTCGGCGTGAACACCGAGGTCTCCCGGCTGGCCCAGTCTCAGGGCATACCGGTCAATGTGGTGGACAATCCCGCGCTGTGCAGCTTCATTGTGCCGTCGATTCTGGACCGCTCGCCGGTGCTGGTGGCCGTGTCCACCGGCGGGGCCTCGCCGGTGCTGGCGCGCCAGCTGCGCACCCGCCTGGAGACCCTGATACCCGCCGCCTATGGGCGGCTGGCGTCCCTGACCGAGGAATTCCGTCCTGCTGTGAAGCGGCGGATCACCGATCCCGATGCGCGGCGCCGTTTCTGGGAGGCGGTACTCGAAGGGCCCATCAGCGAATTGGTTTTTGCCGGCCGCGAGGACGAGGCGCGCCGACGCATCGAACAGCTGCTCGCCAAGGACAGCGCCGCGCAGCTGCTGGGCGAGGTCTATCTGGTCGGCGCCGGTCCCGGCGACCCCGATCTGTTGACCTTCCGCGCCGTTCGGCTGATGCAGCAGGCCGATGTCATGGTCTACGACCGTCTGGTCTCGGCGCCGATTCTGGATCTGGTGCGTCGCGATGCCGAGCGTATCTACGTCGGTAAGGAGAAGCATCACCACGTCGTGCCTCAGGAGGGCATCAATCAGTTGCTGGTCGATCTCGCGCGTCAGGGCAAACGGGTACTGCGGCTGAAGGGGGGCGACCCGTTCATCTTCGGACGTGGCGGCGAAGAGATCGAGACGCTGGCCCAGGAGGGTATACCGTTCCAGGTGGTGCCGGGCATCACCGCAGCGGCCGGGTGTGCGGCCTACGCCGGGATTCCGCTAACCCACCGCGACTATGCCCAGTCATGCACCTTCGTCACCGGTCATCTCAAAGAGGGCGGTCCGGATTTGAACTGGGTCCAGCTGGTGCAGCCGCGTCAGACGGTGGTGTTCTACATGGGGTTGACCGGCATCGGCGTCATCTGCGAACAGTTGATCGCGCATGGCATGTCGCCGGCGATGCCCGCCGCCCTGGTCGAGCAGGGCACCACGCGCAATCAGCGCGTGCACATCGGCACAGTGGAGACGCTGCCGGCGCTGGTTGCCGACGCGGGTGTCCGCGCGCCGACCCTGACCATCATCGGTGAGGTCGTCAGGTTGCATGACAAGCTCGACTGGTACCGTCCGGACTCGCATATCGCTGGAACCGAGTTCGCAACGTCCTCTAAACGGGTAGATTGATCGCGGGGAGAGAATTGAGTGGATATCCAGACATTCGCCGCTGATGTGGGGGGCTGCGCCTCGGACGAACCGTTTGCGCTCCAGGTGCTGGGTGACAGCATGGAGCCGGAATTCGAACATGGCTGCATCATCGTGATCGACCCGGCGGGCGTGATTCACAATGGCTGCTTCGTGCTGGCCGAGGTCGACGGCGAACACATCTTCCGTCAACTGCTGATGCAGGAAGACCGCTACTACCTCAAGCCTATGAGATCCAGCTACGACACCGTCGAGATCGCCAGTCTTAAACCGATCGCCGGGGTGATTGTTCAGAAGGCCGGTCGTCGCCGCAGTCAGCACAAGCGTTACGATTGATCCCGGTCGTCGTGGCCCTCAGTCCTGCGGGGGCATTTGTTCCGGAAGCAGCTTGGGCGTGAAGTAGGCGTCCGCATTATCGGGGTCGACCGGCAGGCCTTCCCGGCCGACGAGGGGCAACTCGTAATCGTTCCAGCCGCGCAGTCCGGTCTTGAGTGAATAGACCGTGCGGTATCCGAGCTCCTGCATCACTAGCGCCGCCAGGGCGCTGCGGTTCCCGGATCGGCAGACCAGTAGCACGGCGCGGTCGCGCGCCTGTACGAGTTCCGGCACGGTGTCCTCGTAGCCATACTCGCAGGCGGTCTCCAGGATGCCGCGTGGCACGTTCAGCACGCCTTCGATACGCGCAGTCGCGTACTCATAAGGCTCGCGGACATCCAGCAGGAGCAAATCCGGATGTTGTTGGCGCAACGCCTCCACGTCCCAGGGCAGTATTTCGCGGATATGCGGCAGGCATTCAGCCACCATGTCGACGAAGCGTTTCATGGCGTCTTTCCGTCGCCGAGGGATGTCAGATGGCCGTGATTTGGCATCGGGTGCAGTTCACTCGATACCGCGGGCGTTCTCGGTGCGTGCGCTGCGCAGACCCTGTTCCACCGCGATGACGGCGGCCTCGACGCGCGAGTGGACGCCGAGCTTGCGCAGAATGGCCTTTACATGCAGCTTCACCGTGCCGTCGGAAATGCCTAGGTTGCGTGCGATGGCCTTGTTGCTCAGACCTTCGGCGAGCAGCCCGAGGATCTCGCCCTCGCGTGGTGTCAACTCCGAGAACGGGCTGGGGTCGCGTGCGATAACGCTTTCACCTTGAACCACCTTGGCGAGCACCGGCGCCAGATCGGGCGCAACCACGGTCTTGCCGGCGACGATGTCGCGCAGGGCCACGACCAGATCATCGGGCTCCATGTCCTTGATGAGATAGCCCTGGGCGCCACTGCGCAGGGCCTCGACCAGATCCTGTTCGTTGCTGCTGGTGGTGAGCATGGCGATAGGCATCTTCAGTCCGCTCAGGCGCAATTGGCGCAGCACGCCCAAGCCATCCATACCCGGCATGCGCATATCCAGCAGCACCACGTCCGGTCGCAGTTGTTCGGCCAGGGCCAGGCCCTCCAGACCGTCGCCGACGGCGGCGACGACCTGGATGCCCCGGTGCTCCAGCAGGCCCTGTAGACCGACCCGGAACAAGGTGTGGTCGTCGATGACCAGGATGCGCAGACTCATGAGGTCGACTTGCCGAGGCCGGGCAGTGGCAGCGGGACCTCCACCACGGTGGCTGCCGACGGCTTGGCCGGTGCGCGAAAGGTCAACTGGATGCGCGTGCCCTCGCCGGGCTCGCTTTCGAAGCGGATCCTTCCACCCAGGCGCCGCGCGCGTTCCTCCATGATCGACAGGCCGACATGTTCGCCGGGTGCGCCGTTGGAGGGCAGCGAGGTCAGCCCAGTGCCATCATCTTCGATGAGCACGTGGTATTGGCCATTGCTTAGACCGCGCATCAGCACGCGCACGGTGTGCGCCTTGCTGTGTTTGCGCACATTACACAAGGCCTCCTGGACGATGCGCAGCACCTGGATCTCCAGGTCCTCTGGCAGATCCGGGCCGTGCCACTCCTTCTGCAGGAATATCTGGATTTTGGACTCGTTGCGGAAGCGCTCGACGATTTTCTCGATGGCCGGGATCAGGCCGCGACGGTCGATCGGGGCGCGGAAGTGATCGATCAGTCCGCGCAGTTCGGTGTAGGCCTCGTCGAGGCTGTTTTCGATGCGTTCGAGTTCGGCCCACAGTGCGGATTCGTCGCCCTGGTGCAGGGTCTCGTCGAGCACGCGCACCTGAAAGCGCAGGCTCGCGAGGGTCTGAGCCAGGGAGTCGTGCAGCTCATGGGCGATGCGTGTGCGTTCCTCGATGATGGTCAGCCGATTGGCCTCCTCGTCGACGCTGGCCTTTTCGATGGCCATGCCCAGGTGCCGGCCGATGCTGATCAGCAATTCGCTGTCGTATTCGGAACCAATGCGGTGATCGTGATCGACGAACAAATTGTACACACCGAGCGTGCGTCCACGGTACTGCAAGGGCACCGCGATCATTTTGACGTCATCGCCTTCGAAGAAGGCGGTGCCGACCAGGCGATCGCATTTCTGCACATTGTCGTCGCTGAGAATGATGCCGCCGGTTGCGGCCTGTCCGCACAGACACTGGTGCGACGGCATGTACTGTTCACGGCTGACCACTTCGTCATTGAGACCGATGCTGGCGACCAGACGCATGCGGTTGTCGCTGGTGAGCAGACGCACGGTGGCCGCGCGGGCGTGCGCCACTTCCTTGAGGGTGTGCAGGAAACGCGTCAGCAGGTCATCCAGATCGCGCGAGCTGCTGATGCTCGCGGCGACATCATAGAGAATTTCCAGTGAGCGGGTCTTGTGTTTGATGTGTTCGGTCTGTTTGCGGACCTGGGCCTCCATGTCCAGCGTCAGGCCCTGCAGGCGATCGCTGATCTTGTTGATGTCGGCGGCCAGGTTCTGGAAATCCCCCTGCTCAGGAACCGCGATGCGTGCGGCCAGCTCGTCGGCACCCACATGATCGGCCCATTGGCGCAGCAGGCTCAGAGGTTGCAACAGATTGTTTTTGACCAGGTGGTAGAGCCCGCCGATCAATACAATACCGAGCGCCAACAGCAGTCCTTGGAGGGTGTAGGCGAGCGTGCCGTGGGGGATCAGCCAGGGCAACAGCCCCAGAAGGACCAACGTTGTGGTCAGCCCGAAGAGGGCGAGGAAGATGCAATTGCAGCGCGGACCGAGGCGGGTGTGCCACTGCTTTTCAAGCGGCGGCAGCGTCCAGCTCGCCCGTGCGGCCGGGGATCTTGTATCGGGCGGGGTCGCCCCCAGTGGGTTGTCGCCGGAAACGCTTGCCATCGTGCGCGATATACCTTCTCAGCGCCTAGGAGCCTGTCGCCGGGGGACTATACCACCATTGACCTTTCCGCCCATAACCCACGCCGGCTGTTGAAATCGCCGGGCGGCGGTCATGTTCATGCCTGATCTTGTTGTGGCGGGCGGTAGTCGGGGTCGTTGGGGTTCATGAAGATGAATTCGCAGCGCCCGTCTTCCAGCTCGACAAAATCCAGGGTGCAGCCTTCCAGGAGCAGGGTGCTGGTGGAGGCGACCACCAGCTCGACCCCCGCGCTGCTGAGGCGGGTGTCGTCATTGCGGGTCGCGTCGTCGAAGCCCATGGCATATTGGATATGGCCTTGGGCGTCTCGCTGGGCGGCGATGCGCAGGGTCAGGCCCTCCATGCCGCCTTGCTTGGCGGCGGTGTGAATCTGCTCAGCGGCGGCGGGGGTGATCGTGATCATGCAATGGATTCCTGTGTGGGTGGAGGGTCAACGCGCAGCCGGCAGCTTGCCCGGGGCCGCTGCCTTGCAGTCGCGCACGAAGGCAATGAAGCGTCCCGCCCAGCGGTGACGCCGGGTGTCGCGCTGATGGGTATAGCAGGCCAGCAGATTCTTGTAGAGGAAGCCGTCATGGCGGCCGTCGATGCCGGTCCCGCGCAGCACCTGATAGGCAAAGCGTGCCTCGGCGGGGAGGTTGCTCAGGCCCGAATAATGGAACTCATGGGCGCCGATTTCGCTGGCGGTGCCCACCGGTTTAGGCCAGGGCATGTCGGCGGTCTCCTGCAGGCGGACATAGCCACGGCCCTGCGGACGGTCGTGCATCACGATGTCGCCTGGGATGACGCCGACCATCTCGGCCCGGCGCCCGTTCCAGCTTAGACTGCGGGCCAGATACATCAGGCCGCCGCATTCGGCGTAGGTCGGCAGGCCGTGGTCGATGGCTTGGCGGATCTCCGCCCGCAGACTGGCATTGGCCTCCAGGCGTTCCATGCAGGTCTCCGGGAAGCCACCGCCGATGAACAGGCCGTCGAGCGCCGGGAGCCGGCTGTCGGTGAGCGTGTCGATCGGTACCAGCTCGGCGCCGCCGCGATCCAGCGCGGTGAGATCATCCGGGTAGTAGAAGCCGAAGGCCTCGTCGCGGGCGATGCCGATGCGTACGCGCGGTAGATCCGTCGCCACCGGGTCGAACGGCGGCGCCTCGGGCAGGGGCGGGGCGGAGGCGGCGATGGCGCGGATGCGGGCCAGATCCACCTGTCTGCCGATGGTTTCGCCGATATACCGGATCCGCGCGCGCGCGGCCGCGTGTTCGTTGCTGGGTATCAGGCCGAGGTGGCGCTCGACGATCTCCAGACTCGAATCGTGGCCGACGGCGCCGACGACTTCCAGGTTGGTGTAGTGCTCGATCACCGCGCGGAGCTTGGATTCGTGACGGCTGCCGCCGAGTTGATTAAGGATCACCCCGCGGATCCGCACTGCGGGATCGAAGGCCTGATAGCCGAGCAGCAGGGGGGCGATACCGCGGGTCATGCCGCGGGCATCGATCACCAGGATCACCGGGGCGTCCAGCAGCTTGGCAAGTGCGGCATTGCTGTTACTGCCGTCCAGGTCCAGGCCGTCATAGAGGCCCTTGTTGCCCTCGATCAGGGCAAGATCGGCCTGTGCCGAATAGTAGCCCACGGTCGCGCGGATCTCGTCGCGTTCCATGGTGTAGAAATCGAGATTGTGGCAGGGGTTGGCAGTGGCCTGACCCAGCCACATCGGGTCGATATAGTCCGGACCTTTCTTGAAGGGCTGCACGCGCAGGCCCTGCGCGGTCAAGGCCGCGCACAGTCCGAGCGTTACCGTGGTCTTACCGGACGACTTGTGCGCGGCGGAGATGAGCAGGTGCGGCATTCTTGATAGAGACAAGGCTCCTAGAACCTAGGGCGACACGCGGTGGCGAAGCGCCTAAGCACACCGCGTGTCTTTAGATTCTAGTCATGTCCGGGGACGACGGAGTCTTCCAGGGACTCCGGCAGGAAGCGCAGCACCTTGACCGCAACCGCGACCAGCAGCAGGGCGATGCCGATGCCGCTGACGCCGAGTAGGATCTCCGGCAGGCTGGGCGTGTAATGCGCGATCACGCCGTCAGCGAAGCTGCTGCTCACCTCCATGCCCGGGAACATGTTGAGCGGATAGGCCTGGCCGGCGATCAGAATCACATAGAGCTGAGTCAGACCGCCGAGGATGATCAGGGCGCAGGCCCAGCCGATGACCGGGCGGGATTTTCCGAGCGTCGGGTGATAGAGCATGGCCAACGGCAGCAGGCTGCCGAGCAGGATCTGGCCAATCCAGAACAGCTTGGTATAGATCCCGCCGTCGAGCAGGATGAAACGTTCGACGCCGTGGTGCTGGGTCGCATACAGATTGGTCAGGTGATAGACGAGCACGAAATAGAGCACGCCGGCAACGAACACGCCCAGCAGGTTCTTGAGTCGATAGAGCACCTTGTCGCCGAGCGGGCGATCCGTCCAGCGGAACGCGGCCATCAACACCAGCAGATAGATCGCCAGACCGAAGGAGAACGACATGACGATGAACATCGGCGCCAGGAGGGCCGCATCATAGGCCTCACGCGCGACCAGAAAGCCGAAGATGGAGCCGGTACCGGTGGTGAGCACGAGGCGCCAGACGAAGGCGAAGAACCCGACCGGCTTGGCGTACGCATTCATTTTGCGTTCCATCATCATCCACAGATACACGACCACGATGGCCATGAAGCCGGTGTAGAGGATGATGTTCCAGGCAAAGATCGATTTGAAGTTGTAATAGGTCATTGCCACGATCAGGCGGTCGGGGCGACCGAGATCGAGTACCAGCACCGCCAGACCGCCGGCCAGCAGGGCGATGGCCAGCAAGGCCGACAGCGGCGCCAGCGGCTTATAGAGCGTCTTGCCGAAAACCGAACCGATCGAGGCAACGTTCAGCGCACCCGAGGCGGCGACGATCAGGAATATCGCAAACACATGTGGCATGCCCCAGACGATCTGGTTATTCATGCCGGTCACGTAATGGCCGTTGTGCTCCATGTAGAAGGCCGCGCCCAGACCGATCAGCACGATAGTCGCCAGCAAGGCCAGCAGGCCGTAGTAGCCGGTGCCGTTGTTCAGAACTTCGCGGTAGTGGATTTTTGGTTTCATAGCCAACACAGGTTCCTGTTGCGTGTTCCCGGGCGCGATTCGCTCAGATCAGATTCAGATGCCGCGGTAGCGGACGCCGACGTTCAGGCCGAGATCGGCCCGGATCTGGGTGGCGCCGTGCCGGGCGAGCTCCTGGGCAATACGGCTGTTCGGGTTGTTGAGGTCGCCGAAGATGAACGCCTCGTGGCCTTCGGTATTGCAGGCCTCGGCGCAGGCCGGGACGGCATTCTCGCCATCGCGGTCGACGCGGTGAACGCACAGCGTGCAACTCTCGACCGTACCCTTGCCGCGCGGCGCGACCGGCAGCTGATCCTGCAGGTCTTCATGGATGAACGAGCGCGCCTTATAGGGGCAGGCCAGCATGCAGTAGCGGCAGCCGATGCAGGTGTGCTTGTCGACCAGGACGATGCCATCGGCGCGCTTGAACGAGGCGCCGGTGGGGCAGACATCCACGCAGGGCGGGTGCTCGCAGTGCTGGCACATCATGGGCAGCGAGTGGGCGTAGCCGGTCTGTTTGTCGCGCAGTTCGACCTTGCGGATCCACTGGGCCTGCTGGCCTTCGGAAGACCGTGTCTCGTTCTCGCCCCAGCCGTGTTCGCTCTGGCAGCCACGGACGCAGGCATCACAACCCTTCGCGCACTTGTTGGTGTCGATGAGCATGCCCCAGCGGTTGGCGCTTGAAACGGCCTGGTCGGCCGGCCTTGCCTGGGCGACCTGGTGCAGAAGCACGCCGGGGGCGATGCTCATGCTGGCGAGCGCGCCCGCCGTTCCCCCAAGGAACTGCCGACGCGAGGCGTCGATTGCGTGCTTGTCGGTCATTGGAGCTTGCCCTCGTTGGCCAGGACTTTGAGCAGGCCGGGTGAAACCTGGGTATCGACCCGGGTATCCGCATGGTGCGAATGGCCCGCGCCGGTCAGTGGGTGGAAGGCGGTTTCTTGTACCGGGCGATCGGCATGGCACTGGAAGCAGTCGATCTTCACGGCAGCGTAGGTATGACAACTGCTGCAGAAGTGCTCCGCGCTGCCGTAACGCACGATCTTTCCACTGTCATCGCCTGGGACGTGGCAGTTGATGCATTCCTCAAGGGCGTGTTGCCGGGTGCGGATGCCCTCATGCATGGTCGCGTCGCGCTGATGCAGTATGAAATTCATGTGGTTCTTGCGCATGTCCTCCGTCGGCTCCACGCAGCCCTGGGCGTCGCTGTAGCGCGCATTGGCTTCAGGAATGCTGGGTAGTGGGGTGTCGCTCTGGGCGGCCAGCGGGATGGCGCCAAAGGCCACCCCGGCAAGCCACACCAGCATGCGCAGTTTACGCAAGGTCACAGCCATGTCCGCTCCTAAGCTCAACGGTTACTCGCCCAGCGCCATATCGATGTAACCGGTTGGGCACACATCCGAGCAGATGTGGCAACCGATACATTTAGCGTAGTCGGTATCCACATAGCGGCCGGTGGTGGCTTCCTTCTTGTTAACGCGGAAGATCGCGTCCTGCGGACAGTAGATCACACAGTTATCGCATTCGAAGCACAGACCGCAGCTCATGCAGCGCTTGGCCTCGGCGATGGCCTCGGACTCGGGCAGGTTGCGACGGCGTTCATCAAAGTGCCCAAGCACCTCGTCGGCGCCCGGGCCGTACTCCTCGCGTTTGTAGCGCGGGGTGTAGGCGAAGTGACCGAGGAACAGTTTGGTATGCGGGATGATCTCGGCGGCCGAGCGGTCTTCATAGTTGTGAATTGCAAACTTGGCGTCGGCGGTGCCGCGCTGGTCGTCCTGGCTGGGATTGAAATTCACCGGCGCCAGGCCGGTTTCACGCAGCTTGTCCAGCAGCTTGAAGTGATGCTTGTCGACCTTCGGACGTTTGACCTGGTCTTCGTGCTTCAAATAGTGCTCGATGCTCTCAGCGGCGATCGAGGCCTGGCCGATGGCGGTAGTCAACAGGTGGGGACGGATGATGTCCCCGGCAGCGAAGTGGCCGGGCTTGTTCGGCACCTGGTAGAACTTGTCAGCGTCGATCAGGCCCTTGCCATTGTTGAATCCATCCAGCCCGGACAGATCGCCGCCCTGGCCGATGGCGGATACGATCAGGTCGCACTCGATCTCAAATTCGGAGCCTTCGATCGGGATCGGGCGGCCCTTGTCCAGGGTGCACTTGGCCACGCGCAGGGCCGTGGCACGGCCGTTGGCATCCTTGACCAGGCCGATGGGCATCACCTCATTCATGATGGTCACACCTTCGTGCAGTGCGTCATGCACTTCATGCTCGGCGGCCGTCATCTTGTCCTGCGGGAAGAGGGCGGTCAGTGTCACCGTCGCGCCTTCGCGTGCGGCGACCATGGCGGCGTCATGCGCGGTGTAACCGCCGATGATTTCCTCCGGACGATCCTTCGCATTGATGTTGGTGATCTTGCCGAGGCGACGTGCTACAGAGACCACGTCGATGGAGGTGTCGCCGCCACCCACGCAGACCACGCGGTCGGCGGTCACTTTCAGGTCACCCTTGTTGAAGGCTTCCAGGAAGGCGACACCACTGACGCAGTTCGGGGTGCCGTCCCAGCCTTCGACGGGCAGGCCGCGGCCGGACTTGCAGCCGATTGCCCAGAGGATGGCGCCGAATTCCTTCTCCAGATCCTCGACCTTCACGTCCTTGCCGACGCGGGTGTTCAGGCGGACTTCAACGTCGCCCATCTCGACGATGCGCTGGATCTCGTGGCGCAACACATCGCGCGGGGTACGGTAGCCGGGGATGCCGTAGAACATCATGCCGCCGAGCTCGGCGTGGTCATCGAAGATGCAGCTGCCGATACCGCGACGGCGCAGATGATAGGCCGCGGCCGTGCCGGCGGGGCCGCCGCCGATGATGGCTACCTTTTTGTCGGTGGTCAGCGCCGGGACCTCGAATTTATAGCCGTTCTGGAACGCCGTGTCGCCGATGAACTGCTCGATCGAGTTGATGCCGACAAAGTCCTCGACCTCGTTGCGGTTGCAGCCATCCTCGCACGGTGCCGGACACACCCGACCCATCATGGACGGAAACGGGTTGGCGGCGGTCGAACGGCGGAAGGCGTATTCCTGCCAGTTCACGTCCTTTGGCGGCTTCTCCATGCCACGGACGATCTGCAGCCAGCCGCGGATATCCTCGCCCGAGGGGCAGCTACCCTGACAGGGTGGGGTACGGTGCACGTAGGTGGGACACTTGTGCGAGGTGTCTTCCTTGAAGATGGCGTCGTGCCAGCTGCCCCATTCGTTGTCACCGTCCTTGAACTTGCGGAAGGTCAATTTCTGCATGTCGTCACGTGAGGTTGCCATGCCTGTTCTCCTGTCGGGTGAACCCGGTATCCCGGAATTCATATTGATTCTGTTGCGTTAAAAACGGTTGCTTACTGTTTTGCGCCCAGCACAATGGCATTACTGACTAATTGGTGAACGCTGACGATCTGGTCGAGCTTGAAGCCGTAGTAGGGCATGACCTTGGCGAACTGGCTTTTGCAGATTGCGCAGATCGCCGCCATGTGGGTCACGTCGTATTCCTCGACCACTTGTTTGAGGGCCTGCATGCGGGGCAAGGCACCCTTCACGCGCAGTTCCATCAGGTCGTCGGTCAATAACCCGCCGCCGCCACCACAACAGTAGGTGCCTTCGTGGATGGTTTCAGCCGGCATATCGTAGAAATGGTTGCAACTGGCCTTGATGATCTCGCGCGGGATCACGAATTGGCCGCCGGGCGTATCGCCCATGCGTGAGGCGCGGGCGACATTGCAGGAGTCGTGATAGGTCAGGCGCATGTGATCATTGGCGGACTTGTCCAGCGTCAGCACCCCGCGCTTGATCAGATCATGAGTGAATTCGCAGATGTGCTGCGGAACCGGATAGCGCGGGTCCAGAAAGTCGAACGGTCCTGCAAGGGTGTTCAGGAAGCTGTAAGCCACGCGCCAGG
>JBHEOS010000003.1:44932-67701 GCA_046260695.1 Gammaproteobacteria bacterium
CCAGGCATGGCCGCACTCGCCGTAGATGATGCGTTTGACCCCCAGATCCAGCGCTGCCTCGCGGACGCGCATGGAGACCTTACGCATATTCTCGTAAGAGCCGATGAACATGCCGAAATTGGCGGCCTCGGAGGCATGCGAGCTCAAGGTCCAACTGATGCCGGATTCGTGGAACACCTTGCCGTAGCCGATCAGACCATCGACGTGCGGTTCAGCAAAGAAGTCGGCGGACGGCGTGACCAGCAGGACTTCCGCGCCCTTTACGTCCAGCGGGTAGCGGACATCGACGCCGGTGTCGTCCTTGACGTCTTCTTCCAGACCTTCCAGCGTATTGCGCAGCGCCGGTTCGGGCAGGCCGAGGTTGTTGCCGATCTTATAGACCTTGGCGATGATCTCATTGCAGTATTTCTGGCCCTGGCCGACGGCATCCATGATCTCGCGCGCGGCCATGGATATCTCGGCGGTATCGATGCCGTAGGGGCAGTACACCGAGCAGCGGCGGCACTGCGAACACTGGTGGAAATAGCTGTACCAGTCGTCCAGCACCTCTTTGGTCATGTCGGTGGCGCCGACCAGTTTTGGGAAGTATTTGCCCGCAAAGGTGAAGTAGCGACGGTAGACCTTGCGCAACAGATCCTGGCGCGCGACCGGCATGTTCTTGGGGTCGGAGGTGCCCAGGAAGTAATGACACTTGTCGGTGCAGGCGCCGCACTTGACGCAGGAATCCAGGAATACCCGCAGGCCACGGTATTTGCCGAGCAGTTCGCCCATCTTCTCGATGGCGACATCCTGCCAATTATCCAGCAATTCGCCGGGATAGCCCAATGGCTGCTGGAAGGCGTCCTTGGACACGAACGGCTTGCTGTGCGCCATCGTACCTTCCACGATCAGCGGGATGGTCAGATATTCCTTGATCTCGGGTACTTCGAATTTGGCCACGTTGCGTTCCTCGAAAACCTAGTCTCGTGTCGTTCCCAGGACCCGTGCGGATCAGGACCGCTCGTTGGCTTCCAGTTGTGCCGCCCAGGGCGCCAAGTGGCGCTTCTCACGCGGGTTATCCGCCTGGTTGCGGGTCGGGCTGAAGAATACGCCCGGGGCATGCAGCAGCTTGCTGATCGGAAAGATGATCATCAGCAGTGCGACCAGGCCCAGGTGGATCAGCACCAGCGGGTCATTGGGCACGGGCTGGGGGTCGAAATACAGGAGGCCCAGCGTGAAGGCCTTCAGGGCGACGATATCGGTGTGCGCCACGAAGGTCATGCCCAGGCCGCTGACGGCGATGGCCAGCAACAGGAGGAGCATCAGGTAATCAGACGGGCTGGAGATGTAGCGCACGCGGTCGACGAAGATCCGTCGCGCGAAGAGGCCCGCCAGGCCGACGACCATGGCAAAGCCGGCGTATTTGCCGAAGCTCTGGACGATCTCCAGGCTGACCAGCGGCCAGAGCACATTGTCGGGGCTCATGCCGTAGCGCAGATGGCGGAAAAACGCCAGCAGCAGGGAAAAATGGAAAATCCAGCCGAATATCCAAATCCATTTGTTGGATTTGAACAGGCTCTGGAACAACACCACCTCATTGAAAAGACGCAATACCACGCCAGCTTGGGTGGTCGGCGCGGGCGTCGTGGGGATTTTCAGTGGCGCCGGCGTCTTGGCATAGGTGACGACACGCAGGCCCACGCCGACGAAAAGCACCACGATCGCGATGTAGAACAGGGCGGTGTATGCAACGGTCAAGGACACCGTCATCTCCTCCAGGGATCTATGAGAAAGGGGGGGGAAGCCCCCCCTGTCACAGCGTACGGCGCGGGCGTATCAGACGCAGCCGGTCGGCTTCGGCAGGCCGGCGTATTTGCACGCCTGCTTGGCTGGGCCATAGGGGAACAGCTCGTACAGGTACTTGCTGTTACCCTTGTCCGCGCCCAGCTTCTTGCCAATGGCCTTGGTCAGCACGCGGACCGCCGGGGCGATCTGGTATTCCTCGTAGTACTCGCGCAGAAAGTTGATCACTTCCCAATGGGCCTCGGACAGCGTGGTGTCGTCCAGCGTGGCCATGATGTCGGCGACGGCCGGCTCCCAGTCGTTCAGGTTCGCGAGGTAGCCCTCTTCGTCGGTTTCCAGGGTCTTGCCATTCAGTTCAATTGCCATGGTCGGTCTCCTCGGTGAATTTGGAGGTTGAGTTGATGGTGTTTCAGAGCCAGGACTGGACCTTGTCGTATTCCGTCACGAGATCGACAAATCCGGCATAGTCGACGACTGTGACGCCGTCGATGACCTGCTCCTCGGACATGCCCCGGGCCCGCAGATCGGGGCCGAGTACATATACCTTCAGGTTTCCACTGACGGCCCGTTCGATCTTACCGGTTACTGCGGTGCCCTTGAGGGCGCCGTAGATACCGTCTTCGATCATCAGAATGCCGGCTCCGTCCGCAGCGTGCGTCAGCGCGCCGTCCAGCGAACGTTTCTCGAAGGGGGACTTGTTAACTGTATGTAGCATTGCCATCGTCGTTCACCCTTCAAGTTAAAAGCTCATGATGACGTCCTGCTCTTCCATCAGGGAAGTCAGTTCGTCTTTGTTGAGCACTTCGACTGGGACGATCAAGTCGTCGGCACTCAGGCCTCGTGACTCCAGGGATTCCTTTTCGACATAGAGTTTCTCGATGTCGTATCCCTCCAGGGCCCGGTAGGTCGGCGAAAAATTTTTCATGCCGATGCCCTTGGTGTCCTGCCCCTTCTTGATCTGATAGACGCCATCGTCCATGAATACCAGACTCACATCCTGATCGAACGCGGCGGCAATCAGAACGACTTCCAGAGATTCCAGTGCATAGATGGTTCCATAAGGCGCCTTGCGGTTCACATACATGAACTTCTTGACCAGGCCTTCTTCCTCGTCTTCCCACGGTTCTGCCATATCAATAACCTTTCTCAGTCACCAAATACGACCAGGCGCTCGGCCTGGATGCCGGCTTCGATCAACTGGCCGAGGCCGGAGATGCGAAAGCCTGGGGCGATGTTGTCGCCGTCTTTACCCTGACGCTTGGCCTCGTTCTGATCGAGAATGCCTCGGCGCTGGGCAGCAGCGATACAGACGACCAAATCGATACTGTGCGACTCGGCCAGTTTGCTCCATTCGGCCGTGATGTTCCGGTCATCCTGGGGCGGAACGCCGAGGCGTGTGCCGTTATTCACGCCGTCATGGTAGAAAAACACGCGGAAGATCTCGTGCCCCTTTGCCACGGCGGCCTTGACAAACTGCAGGGCACTGTCCGCGGACTGGTGCTGATACGGCCCTTCGTTGACTAACACTGCTAATTTCATTAGCGCGACTGCCCTTAAACAATGAAGGTTTATTCCCCGAGCCCGAATCCGGCCGTACTGCGGCCGGATCTCCCGACCGCAGCTTGGACTCAACGCTTGTTCTTGTCCGATTCTGCGGCGACCCGCTTAGACCTTGATCAGAAGCGGATGTGCGTGGACGCGTTCAGGCTGTTCCGAGCACCGCGCCAGTTGTCGACGTGGTACTTGGTGAAGGGCAGACCGGTGAGCTCGAAGAAGCGCGGCCAGCCAATGCGCTCGATCCAGTCGTTGATGCGCTCCCAATCGCGTGCGCCTTCGCGGTACGCCTTCAGTATCTGCTTGACGATCGCAGTCGCTTCCGGCCAGCGGGGCGGGTTGTTGGGGATGCCGGCCGCAACCAGTTTCTGGAAGGTCGGTTTGCCGCGGGCGTTGGAGTGGTTACCACCCACCCACACGGCCAGCTTGGTGTGTTCGGCATCGTTGATCTGCATCGGCGGGCAGGGCGGGTAGCAGGCGCCGCAGCAGATGCATTTCTTCTCGTCCACTTCCAGCGAGGGCTTGCCGTTCACCATGGCCGGACGAATCGCGGCGACCGGGCAGCGGGCAACAACGGAAGGCCGCTCGCAGACGTTGGCGACCAGGTCATGGTTGATCTTCGGCGGCTTGGTGTGCTGTACGTTGATCGCGATGTCACCTTGGCCGCCGCAGTTGATCTGGCAGCAGGAGGTGGTGATATGCACGCGGTTGGGCATGCGGCAGTTGCGGAAGTCATCGATCAACTCGTCCATCATGGCCTTCACCACGCCCGAGGCATCGGTGCCCGGGATATCGCAGTGCAGCCAGCCCTGGGTGTGCGACAGGGTGGAGATGGAGTTGGCGGTACCGCCGACCACGAAGCCGGCGTCTTCAAGCGCCTTGATCAGCGGCTCGACCTTGGCCTCATCGGCCACCATGTATTCGATATTCGAGCGCAGGGTGAAGCGGACGTAACCTTCGCCCTGTTTGTCGCCGATCTCGCACAGCTTACGCAGCGTGAAGATGTCGAGGATGCGCTGGGTGCCGGCCTTGACGGTCCAGATCTTGTCGCCGCTGTGGGCGACATGGAGCAGGACGCCCGGGCGGGGATGCTCGTGGTACTTCCAGTTGCCGTAATTCTTGACCATCACCGGATGCATGTACTGGAAACCATCGGGGCATCCGGATTCAATTGGCGGACGCATATCTGCTAATGCCATGTTCGTCTCCTGAATTCTACTGGTGCTTCTCTGTTCGGTTCGGGGCGGCCCGTGGGCCGCCCCGATACCTCATCATGCCGAGCGGGTCTGCCGCGACCCGCACTTAAACGATCAAGCGCTGGCGCGCTTCTCTTCCTGCTTGCGGGCGAACCATTTCTCGGCCTCTTCGTCCCAGCCGTCCATGCGGACATAGGAACTCTGGCGCGGATTGCTGACCATGTTCGGGTCGACGTCCACACCGATGCCTTCGAGGAAATTCACCAGGCCGATGCGCTCGACCATCTCGCCGCAACGTTCGTGCTCCAGGCCATTTTCGGCCCAGAAGTCGATGATGGTCTCGCCCAGCTCGGTGATGCGGTCGTAATCTTCCTGGGTGTCCATCTTCATGAAGGGGATCACCACGGTGCCCATCATGTCGCCGATCTTCAGGGTGCGCTTGCCGCCGATCAGGATGGTCACGCCCTTGTCGTCGCCGGGGGAGAGCGCCTTGGTCATGACGTTCAGGCAATGCATGCAGCGCACGCAGTTGCGGTTGTCGACGCTCAGGGTGTCGTCGTCGTTCAGCGCCAGCGCCTGGGTCGGGCAGCGGGTGGTGACGTTGTCGATCACATATTGACGGCCCTTCTTGGCGACGAAGGCCTTGACTTCGGTCTGGTCGACCTTCATGTCGTCGCGCCAGGTACCGATGATCGCGAAGTCGGACCGCTCAATGGCGTTCTGGCAGTCATTCGGACAACCCGAGACTTTGAACTTGAACTTGTAGGGCAGGGCCGGACGGTGTACGTCGTCGGTGAACCGGTTCAGCAGCTTGCGATGGATGTTGTGCTCGGAGCAGCAGCTCTGTTCGCAGCGCGCAGCGCCGACGCAGGACATACCGGTGCGCACGCACGGGCCCGCACCACCCAGGTCCCAACCATACTCATTGATCTCGTCGAAGAAATGCTGGGTGTTCTCGGTGTTGGTACCGATGAACATGATGTTGCCGGTCTGGCCGTGGAAGGTCACCAGACCAGAGCCATATTTTTCCCAGCTGTCACCGAGTTTGTTGAGCATCTCGGTGGTGTAGAAGTTGCCGGCGGGCGGCTGAACGCGGAGGGTATGAAACTCTTTGGATTCGGGAAAGGCGCTGCCGACCTCGGAGAAACGCGGGATGATGCCGCCGCCATATCCAAACACAGAAACCGTGCCGCCCTTCCAATACCCCTTGCGGGTTTCGTAGGAGTGTTCCAGTTGGCCGAGCAGCGAGTTGGCCATGCCGCGGATGCGAGCATTGTCGTGTTTGTCCCGTAACCGCTTGATGCCCGAAACGAAACTCGGCCAGGGGCCGTTCTCAAGTTCGTCGAGCATCGGAGTCTCATGGTTGGCCATGTCTGTCTCCTCAAGATTTCTGGATGGGCTGGTTGTGCGTTTGAACGTCCGAACTGGAATGTCCACCGGGCGTCCGCGATAAATTCCGTATGCTATATAAGAGTCAGCTGCGCAGCGTGTCGCGATGCTATCCAAATACCCCAGCTACCGGCGCGAGCAAGTCTAGGCGGGAGAACATCGGGTGGATACCCTACCCATGGGGTGTTGCGCGCCCGGTAGACTATCCCAAATGGGGTAGCCGGGCAATCACCCTTGATCGCTGCAAGGCTATTCCACGGGGTCGGTCCGGCGCCTCAGCAGGGGGGTATTCGCGGCCATTAGCGTTTACTTATATGCTCTGCGGCTCAGCGAGCCCATACTACGTGACCCAATTATCTGATCACCCGCTACCTGACGGTCGCACGCCGGAGACGTAGACGAAGCCTATCGGTTTGGCGGAGGTTGCCGATTTTGAACGCCCTGCACAACAGTCCCTACCAACTCGACACCGACCGGGCCTACCGCGCGTGGCGGGCGCGCAAGCTCGACGCCTACCCGGACAGCCTGGGCGAGCTGCGCGTCGAGATGGCCGGACTCGACACTGCCGACCCCTCGGTCTGCGCGGCCGTGGCCGCGGCCTGTCGGCGCGCGAACATGGCGCTGGTCAGTTGCGCCGCGGGCGAGGTGGAAAAGACCGCGCTGCAGGCCTTCGGCCGCCGTCTGGGACTGCACACCCTGGATGTCAATCTGCACGCCGATGATGATGGAATTTCCGCCCTGCAGGTCGCGGAAGCCGAGGGCAAGCGCGATTACATACCCTACACCAACCGCGCGCTGAACTGGCATACCGATGGCTATTACAATGCGCCGGGACAGCAGATCCGTGCCTTCCTGATCATCTGCGCCAAGGCCGCGGCGGAAGGCGGCGAAAATCAGCTGCTCGATCACGAGATCGCCTACATACTGCTGCGCGATGCCGATCCGCGTTTCGTGCAGGCGCTGATGCACCCGCAGGCATTGACCATTCCGGCCAACATCGATCGCGGTGTGGAAATTCGACCGGCGGAGACCGGCCCGGTCTTCTCGGTTGATTCCGCGCACGGCAACCTCCACATGCGTTATAGCGCACGGACCCGCAACATCCGCTGGCGGGACGATCCCGTGACGCGCGATGCCGTGGCCTTTCTGGCGGAACTCTGGGAGCGTGGCTGCGGCTACATCTATCACCATCGGCTAATGCCGGGACAAGGCATCGTCTGCAATAATGTCCTGCACAGCCGGAGCGCCTTTCGCGACGACCCGGCGGCGGGACGCAGCCGGCTCCTGTATCGCGCGCGGTACTTCGAGCGCATCAGCGGGACGGATTTTGCGGACAGCCATCCTGGCTGGGCTGCATCGGCATAAGAGCTGGCATGGGAGGCAATGAAGCATGTTGTGGCTGAGTGAGATTCTGCTTCAGGAACACGAACTGAAATCGTTCGAGGAATTGCTCGGCAGCGTCACGCGACGTGCGCGCGCGGGCGCGATGTTCTTCCGTATCGACGTCAAACCGCCATTCCAGGATACGCCGCCGGATTGGGAGGACCGCCTGGAGGCGGCGTTTTCCTCGGCGGGCCAGTGAGGCAGGAGGACGGCATGTTCTGGAATGAGGATGGGGCGCAGGACACAGCCTACAAAGTGCCCGACGACATCATCGATTTGAGTTTCGTCATCGAGTGCAAGTGCCTGCCGCTGGACCATGCCCATGCCTTGTCCACGGGCCTGCAAGCGGCCCTGCCCTGGCTCGGCACCGAGGCTGCGGCAGGCATCCACCTCATCCACGGTGCCGAGTCGGGTAATGGCTGGTACCGGCCGCAGGAGACCGAGGGTGCCCTGCTGCACCTGTCGCGAAGGACCCGTATGAGCTTGCGGCTTCCCAAGGAACGCATCGAAGCGGCGCGTGCGCTGGAGGGCAGGCAGCTGGACATCGCGGGCCACGCCCTGACGGTAGGCGCGGCCTCTATCAAACCGCTCAACGCCGTGTCCACCCTGTTTGCCCGCCATGTAGCAATGGATTCAGCGGATCTGAGTGAGGCGGAATTTCTGCACATGGTCGTGTCCGAAATGCGCGGGCTGAACATCCGTGTCAACAAGATCCTCTGTGGCCGCGCGCACGACCTGCACATGCCCGAGGGTGTAATGCATACCCAGAGCGTAATGGTGGCCGACCTGGAGCCGGAAGAGGCCGTGATCCTCCAGCAGAAGGGCATCGGCCCGGGTCGGAAGGTGGGCTGTGGACTGTTCCTGGCCCACAAGGGGATTAAACCTGTGAAGGAAACGCATTAGAATCGCGGCCTTTACAGGGCGTCGGTCTGGAGACGGGCGCCTCTAAGTCTTAACGAAACATTTAAAGAACTGGCTTTAACTAGGGGAAATACAATGGGAATTGAATTTCAAGGTAAGTCCATCGAGACGACGGAAAGCGGCTTTCTGTGCAATGTAGAGGATTGGAGCGAGGCCCTGGCTGAGGTGATCGCGAAGGAAGACGGTATCGAGCTGACGCAGAAGCATTGGGACGTGGTCAATTATCTGCGCGAGGCGTACCTCGAGGAGAATGGTCATCAGCCCAATAACCGCGAACTGCTCAAGGAGATGGGTAACCGCTGGGGCGGCAAGCTACAGAACAAGGATTTGTTCGACCTCTTCCCGGGCAATCCCAGCAAGCAGGCAGGGCGTATCGCCGGGCTCCCGGAGAGCATGCGCAAGGGTGGCTATTGAGCCCAGGCAGTCGTCAGGGTCTGCCCGTTGGGGATATGGCCCTGGTCAGGCCGGTGCACTATAGTTCCGCCAGCCCGCGCGGGAGCGTTTCACTGAACCAGAGGCACGAGCAACGTGCCGGAGGCTGAAAAGATGAGCGAGAAAGCGAAATTGATCAAAGAGATGATCGAGATGCAGAAGAAGTTCATGGCGCAGGAACACAAGCAGGGCGTGACTCAGGAAGAGTACTTCACACCGGCTGCGGGGCACGCCCTGGACGGGTATCGCCAGAAGTATCTGGAGATGGCCATGAAGGTCGTCGACCTGGCGCACACAGACAAGGGTTCGCACCGGTAAGCGTTTCGTGCCGGCAACAAAAAAGGCCGCAGATGCGGCCTTTTTTGTTGCGCCGGACTGTGGGTTCGCCCCGGTTCAAACCTCGGCCCACATCCGCACCAGATTCGCGTAGCTGTTGCTGACCCAGGTGGTTTCCCGGGCCTCGGGACGTTCGCGCAGGAGGGACTCACGGGCCTGACACAACTGATAGAGCAGCTCACGCTGGCCAGGGTCGCGGACCAGGCTTTGTGCCCAGGCCACGGCCACCAACCGCTCGCCGTGGGTGACGGTGTTGATGCGATGCAGGCTCGACGAAGGGTAGATCACGGCGTGGCCGGCCTCGAGTTTGATCGATTGCTCACCGAAATGGGTCCCAATCACGAGTTCACCGCCTGCATAGCCGGAGGCTTCACTGAGAAAGACGGTGATGGAGACATCGGAACGGTACTGTTCCGGTCCACTGCCCATGACCGGGTCATCGATGTGATCCCCGTAGTGCATGCCGGCGGTATACCGCGCGTAGTAGGGCGCGGAGATGCGCCGCGGCAAAACCGCCTGCTGATAGACCGGATGCCGGACCAGGCAGCCCATGACCAGATCGTTCAAGGCCGCATACAGTTCGGCTTCTTGCTCCAGCTCCTGGTTGTGTTTGACACGTTGCGCCTCCGATCCGGCGGATAACCGCCCATCCCGAAAATGGCCGCGCGCCAGAAGCTGGCGGATGCGTTGCAATTGCGGTGGCGGGATAACCCCGGGAATCGTCAGTAACATGCTCATTTTCCCAATGCGGATGCGGCTGGGGCTAAAATAGCCGCACGCCGCGTCTGTGTCGATGCAGACCATCAATCAATCGGAGGCCGCATGCGCTTCAACGTCATGATCGACGATCAGACCTATCCTTTCGAGGTCCCGCAGTTCGTCCTGGACGAGGGCGAGGCGTTTTTCGCGAAATTGGACCGCGATATGGACAAGGGCTATCAGATGAGCCGTACCTGGGTCGAGCAGCCTGGACGCGTGCAGCGGTGTCAGATCGCCGCTGATCGTATCCTCGATGCCATCCACCGTGATAACGAACAGCTTGGCATCATGATGGCCGCCTATATTCTCGCGCGCCTGCCCGGCGTTACCGGGGTGCGTCTGAGCACCGAGGGCGACATGCTGGAGCACGAACTCCTCAACGGGTGACGCTGGCAGGGCGGAGCTGTTCAGGCTGACCGCGCCCCTGCTGGTGCGTCTGCCCGACTGTCCGAGGCTTGGCGAAGACCTGCGGCGCGCAAATCGGGCCATTCACACCCGCCATTTGCGCATCGCCCGATGGCGAATGCAACCATACAGCGTGTCTGCGGCACCCAGCTCTTCGTAACCCAGCCGCAGGTAGAAATCGAGCGCCGCTTCGCGCGCGTGCAACACGATCTCGGTGACCCCCAAGGCCCAGGCCTGCTGCTCCAGAGCTGCCACCAGTGCCGTACCTATGCCGCGCTGGCGAGATTCCCGTTCCACGGCCATATAGCGGATCTGCGCCTGAGCGGGGCTGTTGAGGTGCAGGCGTGCCACGCCGACCGGGATACGACCTGAGAGACATGCCATGCGATGCCAACTGTCGCCCTCCAAGGTATCCCGCTCGCTGCCGCGCGGTTGTCCCCAGGGTTCGCGCAGGATGCGCCAGCGCAGGTCGAAATAGCGGGTAAAATCCGTCTCGGACTCGGGGCTCAGTATCTGCACGGTGCGGCTGGCGGTCTGTCGCCGACTCAGGCGAACACGACCCAGGTAGTGGCGAGGTATTTCACGCCTTTCTCCAGCGTCACACCACGGTGTTCGTGGGTCCAGAACGGGGGAAACAACAGCAGCTTGCCTTCCTCCGGCTTGATCCGGACATCCTGGAACAGGAATTCGGTCTCACCGCCGGGTCCCGGGACGTCATTCAGATACCACACCGCGACCAACTGGCGCTGACTGAATTCATGGCTGCCACCGTCGATGTGCCAGTGATAATGCTCGCCGGGCAGGGTGCGCTGGATCGCATAGCCCATGTCCTTGAACGGGCCCTTGAAGTAGGGGAAGGCCTCGCGGAATTCCTTCAGCGCCAGCCCTAATGAACGGAACAGGTTGCTGTCGACATCCTTCCAGTGCGGTTTCCCGCTGACGACCAGGTCCGTGGATTTTTTGATGCCGATGTCTTCCTGTGCGGTCTGGCCGATACGCCCGGCGTATTGTTCGCCCTGATGCGACTCGAAGCGCTGGATCATGTCCCGGCACAGGAAATCCGGTAATGCCTGAGGCTTCTCGAAGATGAAGGTGTGCGGTGCGACCTCGCGGAGGCTGTGCAGGGCGGGGCGGGCGGAGGGCGTGATCGACATAGGGCGATGGCCTGAGCGGAACGGGCGATGCGCGATTGTCTTATAGCGGATGACTGTCGATCAAGCGTTGGATGGCCTCAGGCGCGGCGCCGTCGGCGTGCAGCCGCAGCGCCTTCTCGGTGAGCTGTCGCCAATGCTGCTGCGCCCGAGGAATATAGTCATTCAGTGCCTTCATAGAGCTGGTGCCATGCCAATCCTGATAGGCCAGCACCAGCTCGGGCGCCAGCGATTTGCGCAGATTGGTCAGCGTGGCCATGAAGAAATGGATCTGCGTCGGTTGTGCGGATTCCAGCAGGGCCGGCAGGGTCGACAGGCTGTCAGCGAAATGATCGCGGATCGCGCGCAGGCTCAATTCGGTGCGTGAATGCGGGATGCTGGCCAGCATGGCCTCCCAACCCTGACCCAGGATATCGCCCGCCATTAGCTCGCCGATCTCGTGCAGCCGTAAGGTATCGAGCTGGTCGTCCGTCATCTCAGCGAGGGCGGTTTCGGTGTCGGTGTCGAACGCATAGGCGCGGATGGCCTTGCCCATCGCGTTGTCGAGGCTGTTCCAGCGCCATTCCTCGACCTTCTCCCAGATCATGCGTCGCAGCGCCTCACGACGCACGAAAATAGTTTTCCCGAGACTCATTGCTGGCGGCGCGGTCAGGTCGCGGGCGTACTCATCACCGGAGATCAGCACGGTGAAGCCTTCATGCAGCTGCTGTTGTTCGAGCTGTGCCAGGAAGAAATGTGCCCGTCCATTCTGGCCGAGGCCGGCGCTGTAAATCAGCCCGCGTGGGTTCAGGATTTGATTCAGCCTGTCGGCATCGAAGGGATCATGCTCAGCATCATCCAGGGGCAGAGGGGCGAACCGCTCATCCGCCAGCGTTTCCCAGAACTGCTCGCGTTGTTTCAGCCAGTCGCCGATCTCGGCTTGCGGCAAAGGGGCCGTGAATCCATAACCCCGTTCCCAGCGGAAGTATTCGCGCATCTTGAGCAGATACACGCACAAGGTATAGTCGCCGGCATGCAGGGCATCGGCGATGTCGCAGTTCCTTCGGACGGCGCCGAGCAGGGGTTCAAGGTTCTGTAGCCGCAGGGCCTGCGTGTGCGTATCCAAACCTTAGTCTCCCGATGGTAACTCTCTAAATAAACAGTATATTATGCGCATCCTAGCACGCGGGATGGCGGTGTGGGACAAACCCGCCTCAGGGGAGTATTACCCTATGTGTACCCGCGCCCTTTCTTGTGAGTGACATACCGGAGGCCGCCGTGCGCATCAAGACCCGTTGGAACAACCAGGACAAGGCCCGCAGCATTGGCGAGGTCACCAGCGCACTCGGCTTTACCCTCTGGCGCATCGGGCAGTCCGCCTTGCTGAATTTGGAGAATGAAGGCTTCCAGACGGACACTCAGTTGCAGCGTGTCGAGGTCATGCAGGAGTTCATGGCGTTCCTGATCCATATGGTCGATCGCATGGCCTACGAACGTATGGATGACCTGGAGCGGGCGGAATTTATCAGCGCCCTGGCGCGGAAGGTGGCCGACTACGTGCAGGACAACATGCGGGACATTCTGGGGAATGGAGACCACCGGGCGCCGTTCATCGAGCGCTTGAACGCACGCATGGATGAGTATTCGGATTTCGCTGTGATTGACGGAGAGCCAAGCTTTCAGATGTCGCGCTATTTCGGTGATCGTATGACCGGGGTGTTGGGCGAGCGCCAGCGGAAGTGGGTCGCTACACAAATCATCGATATCGAAGCCCCGGCGGCGATGAAGACGCTACGGCGTGCAGTGAACAATCTGATCCCGGCGCGGCAGCCGGCGGCCTGAGCTGGATAACTTGCAGCAAACAAAAAGGCGGGGGATGCCCGCCTTTTTGCTTAGGGGAGCTCTGAATAAGTCCGTTCGTGGCGAGCCTGTCGAACCATGAACGGACGAATCGCCTCCACTATCACGGTATTTCCCGTTTGCCCTTCAGCTCAGGGCAAACGGGAGGTTTATCAGAGCTTCCTTCTGTGGTCCTGCTACGGTTACTTCTTGACCCAGCTCTCGAAATCGCTTGCGTCCTTGGATACGCCCTTTTCATAACCGGCGTCATAGGCGGGATTCGCCCGCTGTTCCTCGCGTTTGGGGTTCAGCGTATAGCCGGAGGCCCAGCCGCTGACATACTCAGGGTCTACACCGGCCTTTTCCATCTTGTCGATCGCTTCGTAGTACGGATTCATCGTAAATCTCTCCTTCTTCGCATCGGCTTTTACATTTCAAGTACACGTCGCACGCGCCGACCAGGCAACCCGCATAGCATGGGCACCACTGCCGGTCCGCGCGTGAGCGGGTCGGTGCCGGAGTAGCGCGGGCGGTTGGGCCAGCCCTGTCACGGCTCCGCTGTGCAGTCGGGGCCGTTATCATCGGCAGCATGCGGCACGTGCCGCCGCCCTATGCAGTCAAGCGACCGGGGAGTATACAGTTATGCCCTCCACGGCCTGTATATCCCCATGGAGGTGGGTTTGTCCGGCGTTCCATCGGGGTATATGTGCATCCGGCGCGATCATGTAACATGCTGTTATCCATTTAAAAACAACCTATATCGCGTGGTTGCACCCCAACCCCCGCGCCGACTGATCATTGGAGATGCAGATGACCGCCAACGACGACGTGGATTTCGCCAGCGCCATGGCCGCCTTCGAGGCCAAACATTTCTCCCGGGCCATGCAGCTGCTGTCACCGCTCGCCGAGCAGGGCAATGCCGAGGCTCAGCACCGCCTTGCGATCATGTTTCAAAATGGTCTGGGCATGGTGCGCAACCCTGAGGCCGCCGTGCGTTGGATGCGGGCCGCGGCCGAACAGGGCCATGCCCTGGCGCAGCACGGGCTTGGTTTCATGTATCTGGTGGGTGAATGCCTGCCCAAGGATGGCGCCCAGGCGGCCCACTGGTTCAGGCTGGCCGGTGAGCAGGGTCTGGCCGGATCGCTGACCACCCTGGCGATGATGTATGAGCAAGGCAACGGCGTGGCGCAAGACATCGAAGAGGCCAAGCGACTTTTCCGCTTGGCGGGTTTCGAGCGCTGACACGGCCCGGAACGGTCACCCATGGAACTGTCGGCGGAAGACGCGCTGCGCCTGAACGTGCTGCTGGCCAACGAGCTGCACGCGGTACGCCTCGACGAGTCGGCGATGACCCTCCATGGCCTCTTGGCGCGAGGTGAATCCCGGGTCAGGCTCAACCCTATCGGACGCGACGAGGTCTATCTCCGTCGCGTCCGCGAGATGCTGTCGAGCCATGTACTCGGTTCGCCGGGGGGCTATCCGATCTACCTGCGGCGTTGGACGCGCATGGGCCAGGCGCGCGACGACAGCCTGGAAAAATTGCTGTTGCTCGGTGAGCCCGAGGCAGTCGTGGCGGTGGTGCATGCCCCCGGGTTGACCGACGAACTGGCCCGGCGCGCCTGGTGGTCCCTGCCCACGGCCGACAATGCCCGTACGATGCTTACCCGCGAATGTGTCTGCCGGGGAGGTATGGGCCCCGTGTTGGCTCAGTACCTGATCGACTACCTGCCCTTCGAAGAAGATCCTCGCGCCATGATCGAGAGTGTCCGCCTGATCCTGCAACCGGGCCTGATCAGCGACGAGACGCGGGCACGCATCTGGGCCAAGGCGCGCACTAAGAACACCTATTTCGTTGGATTTCTATTGACGGCGCCCGATGAGTTGCCAGAGCCCCCGGCGGCGCATCCCGCCTGGGAGGGCCTTGCCGATCCGCTACGGGTCCTCGCGGCGTCGGGCAATGCCTATGCCCGACAGACATGCCGGGTACTCGACGGTCCGGGCCAGGCCTTCTTGGCAACCGCTGAGGCGGTGATGCGCAAACCCAGCAATCAGGATGTCATGGTCGGCTTGCTGGAGGCGCTGCAGGGCTATTTCCAGGCCATCGCCTGTACCGGTGAGCGATTACAGGACATTGATGCGGTCCGTGCACAGGCGGAACTGCGTTGCCGCAATTGCCCAGTGGAAGATGAGCAACTGACAGAATTACTGTGCCAGTTTCCTGGGTTGACCCCGGTTGTGCGCGCCATGCTGATGTTGTCGGCCGCGGGAGAGCGGTTGGTGGCGCCCATCTTCGCCCGCACGGATGCGATAGGCACGGTGATGCGTCGCAAGCTCGAACCCGTCACCCAGCCCCTGTTGGCGGAGATCGCGCTCCTGCGTGGCACGACCCGGGGGCCGGTCGGTTCGTAACGAGGGTTTCGAACGTGCAGTCAGATCTGACAGGCGCCCGGCTGGCGTGTGTGGGGTCGCCTCAGCCGCGCACCATCAGAATCAGCAGGACGATGAAGCCAACCACGGCGGCGATCGGCAACAGGGCGGCCCGCCAGTCGTCAGCGGAACCTTCCGGGCCGTGCTTGAGCATGTGACTGGCCGCCGGCCAAAGCCGGATGACCATGATGCCCAACACGACCGCCAGGGCGATCTTGATCCAAAGGTCCATTGCTGTTTCTTAACCTTCGCAAATTAAAACGGCAGGCCATGCGCATGGCCTGCCGTGGTTTGGGTGTGACGTCCGGGGCTTCAGTCGTCGCCGCCGGCGAATGCCGTCAGCAGGTGCAGCAGGTGGATGAAGAGGTTGTAAATGTCCAGGTACAGCGAGATGGTTGCGCGCAGATAGTTGGTCTCGCCACCGTTGATGATGCGACTGGTATCGTACAGGAGCATCGCGCTCATCAGCAGCACGACCACCGCCGAGATGGCCAGCGACAGGGCGGGGATTGCCAGGAAGATGTTGGCGATCATTGCCACCAGCGCCACGATCAGGCCTGCGAACAGGAAACCGCCCATGAAGCTGAAATCGCGTTTGGTGGTCAGGGCGTAGCCCGACAGGCCCAGGAAGATCGCGCCGGTGCCGCCCATCGCCGTGGCGACCAGTTTGCCGCCACCCGGGATGGCCAGGTAATGGCTGAGCAACGGCCCGAGTCCCAGCCCCAGCAGACCGGTGATGCCAAAGACCACGACCAGGCCGGCCGCGGAATTCTCGGTGCGCGGCAGCACCAGCCACAACAGGCCGATGGCACCCAGCGAGGCGACCATGCCCATGCCGGAGGACAGGCCAATGGCAACGCCAACGCCCGCGGTAAGGGCGCTGAACAACAAGGTCAGAGACAACAGGCTGTAGGTGTTGCGGATGAGTTTATTGGTAGAACTGACAGCGTCCTGTCGGTAGGGCAGAACACGATCGAGTGTACTCATGGGATGCAGCCTCCATTTTCATGAACATTGAGATCCTGTGAATGGACCACGGATCGTAAACGGAGTTCAGCATAGCACCTCGGCCGAATGGAACAAACCCCACTGCAGCCTGTGGAACTGGCTGATGCCTGGGACAAATCCGGTGAATTCGGGTATCTTTGGCGACGCTGGAGAGGTGGCTGAGCGGCCGAAAGCGGCGGTCTTGAAAACCGTTGAAGGGCGACCTTCCGGGGGTTCGAATCCCTCCCTCTCCGCCAGTACCCAGCGGGATGTCAAGGTCGGACAGGGCGTGTGTTATCCTTCGGTGCGACCAGCGCGGGGGGCCCAGCCACGTCGCGCCGGGGCATCTACGCAATGACAAAGGGAATTTGGCTGTTCGCGAGGGGGGGGAATGATCCAGCTATTGTTAGTCGATGATCACGAGCTGGTCCGCACCGGATTGCGGCGGATACTGGACGACGCCAAGGGAATCAAGGTGATCGGCGAGGCCAGCACCGGCGAGGACGCGATCCAGATGGCCCGCCAGTGCAAGCCGGATGTGGTGATCATGGATGTGAACATGCCGGGCATCGGTGGCCTGGAGGCCACCCGCAAGCTGCTACGCATCAACTCCGACATCAAGGTCATCATCGTGACTGTGCACGTCGACGAGCCCTATCCCTCACGGCTGCTTGAGGCAGGTGCCATGGGTTACCTGACCAAATCCTGTGCTGTGGATGAGATCGTCGCGGCCATCCATACCGTGTTCAAGGGCGAGCGCTATATTGGTGCGGATATCGCCCGCCAGGTGGCCCTGTCGATGCTTCCCGGCGGCAAGCGCTCGCTGTTCGAAAAGCTCTCGCAACGCGAGATGCAGGTCATGCTGATGGTCACCCGCGGCCACAGCATCCACGACATCTCAGACCGGCTGTGTCTGAGTCCCAAGACTGTCAGTACCTACCGTTACCGTTTGTTCGAGAAACTCGGTGTGGATAATGACGTCGAGCTCACGCACATGGCCATGCGCTATGGCATGATCTCGATCGAATCAACGCCGACTTGACGGCTGGCCGACACACACCCCACATGACGATGGACCCCGACTGCCGGCGCTGCGCACGTCTGGCCGAGTTTCTCGATGCGGTGCGCAGTGACTACCCGACCTATTTCGCCAAGCCGGTGCCACCGTTCGGCGCAGCGGATGCCCGTTTATTGATCGTGGGACTGGCGCCGGGTATGCACGGTGCGAATGCCAGCGGCCGGCCGTTCACGGGTGATCATGCCGGTATCCTGCTCTATCGCACCCTCCACGCATACGGCTTCGCCTCCCGCCCCGAATCGCTGTCGCGCGACGATGGCCTGGTTCTGCGCGACTGCCGTATCACCAATGCCGTGAAATGCCTGCCGCCTCAGAACAAACCACTGCCTGTCGAGATCCGTCACTGCAATGATTTCCTCCGGCAGGAACTCGAGACGCTACCGGCACGCGCGGTGATCCTCGCCTTGGGACGGGTTGCCCACGAGGCCGTGGTGCGGGCGCTGGGTGAGCGGCCCATAGCCTACGGCTTCGGTCACGCGGCCGAACACCTGCTGGGCAACGGCATGCGCCTGATCGATTCTTATCATTGCAGCCGTTACAACACCCAGACCCGGCGCTTGACCGAAGACATGTTCCGTGCGGTCGTCGCGCGTGCCCGGGAACTCGTCGAGGTGGGGTGAAACCATGAGCGGTGCCGGCACGGGTTTCGATGCGCGTGATTTCCTCAAACACCTGACCGCACGCCCCGGTATTTACCGCATGCTGGCTGCTGATGGCGAGGTGCTCTATGTCGGCAAGGCGCGCAACCTCAAACGCCGTGTCGCCAGTTATTTCCGCGCCAGCGGCCTGGCGCCGAAGACACGGGCGCTGATGGGCCAGGTTGTGGGCGTCGAGGTCACCGTGACGCACACCGAGGGCGAGGCGCTGCTGCTTGAGAACAATCTCATCAAGTCGCTACAGCCGCGTTACAACGTGCTGCTGCGGGATGACAAGAGCTATCCCTACATCTATCTGTCCAGCACGCAGAGTTACCCGCGCATCACCCTGCACCGTGGCGCGCGCAAGGCCAAGGGACGCTATTTCGGGCCTTATCCGAATGCCGGCGCGGTGCGCGAGAGCCTGCACTTCCTGCAGAAGGTGTTCCGTGTCCGCCAGTGTGAGGATAGTTTCTTCAGCAACCGTTCCCGGCCCTGTCTGCAGTACCAGATCAAACGCTGCACCGGCCCCTGTGTCGGTCTGATCACCCCTGAAGACTATGCTGAAGATGTCCGCCACACCGTGCAGTTCCTGGAGGGAAAAAATCGCGAAATCATCGACGAACTGGCGCGGCGCATGGAGACGGCGGCCGCCGCACTGGAATACGAAACCGCTACCCGCTATCGGGATCAGATCGTCAATCTGCGCCGCGTGCAGGAACGTCAGTACGTAAGCGGTGAACGCGGAGACCTGGATATCATCGCTGCGGTCAGCCAAGGCGGCGCGGCTTGCATCCAGGTATTCTTCATCCGCGCGGGGCGCAACCTTGGGAATAAAACCTTCTTCCCGCGTATCCCTGCCGAGGCGAGCGTCGAGGAAATCCTGTCCGCTTTTGTAACCCAGTACTACCTCGGACGTGAGGTGCCCGGCGAGCTGTTGGTCAATACCGAGTTACCGGACGCCGACCTGCTTGCCGAGGTGCTGGGTGAACAGACCGGACACCCGGTCGGGCTACGCAACCGGGTCCGCGGCGAACGGGCCCGCTGGCTGGAGATGGCCGAACACAATGCCCGCCATGCCCTACAGGCGCGTTTGTCGAGCCGCGCCGGGATGCTCCAGCGCTTCGAGGCACTTCAGCGGGCCCTGGGGCTGGAGGAACCGGTCAACCGGGTGGAATGCTTCGATATCAGCCATACGGGTGGCGAGGCCACGGTCGCCTCCTGTGTGGTGTTCAATAACGAAGGTGCCGTAAAATCTGATTATCGGCGCTTCAATATCGAGGGCGTCGAGCCCGGCGACGATTATGCCGCGATGGCCCAGGCCCTGCTGCGCCGCTATGCCCGCGTCAGCGCCGGGGAAGGCGTCCAACCGGACCTGATCCTGATTGATGGGGGCAAGGGCCAGTTGGCCGCGGCCGCCCGGGTGATGGAGGAACTGAATTTGACCGGGATACCGCTGGTGGGGGTTGCCAAAGGGCCCGAGCGTAAGGCCGGCTGGGAGGCGTTGCACCGGTTAGAGGGGCCGCCGCTGCATCTGGCGGCTGACGACCCGGCCTTGCACCTGGTTCAGCAGATACGCGACGAGGCCCACCGTTTTGCGATCACTGGACATCGCCAACGCCGCGGGCGCCGCCGCACCGAATCGGCCTTGGAAGGCCTGCCTGGCGTGGGGCCGAAACGCCGCCAAGAACTGTTGCGCCAATTCGGGGGTCTGCGTGAAGTGGCCCGGGCGGGTGTTGAGGATCTGGTCAAGGTGAAGGGCATCAGCCGGGTGCTGGCACAGCAGATCTATGATGCCTTTCACAGCGACGCCCAATAGCAGGAGCTGACACGCCGCATGCCACTCAACATCCCTAATATATTGACCTTGCTGCGCATCGCACTGATCCCTGTGTTCGTGGTGGTGTTCTACCTGCCTTATCCGTGGGTGCATATCATGACGACCGCAGTATTCGGTCTGGCGGCAATTACCGACTGGCTGGATGGCTACCTGGCGCGGCGCCTGCACCAAACATCCGTGTTCGGCGCCTTTCTGGATCCGGTGGCGGACAAGCTCATGGTTGCGGCCGCCCTGATGCTGCTAGTGGACGTGAACCCCACCGGCCTGCCCGGGGTCGTGCTCACCCTGCCGGCGGCGGTGATCATCGGACGTGAAATCGCGATCTCGGCCTTGCGGGAATGGATGGCCGAGATCGGCGAGCGGGCCCAGGTTGCGGTCTCCGCTATCGGCAAGATCAAGACCATCGCCCAGATGGTCGCACTTCTGCTGCTGCTGTTTCGCGAGCCTCTGTTCGGATTCCCGACCGTCCAGGTGGGTCTGCTGGCGCTCTATCTGGCCGCCGCGCTGACGCTCTGGTCCATGGTGATCTACCTGCGCGCGGCCTGGCCGTTGCTGGTGGATGAACGCGGGGGCTGAGGCATATCATTACCCTTGACAGGGTACCGCCGGGCGTTAGAATACGGGGCTCTCTGACGCGGGAATAGCTCAGTTGGTAGAGCACAACCTTGCCAAGGTTGGGGTCGCGAGTTCGAGTCTCGTTTCCCGCTCCAAATTTTGAGGCTTCGCAAGGAAACCTCGGCCGTGGTCACCCTGACCTGCCGGGGTTTTTTTTCAGATATAGCGAAGCCGACAGTCTTTGGCTGGGTGGCAGAGTGGTTATGCAGCGGCCTGCAAAGCCGTCTACCTCGGTTCGACTCCGGGCCCAGCCTCCATCCCCTGTCTGCCAATTGCCGTGTTTCGCGCGCAAACACCGGCGGCTACAATGCAGTCCTCAGATCAGCCTGCCCGGGTGGCGAAATGGGTAGACGCAACAGACTTAAAATCTGTCGCCCGCAAGGGCATGCCGGTTCGACCCCGGCCCCGGGCACCATTATTGAAAATCAGCGATTTACAACTTCAGGCCACTTCTTGCTACTTTTTGCATAAAACAGATAGATATAACGCTTCCTGCATTTTTATTTCTGCATTTCCCCCCCCCTTATTTTCCTGCTTATTGTGTGATCTGTTTACCCCTGATTTACGCCATTGGCGTAAATCAGGGGGGTCGTAAATGTCTACATTTCGAAATATTCCCACTCGGGGCGATCCCGTCGACGTTCATTTACTACAGCGACGTCAAGGCGCTGCCGGGCGCAGGCCTCCTCGGCAAGCTGACCAGTGTCGCCGCCAAGAGTATCGAGTCTTTATTCTTCTTAAACTCGATAGCGCCGCCTAAATCAGATCACCCTATGGCGGAAATCAGCGAATGCCCGGGTATTCAATGCGGGCAGGGATTGACCGAGAGGCCCGACTGCAACAACGGTGTGAGTGCTTCGGCAACCATCGGGTGGGCGAAGAAGAAGCCCTGACCCTCGTCGCACTGCTGGTCGAGCAGAAAGGCAGCCTGCTCGGCCGTTTCCACGCCCTCTGCGATGACGCGTTGCTTGAGACTCTTGCCCATACTGATCACGGCGCTGACCAGGGAAGCGTCGTTTTCGTTATGGGTCATACTGCTAACAAACGAACCGTCAATCTTCAAGGTGTCGACCGAAAACCGCCGCAGATAACTCAGGCTGGAATAGCCGGTACCGAAGTCATCGACCGCAAGCTGGATGCCCATGGCCGATAGTGCATTCAGCACGGTATCAGTCGACTTGGCATCCCGCATGAGTACGCTTTCGGTCAGTTCGATCTCCAGGTAGCGCGGCTGCAGATGTGTTTCGTCGAGGATTCCACGCAGGTTCACAAGAAAATCCTTCGCGCGAAATTCGAGCGCGGAGGTATTGACGGAAATAGGGATCTGCGGCAAGCCCATATCCTGCCAGGCTTGGGCCTGGCGACAGGCTTCGTGCAGCACCCAGCGGCCGATCGGCAGGATCAGTCCGCTGTCCTCGGCGATGGGCACGAACTCGGCAGGGGCCAGCAGCCCGCGTTGCGGGTGCTGCCAGCGCACGAGCGCCTCGATACCCACGATCGCGCCGCTGTGAAGATCAATTTTGGGCTGGTAGTGCAATACGAGTTCCTGCCGCTCCAGGGCGAGGCGCAGGCTGGCCTCAATGGATTGTCGCGCAATGGCGCGGGCCGTCATTTCCTGCTCGAAGAATGCGTACGTTTTTAGGCCCTGGTCCTTGGCGTGATACATCGCGGTATCCGCGTGCTTGATCAGGGTTTCCGTATCCATGCCATCGTCCGGGTAGATGCTGATGCCGATGCTCGCGCCGATATGCAGGTCGTGCTCGTCGATACGGTGCGGCAGCGCGATTGCCGCGAGTATTTTTTGTGCAGACAGCGCTGCGTCTTCTGGATGATCGATGTCGGGAAGCAGCGCCACGAACTCATCCCCACCCTGGCGGCTGATGGTATCCGACTGGCGCACGCAGCTCAGCAGACGCTTGCTCACCGACTGCAGCAATTTGTCACCCACGCTATGGCCCAGCGAGTCGTTGATGTGTTTGAAGCCATCCAGGTCCATGAACAGCACTGCGAACTGCTTGCCGGAGCGCTGCGCCAGCGAAATCGTCTGGGTCAGCCTGTCGT
>JBHEOS010000030.1:0-24803 GCA_046260695.1 Gammaproteobacteria bacterium
ACTCCAGCGTCTCGACCAGACCGATGGTGTAGGCCCCCGTGTCGAGTGCGGTGAAGCTCAGGGTGGCCAAGGTCTGATTGCCGCTGAACACACTGGTAAAGGCGTTAAAACCGACACCGGAGATCACGCCTGCGTCCACCGTCGAGACGGGGGTCACGGCAACGGGCACGGGCGCATAACTGAAGCCATTGAAGCCGAGGCGGCTGCTGTCGTAGGTGACGTTGAAGCCGCCGCCAAGGGTCGGTACATCGGAAAAATTCACGTTCAGATCGAACGTAAGGGTGTTCCCCACCACGCCGTTCTGCGGGGAAGGGCTCAACGAAACACTCGCCGCCTGGGCCGCGCCCACCAGGACAAAGTGGGCGGCGACGATGGCGATCTTTAGGGTGTTTTTCATTATCTCCGACTCCTCCAGCTGGACCTTAGCGACGGCCTGGGCGTGGGCCCGGGCGCGCTGTATTCATCAATTACCTTGAGGGTCAGCAAGGACTGTGCCGAAACCCACGTATCGTTTTAAACAAAGTAATTTCAATGAGTTATATTTAATGGCGGCAGGCCCCGGAGACCGACGTGTAAACGATTCCGACACCTCCCCGCCGCACCGCCCCGGGGATCTGATTAATTAATTGAGAGATTACAGTCCATTGCCTTTGGTGCCCCGGGCAGGCCCCGGATCGTGGTGAGTAAGATTGACCGACACTGCCGGCCGCCTCGGCTCACAACGCCAAGGCCAGGATCAGCGCATCCTCACGGCCCTGCTCAGCCGGGTAATAGTCCTTGCGGACGCCGACCTCGTTGAAACCCTGGCCCTGATAGAGTCGCAGCGCCGGCAGGTTGGACGGCCGCACCTCCAGCAACAGGGTATCGGCCCCGTGCCGGCGGGCCAGTGCGATCAGGTGATTGAGCATCTTGCCGCCCAGCCCCTGCCCCTGGGATTCCGCGCGCACACACAGGTTCAGGACATGCGCCTCGCCGACGGCCACGCTCATCACCCCATAGGCCTGGATAACCGTATCGGCCTCGTACAACCAGCAGCTGTAACCCACCCGCAGGCAGTCACGCAGAATGCCCGTGGTCCAGGGATAGGGGTAGGCCTGACGCTCGATCTCCATGATCTGCAGGAGGTCGACCTCGGTGATCGGCCGGAACTGTCCACCGGCGTCACTGGCGATTGCGCTCATGCCGGTCCATCCGGTTGTGCCGGGTACACGCGCCGGGCCAGTTGCAGGTCTTCCCAGGCCAGGCGTTTATCGCCAGGGCTGCGCAACAGATACGCGGGGTGGTAGGTGACGATCACCGGGATGCCGGTCTCGCCCAGGCTGTGCACCCGGCCCCGCAGGCGCGCCAGTGGGACAGCGGTCTTGAGCAGGGCCTGGGCCGCGATGCGCCCGACCACCAGGATCTGGCGGGGCCGCAGCAGCGCGATCTGCTGCGCCAGATACGGCTCGCAACAGGCGATCTCGTCGGGCTGCGGGTCACGGTTAGCCGGCGGCCGGCACTTGAGGATGTTCGCGATGTAGACGTTCGTCTGTCGACTCAGCCCGATCGCCGCCAGCATGGCATCCAGCAACTGCCCCGCGCGCCCGACGAAGGGCTCGCCCCGCAGGTCCTCCTCCGCGCCGGGCGCCTCGCCGATCACCAACCAGTCGGCCTGGCGGTTGCCGACACCGAACACCGTCTGGGTACGACTGCGGTGCAGGTCGCAGCGCGTGCAGGCCGCCACCTGCGCCTGCAGGGCCTCCCAGTCATTAGGCGTGGCAGACCCGGCCGTTGGCGCATCAGATACGGCAGTGGATGCCGCATCCCGCACGCGCCAGTCCTCGATGCCCATGGCCCGCAGATACGCCGCCCGTCCGTCCATGACCGCCCCCTAACCGCCGTTCCGGCTCACACGTCCCCCATCTGCGGATGCTCCCGCGCCGGCGGCTGCAAGACCTTGTTCAAGGCATTCACATAGGCCTTGGCGGAGGCCACCACGATGTCGGTATCCGCGCCCTGGCCGTTGACGATACGGCCGCCCTTCTCCAGGCGCACTGTGACCTCGCCCTGCGCGTCGGTGCCGCTGGTGATGTTGTTCACCGAATAAAGTTGCAGCTCCGTGCCGCTGCCGACGATGGCCTCAATGGCGCGGAACGCCGCATCCACCGGACCGCTGCCCAGGGCGCTGGCCTGACGTTCATCGCCATCCACCGCCAGGGTGATATCGGCCGAGGGCGTCTCGCCGGTCTCGGAACAGACCCGCAAGGCCACCAGCTTGAAGCGCTCGTTCTCGGCGGCGAGATTGCTCTCGCTGACCAGCGCCTGCAGGTCTTCGTCGAAGATGTCGTGCTTCTTATCGGCGAGTTCCTTGAAGCGCGCAAAGGTCTCGTTGAGGACCTCTTCGGAATCGAATTCGATGCCCAGTTCCGCCAAGCGGGTGCGGAAGGCATTGCGGCCGGAGTGTTTGCCCAACACCATGCGGTTGGCCGACCAGCCCACATCCTGAGCGCGCATGATTTCGTAAGTCTCGCGGCTCTTGAGCACGCCGTCCTGGTGGATGCCGGACTCGTGCGCGAAGGCATTGGCACCGACGATGGCCTTGTTCGGCTGCACCGGAAACCCGGTGATGCTGGAGACCAGCCGCGAACAGGTCATGATCTGGGTGGTGTCCAGGCCGGTGTCGCAGGAGAACAGATCGCGGCGCGTGCGCACCGCCATGACCACCTCTTCGAGCGCGGCGTTGCCGGCGCGCTCGCCGAGACCGTTGATGGTGCACTCGACCTGGCGGGCACCGTTGAGCACGGCGGATAAGGAGTTGGCCACGGCCAATCCAAGGTCGTTGTGACAGTGCACCGAGAATACCGCCTGGTCGGCATTTGGCACCCGTTCGCGCAACTGGCGGATCAGTTCGCCGAACTGTTGCGGCAGGTTGTAGCCGACGGTGTCGGGGATGTTCACAGTGCGCGCGCCGGCGGCGATCACCGCCTCGATCACGCGGCAGAGAAAATCCAGTTCCGAGCGCCCGGCATCCTCGGGTGAGAACTCCACGTTATCGGTGTACTGGCGGGCACGCTTGACTGCGCGCACCGCCTGCTCGACCACCTGATCCGGCTCCATCCGCAACTTCATCTTCATGTGGATCGGAGAGGTGGCAATGAAGGTGTGAATACGCGCGCTGGCGGCGGGCTTCAACGCCTCGCCGGCGCGATCGATATCCTTGTCGAGCGCACGCGCCAGCGCGCACACGGTGCTGTCCCTCACCGCGCGGGCGACCGCCTCGACGGCCTCGAAATCGCCCTGGCTGGCGATCGGAAAACCCGCCTCGATCACGTCCACGCGCAGGCGCTCCAGCGCCTTGGCGATGCGGACCTTCTCGTCACGGGTCATGGAGGCGCCCGGGCTCTGTTCGCCGTCGCGCAAGGTGGTATCGAAGATGATGAGCTTGTCTGGCTGACTCATGGGGTATCGCTCCATTTGGGCCTGGCCGCTGGCGTGCGGCCGTAGCATCCCGCCCTGGCGCGCCAATATAACAAAGCGACCGCCGGCCTGCGCGCCGGGCGTTGGAAAGGTTCAGGTATTTCGGGGTGGGGGAATAGGCTGCCTAAGGCAGCAGCAGGCACAGCGGCAGACGGCCAGGCGCAGGATGCTGCGCGGGTCGCTGGGGGAGATATGCCTTGTGGGACGACTGCACCATAGGGGTCTTGAGTTCAGCGTTTGACTCGATGAAATCGGGATGGCCCGACTATAAACCAGAAAACGCGGCCCCGCCAAGCGGCGGGACCGCGTCTTGTACTGGAACGGCCCGTTGAACTACTGCGCGGCCGGCACCACGACCAATCCGGTCTCCAGCCCGGCGTTGAACACATCCGCGTCGCGGCCCTGCGTGGTGTGCAGGACATCGTACCGACCGATCGCATTATTGCCGGCGTTCACGAAGCCGCCATCGACCAGACCCGATACCTGAGGCGTGGTGATGGCCGTCGAGACGAAACCGGAGCCGACCACCTCACCCGAGGCGCTGAAGGCGAAGCGTCCGTTGAAATCACCGGACCATGTTGAGTTATTGAAGTCGACCGACATGGAAACCGAACCGCCGTTAAACGTGGCACCGCTGTAGGTCGCGATGCGCTCGCTACCCAGACCGCCAATCAGCGCATTCATCTGGTCAATGGTCGCCGCGACGCCCCAGACGAACTCGCCACGGTCCCCATGCTGCCAGGGTCCCTGGACCAGGACGGGATCACCACCCTCACCAAGGCGCTGAATGGCACCGCGCAGCGCACGCCGGTCGTCCGTGGTCACGACTAATCTCTCACCGATGATCGCGGCCTGGTCGCCGGAGTCGTTCTCCCGCGAGGTGCCCGGGGCGACGCGATAACGCAGTGATCCGGTCTCCTCGTCCAGCACCAGCTCAAAATCCTCGACCGTACCCGGCTCCTCCTCGTTCTCGACAAAACCGCCCACGCGGGCAAAGCCGCAGGGCTGTCCCGCCTCGCAGGACATTTCCGTGACCGGCGGTGGTGTCGGCCCCGATGTCGGCCCCGGGGTCGACCCCGGGGTCGGCTCCGGGGTCGGCTCCGGGCAGTTCGCCCCAGCCTCGCATCGACCCAGGTCGTTGATCCCCGCCGGCGCGAAGGCGATGACCTCCTCGACCCCGGCGGCCGGAGCCAAGACCTCCCAACGCCCCCAACGGTAAACGGAATCTTCTTCGTCGCTGCTGTTCGTGGCTGCGTAGCCACTGGCGCTGCCCAGCAGGAAGGCGGAGACACTCAATGCAATCACTGTTGTTTTGACATCCATGCGATATTCCTCCGGCGCTTGTTTAGTGGGGTGCATCATCCTGCGCACTGAATTATCGATACCCGGGCTTGGAGCAATACCTATGCCAGCAACCCGACACTCTTTACTAACAATATGTTTTTAGTATATTTTTCTGTATTTTTTTCATGTCATCCTGGGCGTCAGCCGACATGGAGCGTAAGACAATCCGACATTTTCGCCGCCGCGGGAAATCCCGCCATGCCTGGATGTCTCTGTATTACAGACGCATACAAAATAGACCGGGGTGAACTCTGTAACAGCACGATGTTAACTGAATCGACATCCCGAACGCGGGGCGGATGGGCTAGACCACCCCGTGAACAGGGGTCCCGGCGGACGGCAAAAGCCCCCGCCGGGACCACGCTTAGAACGTTCGACCGAGATTGAGCATGACCTGGCGCCGATCGTAGTCATAGAACGAGATGTTGGAATCGGTTTGGGTGTATTGGATACCGCCGCCCAGTGACCATTGCTCCAGATATCCACCCTGGAAGTCATGCTGGAATCCCGCCGCCCAGCGCTGTTCCGTCTCGTCGCGGGCCACATTGAAGCCCCCCGGCTCGATACCGTCATATTCGACATCGCGATGGTTGACCCGCGCATACACGCTACCACCGGTCCAGGCTTTGTAGATCACGCCGGCCAGCAGCTCAAAACCGTCATAGCCGTAGCGGTCGTCGTCGGCCTGGAAGTCCAGCAACCGCGCACCGACCTGCCCGGCGAGCTTGCGCTGCATGAAATAATGCCCCAATGACAGGCCGGTCGCCTTGTAGGTCCCTTCACGGCCACTGTCAGACGACTCGTCGTAACGGCGATCGGTGAATGCGGCATCCAAGGTCAGTTCGCCGTTGTTGAACTGCCAGGTCACGGCCGGGTTCAGCGAGGCGAACCAGGCGAGTTCATCGCCACCCAGCCAGATACGGTCCACCGTGAGCGCGAGGTTCGCCCGCCAATGCCGCAACACCACCCAGGCCGGACCGGTACTGGCGGTCAGCACGGTGAGGTCGAAATCGTCCTCATCGTTGTAGGCGCGGTGGTAGAGATTCGCCTGGCTCTGCCAGAGAAACATGGCGGTGCGCTCGCCGAACTGATAGGTCTTGCCGGGCTGGTAGCTGTGCGCCAGGCCGGCGGTCAACACTGCCGCAGTGTCGCTGCGTTCCAGGGAACCCGGGCTTAGCGTGGCGCCCGGGATCTCCTCGACGATCTCGCTACCGGGACCCACGTTCACGTTGGAATCGTACATCAGCCCAAGACCGATCGAGGGCTTGAAATTATGCCGGACCAGGAAGCTCTCCTGATCTTTCTGAATCTGTGCCAGGAAGGCCAGCACGGTGACGCGCACCTGCGGCGGCGTCTGCGGATCGTCGAGCACCTGCTGGGCCAGCTTGCGCGCCTCTTCGTAATTGAGTGCGCGGTAATAGGCTACTGCCAGTTCCAGGCGCGCACGGTGCAGGCTGGGCTGCTGGGACAGGATGGACTGGAAAGCCCGCATGGCCGACTGCAGACGGTCTTCCTCCAGTGCCTGCATGCCTTCCTTGAAAAGCGCCTCGCTTCCGTCGTCCGGCTCGGCGGCCTGCACAGCGGCCGATAATGACAGACTGACCAACATCAGACCGGTCAGCAGGTAGCGTAGGCGACCCGTTGCGGAACATCCTGTATGGCTATTCATTGACTCCCCCTTGTTGTGTCGGGTGTAATGCAGACCAGCATGACACCCATATTCGCACCCATGGACGCGGTATGTTACCGGCAGGTTTGGCCTTCCCGCAAATGAGGGATGTCCAAGCCCACGCAACGACTTCCGCCCCCCACGCGGGCCACCGGATCGGCCCGCGACCTGGCCAGGTGCGACGCTGGCTGCTGGCGCTGGCGGTAAATCTTCTCCTCGTTGCACCGGCATCGACCCTGGCCGCGCCCGCGCTGTTTGGTTATCACGAGACCCGCCAGTCTGACATCACCCCGTTCAAGCAGTGGCTGGCCGCGCTGGAGCGCCACGTTCGACTGGACGTGGCTGAGTCCGAGGCGGACTGCACCGAGCCACGCTTCAACGCCTGCCACCTGCGCGAATGGCTGGCCTTCATTGAATCGATCCGCGCGGAGCCCCTGACGATTCAGCTCCAGCGCATCAACGACTACGCAAACCGCAAGCGTTACGTGCTGGATATCGACAACTACGGTCTGCCCGATTACTGGGCCGTGGCGCGGGAGTTCCTCTACAATGGCGGCGATTGCGAGGACTACGCCATCACCAAGCTGTTTTCGCTGCGCTGGCTGGGCCTGGAGATGGCGCGGCTGCGCATCGTGGTGCTGCAAGACACCAATCTGCGCATCCCGCACGCAGTGCTTGCGGTCTATGCCAACGATGAGATCTACATACTCGACAACCAGATTCGCCAGGTCGTCCGACACCGCGACATCGTTCACTACGTACCGGTGTACTCGATCAACGAGGCACACTGGTGGATACACACCCCCCTCTGACACGGACCAAGGACCATGGCCAGGTGAACTCCTTCCCCACCCCGCGCAAACCCATCCTGTTCGGACTGACCGCGCTGTTGGCGGTCGCCATCGCCGGGCTCTGGCTGATCTTCGCCTACCTCGATCTGGAACGGGAACGCGATCTGGCCGACTGGCGCATCCGCCTCGGATTGATCTCCGACACCCGCGCGATCGATGTTGAACATTGGTTGACGCGCCAGTACACCGATCTGCATGAACTGGCCAATAATGCCTCTCTGCAACTGTATCTGAGCCAGCTGACCGAGGCGGAGGCGGCACAGGGGATCGAGCCGGCCCAGCTCGGCTATCTACGCAACCTGATCAATGCCGCTGCCGAGCGCAACGGCTTCCGCAGCCCCGGCGAGCCTGAACCCGTGGTGCGCGCCAACTTGCCCGGCCTCGGTACCCGCGGGCTGGCACTGCTCGACCAGGCGGGAAGAATCGTGGTCGCGACCCCCGGCATGCCGGCGCTGGAGGCGGACGACCGCGCCCTGGTCAAAGGCGTCCTGGCCAGCGGCCGGCCAGCGTTGCGGGATCTGCGCGTGAATGCCGCCGGCCAGGCCGTGGTCGGCTTCGTGGTCCCGGTGGCCGCCGTCCAGGGTCTCCAGGGCGTCGCCGGGCAACGCCTGGTCGGCGCATTGCTGGGCATCAAACCGGCCACCACGGAGCTGTACCCGCTGCTGGCAAACCGCGGCGGCCTGACCCGCCATGATGAAACCCTGCTGGTGCGCGCCGAGGAGGATATGGTGATGTATCTGTCGCCGTTAGCCGACGGCGGCGAACCGACCAAGCGCCGGCTGGCGCAAAACACCCCCGATCTGGCCGCCGCCTTCGCCGTGCGCTCGCCGGGCGAATTCGCTCAGCGTCTGGACTATCGCGGCATCCCGGTGCTGATGACCAGCCGCGCGCTGAGCGGCGCGCCCTGGATCATCCTCCAGAAGACCGATGCCGGCGAGGCGCTGCGGGAATCCGACGATCACCGGCGCTTTTTGCTGACGGTCTTTCTGCTCTCATTGTTCTTCACCTGCGCCAGCCTGATCGCGGCCTGGCGTCACGGCAGCAGCGTGCGCGCCCAGGCGATGACCGAACGCCTGCAGGAAAAGACCCGTATGCTGGAAGGCCAGACCCGCCTGCTGCACGGCGTCACCGACACCTTGTCCGATTCCCTGTTCCTGATCGACCCGGATCAGCGCCTGCTGTTCGCCAATCGCGCCTTCGAGACGGCCATTGGCGCCCCGCAGGCGGACCTGATCGGCAAGACCCTGGTCGGGATTTTCGGCCCGGATACCGCACAACACCTGGAGGGCTGTATCGATAAGGCGCCGGCGGAGGGCGCGCAGGCACAGCGCTTCGTCCTCAACGGGCGGGAAGGCCTGTTTCAGTGCGCGGCCCTGCCCCTGTCCAACCCCGCGGGCTCGGGACATGCCACCCTCGTCGTCCTGCACGACGTGACCGCCTTGCACGAATCCGAGCGCAAGCGCGCGTTGCTGCTGCGGCAACTGATCACCGCACTGATGCGTGCGGTGGATAAACACGACCCCTACTCTGCCAACCACTCCTCGCGCACCGCCGCGGTCGCGGTTGCCATCGGCCGTGAGCTGGGCCTGCCGGCCAACGAACTCCAGGCGCTGGATCTGGCCGCAAATCTCGCCAACATCGGCAAGATCTTCGTGCCCAAGGAGATCCTGACCAAGTCGGACGCACTCACCGATGCGGAACAAGACACGCTCAAGCAGCATGTGCACTACGCCAACGACATCCTCTCCAGCCTGGAATTCGAGGGTCCGGTGCTGGAGACCATCGGCCAGAAGCAGGAGCTGATGGACGGTAGCGGCTATCCGCGCGGCCTGCGCGGCGAGGACATCCTGTTGACGGCACGCATTCTGGCTGTGGCCAATGCCTTCGTCGCCCTGGTAAGCCCGCGCGCCTACCGCAACGCCGTGCCGATCGAGGCGGCCCTGGACAAGCTGCTAGCGGAATCGAAGGATAAATACGACCGGCATGTTGTCGCGGCGCTGTTCCACCTGGCCGAGAATCGCCACGAGTTGGCGGATATCACCGGCGCCTGAGACTGAGGGCCGCCCTGCGCCGGCGCTCATCAGCCGAAGGCTACGAGGGGTCCCTGCGTGAAGTTTGGTGACTAAGGGGCATAGCCGCGACCACTAGCAGCCTGTCGGACTTAGGCTGCGCCTACTGCGCCGGTGGGAGAGCGGCCCAAATTTCCCCGATTCCTCGTTGCGTAGGCCCACTATGCGCCTCGAAATCGTGAAAATTTTGCCTCGCTCTCCCCCCTTGCTCGCTACGGGCACCTAAGTCCGACAAGCTGCTAGTCCTGCGGCGATGCCTCTTGCCTGGCGCGGCGGCGCTGGCGCAGCTGCCACAGGGTGATGGCCGGGCCCGAGATGGCGTAACCGAGGGCGCCGAAGAAAAAGAACTTTGGAGTATCCAGGGCGGCAAACACCAGCAACAGCACCGCCATCAGCAGGACCACGAATCGGACGCGGTTGCGGAAATCGAATTCCTTGAAGCTGTAATAGCGGAAATTGCTCACCATCAGCAGACCCGCAAACAGGGTCAGCGCCATGCCGACCCAGGCGAACTTGGCACCGTCAATCTCCAGGGCCGCGCCGACCCAGACGCAACCAACCACCACCGCCGCCGCCGAGGGGCTGGGCAGCCCCTGGAAGTAACGCTTGTCCGCCACCCCCACCTGGGCATTGAAGCGCGCCAGCCGCAATGCGCCCGCGGCGGCATAGATGAAGGCGGTCAGCCAGCCGAACTTGGCCCAAAACCAGCCGAATTCGGCCAGGCTGCTCAAGGCCCACTGGTACATGATCAGCGCCGGGGCCAGCCCAAAGCAGACCATGTCCGTGAGGCTGTCGTACTGCACGCCAAAATCGCTCTGGGTGTTGGTCAGTCGCGCAACCCGGCCATCGATGCCGTCCATGACCATGGCAACAAAGATCGCCATGGCCGCGATGGCGTAATCGCCTCCGATGGCCGCCACAATGCCGTAGAAACCTGCGAACAAACCCGCCGTGGTGAACAGGTTGGGCAACAGGTAAATGCCGCGGTGGGGCTTGTGGGGATTAGGGGCTGTATCCATCGCTCTCGTCCTGAACGACCGTGGGGGCGGCGTGAAGCAGTGCCGAAAGAGGGTGCGCGATGCTCGGCGGAGTTGCAAGTTCGGCGGCTATTTGCGCGCCAATTGGGCGATGACATCGCTGCCGGCATGTACCCGGTCGCCGACTTGCACCTTCATGCGGCTGTCTTCCGGCAGATATAGATCGACCGTCGAACCGAGGGTGGCGAAACCGCAGCGCTGCCCCTGTCCGACACGCTCGCCAAAACGCAGGTAGCAGCGTGGGGCGGTATGCAAGCGTCCACGGTTCATGACCATCACCAGATCGTCACCCTCATCGGTCTGCAACCAGACGCCGTGCGGTAACACCTGACCCTCCGCGCCTGTGTGCCGGGGCTCCAGCATCCGGCCTTCCGCCGGGCTACGGGTACTGAACACGCCATAGGGGGGCATGCGAATGGCGAGATGCTGAGCCTGCCTGTCCAGGTAGGGATCCTGGACGGTTTCGAGGACCTGTACCCGGCCATCGGCGGGACTGACGATGGCCAACGGTGCCGCCGTGATCCCCCGCGGGGGATCACGGAACAGCGCGATCAGCCCCAGGGTGAGCAACCACAGCGGCAGGGACCAGAGCCCGCCGAACGCCAGCAGAACGGCCAAGGCCGCGCCACCCACCAGCGCAATGCTCAACCAGCCTTCGCGGGCAATCAACGGATATCGGTTCGCAGCCATGTCCTGAGAGGCAAGAAAATGCGGGGCGCGTCAGTTACGGCTCTTGTCGACGATCTTGTTGGCCTTGATCCAGGACATCATGCTGCGCAAACGCTCCCCGACCTCCTCGATCTGATGCTCGCGGCCGAGGCGGCGCTTGGCCTTCAAGGTCGCGGCACCGGCCTGGTTCTCCAGGATGAATTCACGGGCGAATTCGCCATTCTGGATTTCGGTCAGGATCTTCTTCATCTCCTGCTTGGTATTGGCGTTGATGATCCGCGGGCCGCGCGTGAGATCGCCATACTCTGCGGTGTTGGAGATGGAGTAACGCATATTGGCGATGCCGCCCTCATACATGAGATCGACGATCAGTTTGAGCTCGTGCAGGCATTCAAAATAGGCCATCTCCGGCGCGTAACCGGCCTCCACCAGCGTCTCGAAACCGGTCTGCACCAGCGCAGTCGCACCACCGCACAGCACCGCCTGCTCGCCAAACAGATCGGTCTCGGTCTCTTCGCGGAAAGAGGTCTCGATGATGCCGGCACGACCGCCGCCGTTGGCCGAGGCATAAGACAGCGCGATGTCCTTAGCCTTGCCGGAGGCATCCTGGAACACCGCGACCAGACTCGGCACCCCGCCGCCCTGGGTATAGGTGGAACGCACCAAGTGCCCCGGGCCCTTGGGCGCGATCATGATGACATCAAGGTCGGCGCGCGGCACGATCTGCTCGAAGTGGATATTGAAGCCGTGCGCGAAGGCCAATGCGGCACCCTGCTTGATATTGGCCTCGATGACGTCTTCGTAGATCTTGCGCTGATGCTCATCGGGCGCAAGGATCATCACCACGTCGGCGCCCTTCACGGCCGCCGCGACATCCTTGACCTTCAGCTTGGCCTTCTTGGCCTTGGCCTCGGAGGCCGATCCGGGACGCAGCGCAACAACCACATCCACGCCGGATTCCTTCAAGTTGTTGGCGTGGGCATGGCCCTGCGAACCGTAACCGACGATCGTCACCTTGCGCTTCTTGATCAGGGACAGGTCGCAGTCTTTGTCGTAAAAAATATTCATCATGATCGTGGCTCCGAATGGTCGATGGTTCTTGTCGCGTGTTTGGAAGTTCTCCGCAGCTTCGGTCTCGGCCGCGAGGCGATGCACCGGGGCGCGGCCGAAGTCGCTGCTACGAAATGCCTGGATTCATTGCTTGTATACAGCTTCAATCGTCGTTGTGGATTGCTGATCAGACACGCAGCACCTTGTCCCCGCGCGCGATGCCCGATGCGCCGGATCGCACCACTTCGAGGATCATGCCCGGCTCGACGGCCTGGATGAAGGCGTCGAGCTTCTCTCCGGTACCGGTGAGTTCGATGATGTAGCTGGCGCTGGCCACATCGATGATGCGCCCGCGGAAAATGTCGGCAAGCCGCTTCAGTTCCTCGCGCGCGGCGCCCTCGGCGCGGACCTTCATCAGCAACATCTCGCGCTCGATGTGCGGCCCCTCGGTCATATCCATGAGCTTGACGACATCAATCAGCTTGTTGAGCTGCTTGGTGATCTGCTCGATGACCGAGTCGGTGCCCCGCGTCACGATGGTCATACGCGACAGCGAATCGTCCTCGGTCGGCGCCACCGTCAGTGACTCGATGTTGTAGCCACGCGCCGAGAACAACCCGGCTACGCGCGACAACGCACCTGCTTCGTTCTCGACCAATATAGAGATGATGTGCCGCATGCTGTTCTCAATTAACTGCCAAGGTGCGAATTCAGTGCGAGCCCGTCAAATCAGAATCATCTCGTTCTGGCCCGCGCCGGCCGGGATCATTGGGTAGACGTTTTCAAGCTGATCGGTGATGAAGTCCAGAAACACGACCTTGTCGCGGATCTTCATCGCCTCGATGAGTGCGCCTTCGACATCACCCGGCTTCTCGATCCGCATGCCGGTATGGCCGTAGCTCTCGGCGAGCTTCACGAAATCCGGCAGGGAGTCCATATACGACATGGCATAGCGCTTCTGATAGAAGAACTCCTGCCATTGGCGCACCATGCCGAGATAGCGGTTGTTCAGATTGATGATCTTCACCGGCAAGCTGTATTGGCGGCAGGTCGACAGCTCCTGGATGCACATCTGGATACTGCCCTCGCCGGTGATGCAGCACACCGTCTCGTCCGGGAAGGCCAGTTGCACGCCCATGGCCGCGGGGAAGCCGAAGCCCATGGTGCCCAGGCCGCCAGAATTAATCCAGCGCCGCGGCTTGTCGAACTTGTAGAACTGTGCCGCCCACATCTGGTGCTGGCCCACATCCGAGGTGATATAGGCGTCGCCCTTGGTGACCTTGTAGAGGGTCTCGACTACGTACTGCGGTTTGATGATCTCGCTGGTCCGGTCGAACTTCAGACAATCCATGGCGCGCCATTCGTTGATCTGCTTCCACCACATCTTGAGCGCCTCGGCATCCGGCCGCTCGCTGCCGTCCTTGATGAACTTCATCATCTGCTTGAGCACGTTGTCGACGCCGCCGACGATGGGCACGTCCACCTTCACGTTCTTGGAGATGGAGGCCGGGTCGATGTCGATATGGATGATCTTGGCGGTGGGGCAGAACTTGTCGACATTGCCGGTCACGCGATCGTCGAAGCGCGCGCCGATGGCGATCAGCACATCGCAGCCGTGCATCGCCATATTCGCCTCATAGGTACCGTGCATACCGAGCATGCCGACGAAGTGCTTGTCGGTCGCCGGATAGGCACCCAGGCCCATGAGGGTGTTGGTGATCGGAAAGCCCAGCAGACGCGTAAATTCGATCAGCGACTTGGCGGCGTTATCCAGAATCACGCCGCCGCCGGTGTAGAGCATCGGCCGCTTGGCGGTCATCAGCAGCTCGACGGCCTTCTTGATCTGGCCGGCGTGGCCCTTCACCACTGGGTTGTAGGAACGCATGGTGACGCGTTTGGGATAATGGTATTCGCAGCGCTGCGCGGATACATCCTTGGGGATGTCCACCACCACCGGGCCCGGGCGGCCGGTGGTCGCGACATAGAAGGCCTTCTTGATGGTCTCGGCGAGCTGGCGCACGTCCTTGACCAGGAAGTTGTGCTTCACGCAGGGCCGCGTGATGCCGATGTTGTCGACCTCCTGGAAGGCGTCGTTGCCGATCAGCGGGGTCGGCACCTGGCCGGTGAACACCACCAGCGGGATGGAATCCATGTAGGCGGTGGCGATGCCGGTGACGGCGTTGGTCGCACCCGGACCCGAGGTGACCAGCACCACACCCGGACGGCCGGTCGCGCGCGCGTAACCGTCAGCGGCGTGGGTCGCGGCCTGCTCGTGGCGCACCAGGATATGCCGCAGCTTGTCCTGCTGATACAACGCGTCGTAGATGTGCAGGACCGCGCCGCCCGGATAGCCGAAGAGGATATCCACGCCTTCATCCAGCAGGGAATGGACGAAGATTTCGGCACCGGTCAATTCCACGAGCAGTCTCTCCTGCAAACCTTGATGATCGAACCCCGGCGCCCAACCCCAGCCTGCCGTCGGCCCAGCCTGCCGTCGGTACGGATGCGATCCCGCGAAGTCACTGTGGGTAAACAAAAATGCCCGCAGAACGGGCCAGCCACCGCCATCCGGCGGGACGACGAAAGCTACGTATATTAGCCGTTCAGGTCAAGCGGCACCAGCGAACATCAGCCGTGTGCAGGAGGCCGACCTTGCCCCGCGCGGCGAGCGCCACGTAAGCTAGCCCTACGACAGGTATCGCCAACGCTTGGCAACGACCCGGGGGGCTTACTCATGAAAATACCGCGCTTCACTTGGCTGCTGGCTGCCTGGCTGATCGGCATTGGCGCGGCCAACGCCGCCATGTACAAGTGGGTGGACGAAAACGGGGTGACCCAATACACCCAATACCCGCCCCCCAGCCGCGACTACCAAACCATGGTCCCCCCGCCGCCCGCCGCAGAAGCGCCCGCAGAGGCCCAGAAGAAACTCGAAGAGACCCTGCAGCGGCAGGATGAGGCGCGCAAGGCCCGGGCGGCGGCCGGGGAAGAACAGCAGAAGACCGCCGAGGCGACCGCCCGTCGCGAACAGAATTGCCAGAACGCGCGGGCAAACCTGGAGCGGCTGACCACCGGCGGCAACCGGCGCATCCTGGGCCCCGACGGCGTCGCCTATTACCCGACCGACGAAGAACGCCAGGAACGCATCAGCAAGGCGCAAAAACAGATCGAAGAAAACTGCGATTAGCACTCGGCGCGCCCGGCATGGAGGCCGAGGCAAACCCGGCCTGAACGGGGTTTGGCCCGGGCGCAGCCATTGACGACTGCCCTGGCCCCCGGCCCCGGGCCGCGATTAGAATCCCTGCTCCGAATCCCAACCAAAGAAGTTACACAGGCCATGCGCACCTCACGCTACCCACTCGCGACCCTCAAGGAAACCCCCGCCGACGCCGAGGTCATCAGCCACCAGCTGATGCTGCGCGCCGGCATGATCCGCAAGGTCGCCGCCGGCATCTACACCTGGTTGCCGCTGGGACTGCGCGTGCTGCGCAAGGTCGAGGCCATCGTCCGTGAGGAGATGGACCGCGCCGGCGCCCTGGAGCTGCTGATGCCCTCGGTGCAGCCGGCCGAGCTGTGGCAGGAATCCGGACGCTGGGCGCAATACGGGCCGGAGCTGCTGCGCCTCAAGGATCGACATGACCGCGACTTCTGCTACGGTCCGACCCACGAGGAGGTCATTACCGACCTCGCCCGCCGCGAGCTGAGGAGCTACAAGCAGCTCCCGGTCAATTACTACCAGATTCAGACCAAATTCCGCGACGAGGTGCGGCCGCGCTTCGGGGTGATGCGGGCCCGCGAATTCCTGATGAAGGACGCCTATTCCTTCCACAGCGACCAGGCCTCGCTGGAGGCGACCTACCGGGTCATGTACGACGCCTATACCCGCATCTTCACCCGACTGGGCCTGACGTTCCGCCCGGTGCATGCCGACACCGGCTCGATCGGCGGCGCCGTCTCGCACGAATTCCATGTACTGGCCGATTCCGGCGAGGACGCCATCGCGTTCTCGGACACCGGCGACTACGCCGCCAATGTGGAACTCGCCGAGGCGCTGGCCCCGTCAGGCGCGCGCCCGGCCGCGACCCAGTCCATGGCCCCGGTCGCCACGCCCGGCGTGCACAGCATCGAGGACGTGGTGGCCTGCCTGTCTGTGACCGCCGCACAGTGCGCCAAGACCCTGGTGGTGCAGGGGGCCAAGGCCGGCACAGTGGTCGCGCTGGTGCTGCGCGGCGACCATGAGCTGAACCGGATCAAGGCCGAGAAACACCCCGCCGTGGCCAGCCCGCTGACCTTCGCCACCGAGGCGCAGGTCAGAAACGCCACCGGCGCGGCGCCCGGCTCGATCGGGCCGGTCGGCTTGACGATTCCGCTCATCGTCGACCGCGCCGCGACCCACCTGGCCGACTTCGTGTGCGGCGCCAACCACGATGGCCAGCACCTCACCGGCGTGAACTGGGGCCGCGACCTGCCCGAACCTGAGACCGCCGACCTGCGCAATGTCCAGCCCGGCGATCCCAGCCCGGACGGCCAGGGTCAGCTTGCCATCGCCCGCGGCATCGAGGTCGGCCACATCTTCCAGCTCGGCAGCAAATACAGCGCGGCGTTGAACGCCCGCGTGCTCGACGAGAACGGCCGCGAATCGGTGATGCTCATGGGCTGCTACGGCATCGGCGTGTCGCGCGTGGTGGCCGCCGCCATTGAGCAAAATCACGACGAGAAGGGCATCCTCTGGCCCGAGCCCCTCGCCCCGTTCCGGGTCGCCCTGCTGCCCATGGGCATGAAAAAGTCCTACCGGGTCGCCGAGGCCTGCGAGAAACTCTACCGCGAGCTCCAGGACGCGGGCATCGAGGTCCTGTTCGACGATCGCGACACGCGCCCCGGGGTGATGTTCGCGGACATGGAACTGATCGGCATCCCGCACCGGATCGTGGTCGGCGAGAAGAACCTGGACGCAGGCAGGGTGGAATACAAATTCGGCCGTGCCGCCGAGGCGGACCTGGTGCCGCTCGACCAGATCGTCGCCCGGCTCAAGTAAGCCCGGCGCGGGGCCGACTACCTCGGTGGTAAACAGCGGCGCCCTGCCGCAAGGCCCCCGCACGAGACCTGCAATGACCTTATGCGGTATTGACGGAGTTCTCGGGATCCCCCTGCGTCTGGTGTCGGCCGTGACCTGGGGGATCCCGCGCGGGGCCGTGATTGCCGTCTTGCTCGCCAGCGCCGCCCCGCTGCCCGCCGCCATTCAGGAACGGCCCGACGCCGAAGACCGCGCCCTGCTCGGCCAGGCCATCGCCGGTGCGGAAAGCTTCCGCGACCGCTTCGAGGCCGAGGTCTGGCTGACCGACATGACCGCCCGCCTGAACCGCTGGGACAGCCTGCCCGCTGAAGAACGCATCGAGATCCTTAAAATCGTGCATCTGGAGGCCACCCGGGCTGGCCTCGCCCCGGAACTGGTCCTGTCGGTGATCCATGTGGAAAGCAACTTCGACCGCTTCGCCATCTCCAGCGCGGGCGCCCGCGGTCTGATGCAGGTGATGCCGTTCTGGCTGGAGGAACTCGACCGCCCCGACGCCGACCTGTTCGACATCCACACCAATATCCGTTTCGGCTGTACCATCCTCAAACACTATCTGGACCGTGAAAAGGGCGACAACTCCCGCGCCCTGGCCCGCTACAACGGCAGCCTCGGCCAGCAGTGGTATCCGCAGCGGGTGTTCGACGCCCTGCACAAGCGCTGGTACCTGCAATGAACCTGGCGGCAGCACGGCGCTTGCAGACAGCCATAGCGGCGCGGGAATCCGACGTGTCGCAGGGGTACTCCAGCAGACAATCACCCGAGATTGAGCCGGGCCGGCGGATTGCCCGTTGCTCAATCAGGAATAGGCCGTTTATGCTTCCACCAGCCGCCGTCCCCGAGGGAGAGTTCAATTGACCGCAGCACGAGCGTTAGTGGTGGACGACTCCAGGTCCGCGCGGATTGCCCTTAAGCGGCTGCTGGACAAACACCGCATCGAGGTGGATTTCGCGGAATCCGGCGAGGAGGCGCTCGATTTTCTGAAGCATCACCTGGTGGATGTGATCTTCATGGATCACACCATGCCCGGCATGGACGGCCTGGAGGCGGTGGCTGCGATCAAGGGCAACCCGCGCACGGCGACCATCCCGGTGATGATGTACACCGCCACGGAGGGCGAGGTCTACGTCGGCAGGGCGCGGGCACTGGGGGCGATCGGCGTGTTGTCCAAGCAAGTCCAGCCGGGCGTGCTGCACGACATGCTGCGCAAGCTCGGTCTGCTTCGCGATGAAATGCCCAGCGCTGAGACACCGGTGCCGAGCGCGGTGCCCGCAGAGACGCCGGCCGCCGCGCCGCCCCCCCCCGAACCGCCCGCCCCCCCGTTGCCCAGCGCGGTCAATCCGACCGGCCGCGCCCTCGCCTATGCGGCGGACGACGACTACGATAAACAGGCCCTGGGGGCCTCGGTGCAGGCACTGATCACCTCGATCCTGAACGAACAACATATGAAACTGCGGTCGGACATCCTGACCTCCCACCGGGAGTTCGCCCGGCAGGTCGCGGCGGAAATCCTCCACAAGGAACGCAACGCCGCCGCGCCGGCGGCGCCGCCCGAGGTGGCCGCCGAGGCCGATAGCGAACCCGCAGCGGATGCGGATCATCCGGGTCGCGGGTTCGGCCTGGCCCTGTTGATGCTCGTCCCGCTGCTGGTACTGGCCGCCCTGCTCTGGCAGATCAGCAGCGAGCGTGACGCCGCCGTGGCCGAGACCGCGCGCCTGACCGCCGATCTGGAACTGCGCGACCTGACCCAGCAATCGGCAAGCCATGAACGACAGGCCGGCCGGGATGCGGTTCAGGTCCAGGCAGATCAGCGTTACACGGAAGTACTGCGGGGCCTCGAGTGGGCGCTGAATCAGGGCGGGCAGGTCGGATTTGATGAGCCGCCCTTCAGTGACCGGCGCGCGGTGGAACTCCAGAACCTGCTGGAATTCCTGGCCTCGACGGGCTTCCGCGGCAGCGTGCGGTTGGAATCGCATCTGGGCGAATTCTGTCTGATCGCCGATGCCAGCTCGAACTACCGGTCGGTGCTGCCGCCACCGACGGCCGCGCTGGATGTCTGCACGCTGATCGGCCACCCCTTCGATAATTCGAGTTTCCTCGGCGAACGTCAGTCGGTCGGTTTCGCAAGCTTCCTGCGCAGTTCGCCGCTGGTCAACGGCAGGGGCATCAACGTCGAGATCGTCGCGCTCGACCGCGCGGCCTCTGAACCCGCCGAACCCCTGCCGAGCCGGCTCGTCACGGCCGGCGAGTGGAACCGGGTCGCCGCGCGCAATCATCGGGTGCAATACCGGATCGTCCCGGCAGAGTGACCGCACCCGCGTCGCGTCGCCCATCACCCCATCACCCCATCACCCCATCACCCCATCACCCCATCACCCCATCACCCGACAGACCCGCGCGGCCTGCCTCACGGTCCTTGACAGAGCCGGCCCGTGAGGCATAGGCTTTTCGCCGAATAACGAACATAGCTTGCCCCGAGACGTCGACATGAACGCATCAACCCACGGCACTGCACCCCGATCCGGGGCACCCAGCCCTCAGGTCGATCTATCGGAATTCGAGCAGCTCGCGCGGCTGAACAAGGCCCTCGGGCATCCGGTGCGGCTCGCCCTGCTGAAATATCTGGCCGATCACGGCACCTGCTATTTCGGCAAGCTCACGGATATCGTCCCCTTGGCCGCCTCGACCGTATCCCAGCATGTCAGCATCCTGAAAGAGGCCGGGCTGATCGCCGCGCAGGCGGATCAGAACCGCGTGTGTTACTGCGTGCAGCCCGCGGTATTGGCGCAACTCAAAAAACTGGTGGCAAAACTGTAATTTTTTCGCGTTTAGCATTCGTCATTCGGCGATTCATGAATAACAGACAGCGGGGCGTACTGATGCAAAATCTGATGACCAAAACGGATCTGGAAAACCTGCCGGTCGCGGTAATCGGCGCCGGCCCCGTCGGGCTGGCGGCGGCCGCCCATCTGATTACCCGCGGCATCCCACCGTTGATCCTGGAGGCCGGCGCGCAGGTCGCGGAGAACCTGCGCGCCTTCGGGCATGTCCGGCTGTTTTCACCCTGGCGATACAACCTGGACAAGGCCGCGACGCGGCTTCTGCTGGCCTCCGGCTGGGTAAAGCCGGACGAAGACCTCCTGCCCAGCGCAGGGCAGATGGCCCACGACTATTTGCAGCCCCTGGCGGAACTGCCCGCGCTCGCCCCCCACCTCAAAATGCGGCACAAGGTGGTCGCGATCAGCCGCCAGTGGAACGACAAGGTAAAGACGCCCCAGCGCAGCGAGCAGCCGTTCGTGATCCGGGTTGCCACGCAGGAAGGCGAGCGGGAATTTCTGGCGCGCGCGGTCCTGGACGCGAGCGGCACCTGGAATCAGCCCAACCCGCTGGGCACCAATGGCCTGCCGGCCCTGGGCGAGGTCGGCTTGTCAAAGGCGATCAATTACGGGATGCCGGACATTCTGGGCACGGCAGCGGAACGTTATCGCGACAAACGGGTGCTGGTGATCGGCTCGGGGCATTCTGCCGCCGGCAACCTGATCGCCCTGGCGCAGCTGGCGGAACACGCCCCGCAGACGCAATTGGTCTGGGCGATTCGCGGTAAGAATTTCGACCGCATCTTTGGCGGCGGCAGTGCCGATGGTCTGCCCGCGCGGGGCGAGTTGGGTCAGCGCTTGAAGGCCCTGCGCGACAGCGGGCGGCTGGAGCTGCACACCGGGTTTCACGCCCACGAGGTCAAGGCCACCTCGAACGGCATCACGTTGCTCGATCAAAGCGGGACCCGCATCGACGGACTCGACGAGATCATCGTCTCCACGGGATCGCGTCCCGACCTGGCGATCAACCGTGAACTGCGCATCGGCCTGGACAGCTGGCTGGAGAGCAGCCAGGCCCTGGCGCCGCTGATCGATCCCAATGAGCATTCATGCGGCACGGTACGGCCGCACGGCTATCAGGAATTGAGTCATCCGGAAGCCAACTTCTTTATCGTAGGCGCCAAGAGCTACGGCCGGGCGCCGAATTTCCTGATGGCGACGGGCTACGAGCAGGTGCGTTCGATCGCGGCCGCGCTGGCGGGCGATTACCAGGCGGCGGCGGAGGTGCAACTGGATCTGCCGCAAACCGGCGTGTGCAGTTCCAATCTCTCGGGCGAGGCTACCGAGGAGGCCTCCGGCGCGGCGTGCTGCGGCGCGCCATCACCGCAGCCGCAGAGCGAATCCTGCTGTGCGACCGCCCCGAGCGCGGGGGCGCGTGGCTGTTCCTGATGCGCCCCGGTGTAGCCGAACGCCCGTGGGCCTTGTTGGTCATGCTGGGGACCGGTCAGATCCTAAGCTGGGGGACGCTCTACTACAGCCTGGCCGTACTGGCGCAACCGCTCAGGCAAGACACCGGCTGGAGTGAGTTGGTCGTGTATGGCCCGTTCAGCCTGGCCTTGTTGGTATCCGGGCTGTGCGCCCCGGCGGTCGGACGCTGGATCGACCGTCACGGCGGACGGGGTGTGCTCTGCGCGGGCGCGCTCCTGGCGATGGTCGCCTTGTGGATGATCGCCACAGCCACGCAGCCGCTGGTTTATGCGGCCGCCTGGCTGATGGCCGGTCTGGCCATGGCCCTGAGCTTGTACGATGTGGCCTTTGCCGTGGTCCACCAGCTGGCGCCACTGCGCTATCGCCGCAACATCACCCTGTTGACCTTGATCGGCGGTTTCGCCAGCAGTGTCTTCTGGCCGCTGATTCATACCCTGGAATCACACCTGGGCTGGCGTGAGACCTTGTGGGTATTGGCCGCCCTGCACGCCCTGATGCTGCCGTTCTACGCGACCTGCCTGCCCGCCCCTACGCGGGATGGATTGGATGTCGCACAGGATCACCCGCCCGCGGCCGCACCCGAAAGGCCACACAGCCTGCCCTGGCTGATTCTGGCATTCGCCACCGCCACGGCCATCTTCTCCGTGCTGTCGGTGTTCCTGATCGAGGTATTCAGAAACCGCGGATTCAGCCCCGATCAAGCGGTATGGCTGGCCGCATTGATCGGGCCAATGCAAGTGCTGGGACGCGTGCTCGAACTGTCTTTCACGCACCGACTACGCGCATACACGGTAGGCCTTTTGGCCCTGCTGGCCTTGTTCGTCAGCCTGGTGTTGCTCAAGCTCACGACACTGCACTGGGGCGCAGGTCTCGCGTTCGTGGTCTTGTATGGACTGTCCAACGGGGTCCTGACGCTGGTCCGCGGCGCGCTGCCGGTGGAGTTGTATGGCTCAGCGCGGTTGGCCAGTCTGCTGGGACAATTGGCCAGGCCGGTGTTCATCAGCAAGGCCATCGCGCCCGCCGCCTTTGCCGCGTTACTGGCCTGGGGGCTCCACCTGGACCAGGCACTTTGGGCGCTTTTTGCACTCGCGCTGGCGGCATTGCTGGCCTATTACAGGCTGGATCAGCCAACCCGCTAGCCGAGGAACGGCCAGCCATCACGAAATCCCATAGCCACCCTGGCGGCGGCTTTGGGCCACGAAATCTTCCAAAGGTGCAGGCTTGGCCACCGCGTAGCCCTGCGCGAAGTCCACACCCATCGTCCTCAGCGCCTCCAGAATCGCGTTGTCTTCGACGAACTCCGCGATGGTTTGTATGCACATCACATGGCCGATCTGATTGATGGCCTCGACCATGGCGAAGTCAATGGGGTCGTTCATCATGTCCTTGACGAAACTGCCATCGATCTTCAGATAATCGACCTTGAGATTTTTCAGGTAGGCAAACGAACTCAGGCCGCTGCCGAAATCATCCAGCGCGAACTGACAGCCACGCCGCTTGAGCATACTGATGAAGTGCGAGGCCTTGACCAGATTGGCCACTGCGGCGGTTTCCGTGATCTCGAAGCAAAGGCGGTAAGGCCTGACCTGCGAGCGATCAAGCTCGTCGAGCAGAAAATCCAGAAAACTGCTGTCACACAGCGACTGACCCGATAGATTGAGGGTGCATATCCAGTCGGCATCGCGGTCGTCCTGGAGGCTCAGCAGTCTCAAGCTGTTGCGAATCACCCAGCGGTCGACGTCCGGCATCAGACCGTAACGCTCCGCGGCGGGGATAAACGCCATCGGCGGGACCAGGCGGCCTTGCTCATCCCGAAGTCGGAGCAGCACCTCCCGGTGCATATCCAGACCACTGTCCGGGTTGAGCGGTACGATAGGCTGGCAGTAAAGACAGAAACGGTCCTCGTCGATGGCCCGGCGAATGCGCGATACCCACTCCATCTCACCGCGCCGGCGCTGTAGCTCGCCATCGTCTGGCTGATAGAGGTGGGCCTGGCTCCGCCCCTTGTCCTTTGCGGTGTAGCAGGCCACGTCGGCGGTGCTCAGGAGTTCCGTGATACTTTGGCTGTGCTCGGTGATGGCAACCAGACCGATGCTCACGCCAATCTCGAAGCTGTGTTCGTTCCAGAGAAAACGGTGATCCTTGACCGCCTGGCAGATGGACTCCGCCACAGACGGGCCGTAGGTCGGGTCGCAATTCCAGAGCAGGATGCCAAACTCATCGCCGCCCAGCCGCGCCAGAACGTCCGAGTCGCGCAGAGAGGCGCGCAACACGCCGGCGATCTGACGCAGCAATTCATCGCCCGCCACATGCCCGCAGGTGTCGTTGACGATCTTGAACTGGTCGAGATCCAGATAACACAGGGCGTGCTGACAATGCTCATAGCGGGCACTGGCCAGGGCATCCTGCAACTGACGTTCGAACTCGGTCCGATTGTACAGACTCGTCAGGGCGTCATGGCTGGCCTGATACGTGAGCTGCTGTGACAGCTTGCGCGCCTGTGCCACATCGTGCAGCACCATCACCGCGCCGATGACCTCCCCCGCATGATTGAGGATTGGCGCCGCCGAATCGGAGATGGCGACCTCCTGGTTATCGCGCCGCACCAGAGCGACGTGGTCTGCCAACGCAACGACCGTGGCATCACGCAGGCAGCTCATCACCGGGTTTTCGACGGCCTGGTGGCTGATTTCGTCAACCAGTCGCATGATTTCTGTCAATGGCCTACCGCGCGCCTCCTCCAGCGTCCAGCCGGTCAGGTCCGCGGCCACCGGATTGAGATATTCGACATTCCCGGCGGCATCGGTGGAGATTACGCCGTCACCGATGGAATACAGCGTCACCTCGGCGCGTTCTTTTTCCTGGAACAGCGCCGCCTGCTGCGTCAACAACTGATCGAGCGCCTTGTTGATGAATCGCGCCAGGGAACCAAACTCGTCCTCGCGGTCCTCATCAAATCGCTGCAACGTATCGCCGGCCGAAAAGCCTCGCGCCGCCTCGTGCATCGCCGTGAAAGGGCCCGTCAGCAGGTGCTGCAAAACCCACACCATCAGAAACCCGAAGGCCAGCAATGCGACGCTCATGGCTACCAGCATGGCGCCCCGCTTGGCGGTGATCGCCTCTGCAAACGGTGCGTAGTAGATGGTGATCGCGCCAACCTCGGGCGCTTCCGCCGCGCGGTAGATTTTCAGCGTGCGCTCACGCACATCCAACCCCTCGTCCACAGTCCCCGCGGTCAGCACCACGCCGGCATGTTGAACCTTGATACCCTTGACCCCTGTCG
>JBHEOS010000031.1:0-798 GCA_046260695.1 Gammaproteobacteria bacterium
CTTCATTGCTGTCGAAGTTGTAATTGGCGGTGAGGCTGAAGCCGCTGTAGTCCGGGCTGTCATAGCGGATCTGGTTGGTCATGCGACCCTCGCCATCTTCGCCATCACCCGAGTGGGCGAACGACTGCAGGCCACGGGCACGCCCCTGCAACGAGGTGCGGTACAGCGGGTCGATCATGGCGCCATGGGACTTGTACGAGGTGCTGGCGGTGCCGAAGGCCACCTGACCGAAGCCGCCCTTCATACCGATGTACTGGTCACGGCCCGTGAAACCGCCGGCGCTGGTCGCGGTGCCGGAGGGGTCGACCTGATATTCCAGCAGGAAGATCGCGCTCAGGCCGTTGCCCAGGTCTTCCGAACCCTTCACGCCGATGGCGGACTGGTTGGAATTCATGTTCACGTCATCGGAACCGCCATCCTGATCGGTGGCGTCGATGCTGACGTCGACCTGACCGTACAGGGTGACATCGGCGTTGGCGGCGAAGGCCAGGCTACCGGCCAGAACACCAGCGATAGCCGTCGAAAGAATCTTTTTGTCCATGTGTGTATTCCCCTTATCCGATATGGAGTGGTTTAAGACCGTGGTGAATTTAGACCACAATGAACACGAATGCAACACCTCGTTACAAAAAAACTACAGACCGGGTCGGTTGTTGTATATGAGCAACACTCCGGACGCGCCCGAACCGGTTGCAGCCTCCCCGGGTGTCGCCCGGGCTTGGGGGCCCCGCGGGAGAACCCTCACTCGGTCCCAGGAACGCAAAACCCGCCACAGGGGGCGGGTTCCGGGTGTATTGG
>JBHEOS010000031.1:808-24781 GCA_046260695.1 Gammaproteobacteria bacterium
GGACTAGGATTCGAACCTAGATTAGAGGAGTCAGAGTCCACTGTCCTGCCGTTAGACGATCCCCCAAATTCACGCTGCGGGTTGCGTGCCGCGAGGATCCAAGCCGACGGCGCCCTGGGAACCGGGCGCCCTGCGGACAAAATCGGGATCTGAAACCTGGCGGCTCGCCCCTGCGCGCTCGGCAGGCGCCATCAACGCTTGCTGAACTGCACCGCGCGGCGTGCCTTGCGCAAACCGACCTTCTTGCGCTCGACCTCGCGCGCATCGCGGGTCACGAAACCGGCCTTGCGCAGCGGCGAACGGAGTTGCTCGTCGTGCAGCATCAGGGCACGGGTGATGCCGTGACGGATCGCGCCGGCCTGGCCGCTGATGCCGCCGCCGGCAACGGTAACGTAGATGTCGAATCGATCCGTCAGGCTGGTCGTCTCCAGCGGCTGACGCACGATCATGCGTGCGGTCTCGCGGCCGAAATATTCGTCCAGCGGACGTTGGTTCACGGTGATCCGGCCGCTGCCCTTGCGCAGAAACACCCGCGCGGTGGAGGTCTTGCGACGCCCGGTGCTGTAGAACTGTTGCTGCTGCTGCTGCGCCATGTACGCGTTCCTGTGATGAATTTAGAAGTCGAGCGGCTGGGGCTGCTGCGCGGCGTGCTGGTGTGCCGGCCCGGCATACACCTTCAGCTTGCGGAACATCGCGCGGCCCAGCGGATTCTTCGGCAACATGCCCTTGACGGCGATCTCGATGATGCGCTCGGGGGCCTTGGCCCGCAGCTTTTCGAGGCTGATGGACTTCAGGCCACCGATGTAACCGGTATGCCGGTGGTAGAGCTTGTTCTGCTCCTTACGCCCGGTCACAGCAACCTTTTCGGCATTGACGACGACCAGGTAGTCGCCGGTGTCCACATGCGGGGTGAATTCCGCCTTATGCTTGCCGCGCAGACGGCGCGCCAACTCGGTCGCCAGGCGTCCGAGAGTTTTACCCGCCGCATCAACGACGTACCAGTCGCGCTTGACGGTTTCCGATTTGGCACTGAAGGTCTTCATGAGACACCTGACTCCACACACCGACACCTGAGAAGACGCGAGATGGTATAGAAGTCATCCGCGAGATTCAAGGCCGTGCCGCCCCGAGGGCCGCCAGGTCCGTTCCCGGCAGGGATCAGGCGTCCGGTGATGGGCAAACCCCGGAATGCGGGCAAAAAAATAGCGCGACGGGGGATGTCGCGCTACAAACCACCACAAATAAAGGAGGATGGAGGAGTACTGAATCGCCGGTAATGAGGGGCGGCGATTCAGCATGTGAGAATTCTCTAATACACCAATTTACTTGTCAAGCCCCCTCCGTCAGGAATTTTGGGCCGGCGCCTCAGATCTTCAGACGCTCCACCGGACGACCCCCGATCAGGTGCGCCTCGATGATCTCGTCGATGTCTTCCCGGTCCACATAGCTGTACCAAACGCCCTCGGGGTACACCACCAGCACCGGGCCCTCGGCGCAACGGTCGAGACAGCCGGCCGAGTTGATGCGCAGCTTGCCAGGCCCAGCCAGACCCAGGTCCTTGGCGCGCTGTTTGGCGTAATCGCGCATGGCCTGGGCATCAAAGCGCTGGCAACAGGCGCTGCCGTCCTCGCGCAAGTTGGTACAGAAGAACACGTGATGTTTGTAGTAGCTCATCGCAGCACACCCCTGTTGACGGGATGCACGATACAAGAGGCCGGCGGCCGGCGGAAGGACACGTGGATTTTGACTTGCGTGTTGCATCTTGTATCTTGCCGGCATGCCTCGACACTACTCGCCGCTGGATCATGTGCTGATCAATTTCGACCAGGCCTTGCGCACGGTATTCGGGCGGCCGCTGGTCACCGGGCGCCGCAACCCCGCCGAGGCGGTCGCGGATGCAGACCTGAGCAGCGCCGAACGCACGCGTTCCGCGCGGCTGATGCGCGTCAATCACACCGGCGAGGTCTGTGCCCAGGCGCTGTATCAGGGGCAGGCGCTCACCGCCCGTCTCGACGGCGTGCGCGAGGGGATGACCCAGGCCGCGCAGGAAGAGAACGATCATCTGGCCTGGTGCGAGCAGCGCGCGCGGGAACTGGGGGGGCATACCAGCTATCTGAACCCGCTGTTCTATACCGGCTCGTTCGGCCTGGGCGCGCTGGCCGGGGCGATCGGCGACCGGTGGAGTCTGGGATTCGTAGCGGAAACCGAGCGCCAAGTGGTGGAACACCTGGACGGCCATCTCCAGCGCATGCCCGGCGGCGACCGCAAAAGCCGCGCGATCCTGGAACAGATGCGGCTCGACGAGCAGCGCCACGGCACCACCGCCCTGGAGGCCGGCGGCACAGCGCTCCCAGGCCCGATCAAACAGCTGATGCGGGCGATGTCGAAGGTGATGACGGGGACGACCTACTGGGTCTAGGGCGGCCCTGAATAAGTCCGTTGGGGGTGAGAGTCCTTCGACAAGCTCAGGGCGAACGGGAGGCTTATTCAGCTTCCCCGGCAAGCACACACAACTACTTCAAACCGCGCTTGAGATTGCGACCGTAGAAGATCTCGGCCATCTCCCGCTGCAAGCGGTCGCGGATCTGCCGCTCTTCCTTGGCCGTCAGCTCGTCAGGGCCGGTCCCGAACAGGTAGTTATCCAGGTCGAAGTCCTTCAGCAACATCTTGGTGTGGAAGCTATTCTCCTGATACACGTTGACGTCGATCATCTGATAACGCTCGCGGGTATCCCGGGACAGAAAGTTCTGGATGGAGCTGATCTTGTGGTCGATGAAGTGCTTCTTGCCGCGCACGTCGCGGGTAAAACCGCGCACCCGGTAATCCACGATGACGATGTCGGACTCGAAGGTGTGGATCAGATAATTCAAGGCGCGCAGCGGCGAGATACGGCCGCAGGTCGAGACGTCGATGTCCGCCCGGAAGGTGCTGATGCCGTTGTCCGGGTGGCTCTCGGGGTAGGTATGTACGGTGATATGGCTCTTATCGAGGTGCGCGACCACCGACTCCGGCAGCGGGCCGGGGGCCTCGGAATTGGATAGCTCCTCGGAGATCACCGGTTCCTCGGAGATCAGCATGGTCACGCTGGCCCCCTGCGGATCGTAGTCCTGGTGGGCAATGTTCAGGATGTTCGCACCGATGATGCTGGAGACCTCGGAGAGGATCTGGGTCAGCCGCTCGGCGTTGTAGGCCTCGTCGATGTACTCGATGTATTCCTTACGCTGCCGACGGGTCTTGGCATAGCAGATATCATAGATATTGAAGCTCAAGGTCTTGGTCAGGTTATTGAAACCGTGAAGTTTGAGCTTTTTCATCGCACTTTTGACCATCACTGATATCCCATGGACCCGGCCGCCCGCGGGGTCGCTACCGAGGCCGCTTTGCCGTGATTGTCGCCTGCCGCGGCGCGGCGGGATTATCCCACATTCCCGGCAATGGGGGGATGGTAGATCAGTTGCACCACCGTGCCCTCGGGGTCGGCGCAGTAGAAGCTGCGGGCCCCGTCGCGGTGGCTGCGCGGGGCGGCCTTGATGGGCACGCCCTGCGCGGCCAGGAAGGCATGCCAGTCATCGACCTGATCCGGGGCCCCGAGGATGAAGCCGATGTGATCGAGGGTCTGATCGCCGGGCACCCGGGCGCGGGCGCGGCGGTGCAGCGCCAGATTGTCCTGACCGGCGCTGGTCAGATAGATATTGTCCGCATCCGGGTGCCATTCCACCTGCATGCCCAGCAGGTCGACATAGAAATGCAGGCAGGCCTCCAGATCATCCACATACAAGGCCACATGGCGCAGACCCAGGGTCGAGGCAGGACGGGGCATGGGCTTCACGTCTTCACACGATCCTGTTCACACAAGAGGGGCTGGCGGGACATTCAGGGGGCCTCGACGACTTCGAAATCGTGGGTGATCTCGGCGGACTTCCCCAGCATGATGGAGGCCGAACAGTATTTCTCGGCCGACAGCTGTACCGCCCGCTCGACCTGCTTCGCGGCCAATCCGCGGCCATGGATGATGAAGTGGACATGGATCTTGGTGAAGACCTTGGGCGGCTCGGCGGCGCGTTCGGCCTCCAGTTCGACGACGCAGTCGAGGACCGGCTGGCGGGCACGTTGCAGGATATGGACCACATCGAAGGCCGTGCAGCCGCCCATGCCGAGCAGCAGCATCTCCATCGGGCGCACCCCGAGGTTGCGACCGCCGTTCTCCGGCGGCCCGTCCATGACCACGGCATGGCCACTGGCGGATTCGCCGATGAACGTCGCATCCTGAACCCACTTGACCCGCGCCTTCATGGCCGCCCCCACGTCTGCCGAAAGTGCGCGCAGACTAGCACAACTGCCCACACCCCTGGACCTCGGGGCGTTGTTATAGTATCAAGGTAACCGGATTCACAGACACGCCGGGCTAGGATTGCCATGACCATAAACATAAACAAACTCAAAACCACCGGCAACCCGTCGATCGACCGTTTTCTGGAGCATTGTCATCGGCGCCGTTATCCCAGCAAGAGCGTAATCATCTACGCCGGCGATGCGCCGGACGTGCTGTATTACATCGTCGAAGGCTCGGTCACCGTGATGATCGAGGACGAGGAGGGCCACGAGATCGTGCTCGCCTACCTCAACAAAGGCGACTTCTTCGGCGAGATGGGCCTGTTCGGTGAGAGCAGCAAGCGTAGTGCCTGGGTGCGGACTCGCGTTGAATGCGAGCTGGGCGAGATCAGTTACGGCCGTTTCCGTCAGATCGCCGAGGAAGACCCCAGCATTCTGTTCGCGCTCGCCTCGCAGATGGCGGCGCGCCTGCGCACCACCAGCCGCAAGGTCTCCGACCTGGCCTTCCTCGACGTCACCGGCCGGGTGGCCCGGACCCTGCTGGACTTGTGCAAACAGCCCGATGCCATGACCCACCCCGAAGGCATGCAGATCCGCATCACCCGTCAGGAGATCGGCCGCATCGTCGGCTGCTCCCGCGAGATGGTCGGCCGCGTGCTGAAGACCTTGGAGGAACAGGGTCTGATCCGCGCCAAGGGCAAGACCATCGTGGTGTTCGGCACGCGTTAGTTCAGCCCTGTAGGAGCGGCCTTTGGCCGCGAACCGACAGCGCCTCGGACCGTTCGCGGCCGAAGACCGCTCCTACAGGGCGTATTCCTAAGGCATCTCTGAATAAGTCCGTTCGTGGTGAGCCTGTCGAACCACGAACGGACGAATCGCCTTCACTATCACGGCATTTCCCGTTTACCCCCTTCGACTGGCTCAGGACAGGCCTCGACAGGCTCAGGGCGAACGGGAAACTTGTTCAGAGTTCTCCTAAATCTAAGCGAACAACTCCGCCAGCTTTTGTCCCGGATCGTCGGCCTTCATGAAGGCCTCACCGACCAGGAAGGCCTGCACACCGTGGTCGCGCATCAGTCGCACATCTTCCCGGGTATGGATGCCGCTCTCGGTCACCACCCGGTGATCCGCCGGAATCCGGCCGAGCAGCTGCAGGGTCGTGTCCAGGTCCGTCTCGAAGGTCCGCAGGTTGCGGTTATTGATGCCGATCATGCGGCACGGCAACCGCAGCGCGCGGTCCAACTCCGCCGCATCGTGCACCTCGACCAGCACGTCCATCCCCAACTGCGCGGACACGTCGGCCATCCCCGCCATAACCGCATCTTCCAGCGCGGACACGATCAGCAGGATGCAGTCGGCGCCCAGCGCGCGCGCCTCGTAGACCTGATACGGGTCGATCATGAAATCCTTGCGCAGCACCGGCAGGTCGCAGGCGGCACGCGCCTGTTGCAGGTATGCGTCGGCACCCTGGAAGAAGTCGATGTCGGTCAGTACCGACAGGCAGGCCGCACCGCCGCGCTCATAGCTGCGCGCGATCTCAGACGGAACGAAATCTTCGCGCAGCAGCCCTTTGCTCGGCGAGGCCTTTTTGATCTCGGCGATCACACCGGCCTGGCCGGCGGCGATCTTGCGCTCCAGCGCGGCGATAAAACCGCGCGGCCTGTCCGCCGCGGCCGCGCGCTGGCGCATCTCGGCAAACGGCACGCGCGCGGCGCGCGCCACGACCTCATCGGCCTTGCGCGCGATGATCTTCTGAAGAATGTCTGGGATGCCTGTCATTGCCGGTCTTTACCCGAATCGAGGCCTATGGGAACGGGCTTTGCCCGCGAACGGTTCAATCAATGAACCCCTGAATAAGTCGCCTGTTCGCCCTGAGCTTGTCGAAGCCTGTCCTGAGCCAGTCGAAGGGGGCAAACGGGAAATGCCGTGATAGTGAAGGCGATTCGTCCGTTCATGGTTCGACAGGCCTGTCCTGAGCACACGTCGAAGGGCTCACCCCGAACGGACTTATTCAGAGCTTCCTTAATTCCCATTAGGAGCCGAAGGCCGCCTACCGCGGTCATTACCTAAACGCTGTTACTGACCCGCACCAACGCATCGAACTTTTCGCGCGCCGCGCCGCTGTCGATCACCTCGGCGGCCCGGGCGATGCCTTCCGCGAGCGAACCGACCAGGTCTGCCGCGTAGATTGCCGCACCGGCGTTCAACACCACGATGTCGCGCGCCGGGCCGGGCTTGCCAGCCAGCACCTCGCGGATGATCGCCAGGCTCTCCTGGGCATCGGCCACCTTGAGGGCCGCGGGGTCGCCGCGCGGCAGGCCGAAATCCTCGGGGGCGATTTGATAACTGCGGATGGCGCCGTCCTTGAGCTCGGCGACCGCGGTCGCGGCCGCGACACTGATCTCGTCCATGCCATCCTGCGCATGCACGACCAGCGCGTGGGTGCTGCCGAGGTGTTTGAGGACCTCCGCGATCGGCTCCACCCAGTCCCGGCTGAACACACCGAGCACCTGATGCGGCGCGCCGGCCGGATTGGTCAGCGGGCCGAGCAGATTGAACAGGGTGCGCACGCCCATCTCCTTGCGCGGTCCGATGGCGTGCTTCATGGCGCTGTGATGCATGGGCGCGAACATGAAACCCACGCCCACCGCGTCGATGCAGCTGCGGACCTGCTCGGGGTTGAGATCGAGCCTGACCCCGGCCACCTCCAGCAGATCGGCGCTGCCGGATTTGCTGGATACGGCGCGATTGCCGTGTTTGGCCACCCGCCCGCCGGCCGCCGCGACCACGAAGGTGCTCGCCGTGGAGATATTGAAGGTACTGCTGCCATCACCGCCGGTGCCGACAATGTCGACCAGGTGCGGTCCGCCGACCTCGACCCGCGCGGCCAGCTCGCGCATCACCTGCGCCGCGGCGGTCAGCTCGTCGACCGTCTCGCCCTTCATCCGCAGGCCGATCAGGAATCCGCCGATCTGCGCCGGCGTGGCCTGCCCGGTCATGATCAGGTGCATGACCTCGGTCATCTCCGCCCGACTGAGATCGCGGCGTTCGGTGATCGCGCGGATGGCTGCCTGCATATCCATCGTCTCAATGTCCTTCCAGGAAATTCCGTAGCATATCGTGGCCATGCTGGGTCAGGATCGACTCGGGATGGAACTGCACGCCTTCCACGGCCAGCGTCGTGTGGCGCACCCCCATGATTTCGTCGAGTCCGCCGTCGGCGTTCTGTGTCCAGGCGGTGATCTCCAGGCACGCGGGCAGGCTGTCCTTTTCGATCACCAGCGAGTGATAGCGCGTCGCCTCGAAGGGATTTTCCAGGCCATGAAACACGCCGAGGTTCTTGTGGTGGATCATCGAGGTCTTGCCGTGCATGATCTCGCGCGCGTGGACGATCTTCCCGCCGAAGGCCTGGCCGATGCTCTGATGACCGAGACACACGCCGAGGATGGGGATCTTGCCGGCGAATTCGCGGATCGCCGCCACCGACACGCCCGCCTCGTTGGGCGTGCACGGGCCCGGCGAGATCACGATATGCTCGGGCCGCAACGCTGCGATCTCGGCCAGCGTGATCTGATCGTTGCGAACCACGCGCACGTCCTGACCCAACTCACCCAGATATTGCACCAGGTTGTAGGTGAAGGAATCGTAATTATCGATCATCAGCAGCATGACTATGCCTCCAGGCCTTGCTCGGCCATGGCCACCGCGCGGAACATGGCCCGCCCCTTGTTGAGGGTCTCGTGCCATTCATTGCGTGGGACAGAGTCATAGACGATACCGGCGCCGGCCTGGATGTGCAGCAGGCCGTCCTTGATGACCGCGGTGCGGATGGCGATGGCGGTATCCATGTTGCCATTCCAGGCCAGATAGCCCACGGCACCCGCGTAGACGCCGCGCTTGACCGGCTCCAGTTCGTCGATGATCTCCATGGCGCGGATCTTCGGCGCGCCGCTGACCGTACCGGCCGGGAAGGTCGCGCGCAGCACGTCCAGCGCGCTCATGCCGTCCTTGAGGATGCCGGTCACGTTGGAGACGATGTGCATGACGTGGGAATAGCGTTCGATGAGCATCTTCTCGGTGAGTTGCACGGTGCCGGTCTGGGCGATCCGCCCGACATCGTTGCGGCCCAGATCGATCAACATCAGGTGCTCGGCGAGCTCCTTGGGATCGGCGAGCAGCTCGCGCTCCAGCGCCTGATCCTCCGACGCGCTGGCGCCGCGCGGTCGCGTGCCGGCGATCGGACGCACCGTGACCACCCCGTCTTCCAGACGCGTGAGGATCTCCGGCGAGGAACCGACGATGTGGAAATCGCCGAGATCCAGATAGAACATGTACGGCGAGGGATTCAGACTGCGCAAGGCGCGGTAGATGTCCAGCGGCCTCGACCTGACCGGGATCGACAACCGCTGCGACAGCACCACCTGCATGATGTCGCCGTCGACGATGTAGTCCCGGCTGCGGGCGACCGCGGCCTCGAAACCCTCCTGGGTGAAGCCGGAGACGAAATCCGCCTCGTCGACCCGGCTGGCGACCGGTGGCGCATGTCGCGGCGTGACCTGGCCCAGCCTGTCGCACAACACATCGAGGCGCTGCTCGGCCTTGGTCAGGGCCTCGGGGATTTCGGGGTCCGCCTGCACGACGATAAACAGTTTGCCGCGCAGGTTATCGAACACCACAACCTCCTCCGAGACCATCAGCAGGATATCGGGGGTCTCCAGCGGGTCGGGCTTGGCGGCGTCGGCGAGCCTGGGCTCGATGTAGCGGATGGTGTCGTAGCCGAAATAGCCGACCAGGCCGCCGTTGAAGCGCGGCAGGCCGTCGATCTCGGCGACCTTGAAGCGCGCCTGGAAGGTCTCGATCCAGGCCAGTGGATCGGCGACATCGAGGGATTCGACGAGCGCCCCGTCGCGGAGCACGTCGATCCGCCGGCCGCTGACGCGCAGCACACTGCGGCAGGGCAGGCCGATGATGGAGTAGCGGCCCCATTTCTCGCCGCCCTGCACGGACTCGAACAGATAGGAGTACGGCCCATCGGCCAATTTCAGGTAGGCACTGAGCGGGGTATCCAGGTCGGCGAGCACCTCGCGCGCGACCGGGATGCGATTGAAGCCTTGTCTGGCCAAATCGTGAAAACGCGCGGCATCCATACTGTCACCCTTGTGAATTGCCAACGGAACGAACGCGGACCTCGGCCATCAGCCGCGCCATCGCCAGGCCCGCTTCGATTCTGTCAGGGTGTCCATCCTTCAGGCCGCCGCTTCGAGGAGCGGCCGGATCTCCGTCAGGGCATCGAGCACCGCGTCCGGGTGAGAGCTGCGGATATCCTCGCCGTGGTTGTAGCCGTAGCTCATGCAGACGATCTGGAAACCGGCGGCGCGCGCGGCCTTCACGTCGCTGACCGAATCGCCGACCATCAGCGCCTGGCCGGGTTCGATGCCGAAGAAACGGGCGGCGTGCAGCAGCGGGGCCGGGTCGGGCTTCTTCTGCGGCAGCGTATCACCGCTGACGATGATGGCGAAGTCTCCAGCCACGCCGAGATCGGCCAGCAGCGGCTCGGTGAAACGGGCGGCCTTGTTGGTCACGCAGCCGAGTTTGTAGCCGGCGGCCTTCAGGTAATCCAGACCTTCGCGGATGCCGGGATAGAGCTGGCTGCGCTTGGAGGTGTTCTCGGCATACAGCGCCAGGAAGATCGGGTAGGCCTTCTGGAAATCGGCCTCGTCCGGCTCGCCGTCCAGCGTCCCGGTCAGGGCGCGGCGCACCAGGCGCTCGACGCCGTTGCCCACCCAGTTGCGGACCCGGGCCTCGCCGTGGACCGGGCGGCCCAGCGCCTTCATCATCTCGTCGACGCAAAAACTCAGATCCGGCACGCTGTCGACCAGGGTGCCGTCCACGTCGATCAGGATCATCTGCGGTTTTTTCAGCATGAATCGCTGCGTCCTACAGGGTATTGGCTTGTCTATTTACCGGCCTTCGCCAGCTCGTCGCGCATGGCCTTGACCACGCTGTCGTAGCGGTGCGTGTCGCTGCCCTTGCCGGCGTTGAAGATGGCCGAGCCGGCGACGAAGGTGTCGGCGCCCGCCGCGGCGATCTCACGGATGTTGTCGACCTTCACGCCGCCGTCGACCTCCAAGCGGATGTCGCGGCCGGAGGCGGCGATCAGCTTGCGCGCCTCCTTGAGCTTGTCCAGCGCCGACGGAATGAAGGCCTGCCCGCCGAAGCCGGGGTTGACCGACATCAACAGGATCATGTCGACCTTGTCCATCACGTATTTCAGGTAATCCAGCGGGGTGGCCGGATTGAAGACCAGCCCCGACTTGCAGCCCTCGGCCTTGATCAGCTGCAGGGTGCGATCGATATGCTCGCTCGCCTCCGGGTGGAAGGTGATGTAGCTGGCGCCGGCCTTGGCGAAATCCGGAATCAGGCGGTCGACCGGCTTGACCGATGGTCAGGTTGGGAACGTAATGGTTGTCCATGACGTCGAAGTGCACGATGTCGGCACCGGCATCGAGCACGTTCCTGACCTCTTCGCCCAGCCGCGCGAAATCCGCCGAGAGGATGGAAGGGGCAATCTTGTAATCCGCCATGGTTGGCTCTCCGAATGCGTTGCTAGGGGCTCGTCCGAGCGCGTAAAGTTGCGCAATGTACCGTATCGCCGATTGATTTTCAGCTTTCCGGCGGGGCTTCCGTGGTCGGGCGTGCCGACCCGACACGCCCGCAGAATCCACAGGGGAATCACATGACGCCACAAAACCGCTTGAGCATGCTGGCATTTTTGTTCGCGTTCGCCGCAACCTCGATGACCCACGCCGCGGAAACGCCCGGGGCGGCCAGCCCGGATACCGCCAAGGAACAGCGCTGGGCCGATCAGATCGTCGGTTCACTGCTGGTCGGCACGCCGGAATGGCTGGAGGCGGACAGCCACAAATTCCTCGCGATCTTTACCGAAGAGCAGTCCGGTACGCCCAAGGGCGGGGTGATCCTGCTGCATGGCATCGGCGTGCACCCCGATTGGCCCGATGTGATCCATCCCCTGCGCAGTGAGTTGCCCGAGCATGGCTGGGCCACGCTGTCGATCCAGTTGCCGGTGCTGCCCAACGAAGCGGAATTCGACGACTACCTGCCGCTGATCCAGGCCGCCGCGCCGCGCATCCGCGCGGCACTGGCGTTCCTGAAGTCCAAGGACATCCGACCAGTGGTGTTGGCGGGACACAGCCTCGGGGCCGTCATGGGCTCGGCCGCGCTGGCCGAGGGCGATGGGCTGGAGCTGGCGGGCTTCGTAGCCATCGGCATGGGCCAGGGCCGGGACCCGCGGGTCGACACCACCGCCCAGCTGGCCAAGCTCCGCGTGCCGGTGTTCGATCTCTACGGCAGCCGCGACCTGGATGCGGTGCGCGCAACGATCCCCGTGCGCGCGGCCGCGGCACGCCGGGCCGGCCTGAAGCACTACCGGCAGACCGAGGTCGTGGGTGCGGATCATTTCTTCGTGGGCCAGGAAGAAGAACTGGTCCGCCGGGTGCGCGGTTGGCTCGAACAGTTACCGCAATAGCCGGTTCGTAGCGGCAGGCATCGGCTCACTTCAAACCTCTCAAAACTCAATCACGGAGCAAGACCCATGGACACACTGATGCCCGGCCTGATCGCCCTGCACCTGCTCGCCGCCGTCGTCTGGGTGGGCGGCATGTTCTTCGCCTATATGGCCCTGCGCCCGGTCGCGGCCAGCCTGCTGGACCCGCCACAGCGTCTGCCGCTGTGGACGCGGACCTTCGAGCGGTTCTTTCCCTGGGTCTGGGGCGCGGTACTGGCGCTGCCGGTGACGGGTTATCTGATCGTGTTCGGCGTGCTCGGCGGGATGGGCCAGGCCGGCCTGCATGTGCACCTGATGCAGGGCCTGGGCTGGCTGATGATCCTGCTCTATCTGCACATGTACTTCGCGCCTTTCCAGCGCCTGCGCCGTGCGGTCGCCGCCAGTGACTGGCCCGCCGGCGGCGCGCAACTGGCGCAGATCCGTCGCACCATCGGCATCAATCTGATCCTGGGCCTGCTGGTCGTGGCGATCGCCAGCGCCGGCCGCTATCTCTAGTGGTCCATGCGCAAAGTTCGGTAACTGTTCGCGGCGCCGGAACGCGCAGCTCTGCGTTGCGCAAGCTTGAAATAGCGGTGCTATTCCTGCGCGCTCGCGCCTTGATCTGCACGCGCCGGCTGTGCTTCTTAGTCACCGAACTTCACGCATGGACCACTAGGGCGTCCCGCGCGCGGCCTTGAGGGTCTCGTAGGCCGCCTTGATCTCCTGGGTCTTCTCGGTGGCCAGGGCGATCATCTCCTCGGGCAGGCCCTTGGCGACCAGCTTGTCGGGGTGATGCTGGTTCATCAGGCGCCGGTAGGCAGTCTTGACCTCGGCATCGCTGGCCGTGGGCTGCACACCCAGCACCGCGTAGGCCTCAGCGAGCCGGTCGCGCGACGCGGCCGGCGCGGGACGCCAGCCCTGCGCGCCGGCGCCGGTGAAGTTGCGCGCGGCGCGCACCATCGCCTCCAGATGCGTGAATTCCCGCGCGCTGAAGCCCAGTTGCGCACAAATGTGACGCAACACCCGGGCCTCCTCGGCATGCAGGGCGCCATCGGCGTAACAGGCATGCAGTTGAATCTCGATAAACATCTGCAGCAGATTCCGGCGCCGGTGACACTCGCGGCGGAACTGGTCGAGTACCGCGTCGAGATCGAAGCCCGGCGCCTTGCCCTCGTTGAACAGATTGATCGCGGCGCGGCGCATATCCGCATCAAGGCGCATGCGCGCCATGACCTCTTCGGTGAGGCGGATCTCTTCCTTGGAGACCTGCCCATCGACCTTGGCCAGATACCCCATGACCGCGAAGGTCGCGGTGAAGAACGCGGTCTGGATGCGTTCCTGATCACCGGCCTGCCCCGAGTGAACCTCCAGCCCCGCCAGCCCCTTGTCAAAACGCCGCCCCAGCGCCGCACCCAGCAGCGCGCCGAGCGGGCCGCCGACCATGAACCCGAACGCACCACCCAGTGCCGTACCCCACCAACTCACTGCCCGCCCCCTTCTCTCATGATCGCCACCAAGCCATCGGCCATAAACTGTACCGCCAAGGCCGCCAGCAGCAGGCCCAGCAGCCGCCCGATCACGTTGGCCCCGGTCTCGCCCAAGACCCGCAGCAGCGGTCCTGCCAGGCGCAATACCCCCCAGGTCAGCAGCAGCACCAGCGCCAAGGCCATCAGCACGGCCGTCAACTGGACCGGCTCGCCGCGGTGCCCGGAGGCCAGCAGCAGGATCGTGGTCAGCGCGCCAGGTCCGGCGAGCAGCGGGAATGCCAGTGGAAAGACCGAGATATCCTGACGCTGTTCGGCCTCGTGAAGCTCGCCCCGGGTGGTCGAACGCAGCCCCGATTGCCGCGCGAACACCATATCGATGGCCAGCAGGAACAGCAGGCTGCCTCCGGCGATACGGAAGGCGGGCAGGCCGATGCCGAGCGCGTGCAGCAGATAATTGCCACCCAGGCCAAAGATCAGCAGGATCGTGGCCGCCAGCAGCACCGCCCGCGTCGCGCTGCGCCGCCGTTCAGCCTCGCTCAAGTGCGCGCTGAGCGCGGCAAACATCGGCGTGACCCCGACCGGGTCGAGGGTTACAAACAACAGCAGAAAGCTGTTGATGCCGATTTCGAGCAGACCATCCTGCATAGACATCGCTCAACTGAGTCATCCATCATGCATGCGCCGGCGTGAAGACCGCCCGCACAGCGCGCTTCCACGAGCCAAAGACGCCGCCGATCATACCCTTGCAAACCGGGCAGTGACACCGTCGCTACCCGCTTGCCAAGCCCAGATGACGGGCCTATAACTGAAACTCCCCGGCAAACGTCGGCACTGCGCACCCCGTTCGCGCGGCACCACAGGAGGACCCGACATGGCGACGGAATACGAACCGCGAATCGGCGACTGGTATCGGACCACCAACGGCGACAACTTCGAGATCGTCGCCCTGGACCCGGACGACGAAACGCTGGAAATCCAATATTTCGACGGCACCATCGAGGAGCTCGACCTGGATACCTGGTACGAGTTGAATATCGAGGCCATCGAGCCCCCCGAGGACTGGTCCGGCTCGCTGGATATCGAACGCGATGATTACGGCGTCGATCTGGAACCGGGCAGCAACGACCTGCGTTCCAGCCCGCTGGAAAATCTCGACCGCGAGGACTGATCGGCCACCGCCGCGGCACGCGCCGCGGGTCTCGGCCACCTTAGGAGGCTCTGATTAAGTCCGTTCGTGGTGAGCCCTTCGACAAGCTCAGGGCGAACGGGAGATTTGTTCAGAACTCCCCTATTCTCATCGCGCGCGGCCGATCGGCCGGGGCTTCCGACAAACCGCTGTTTTCATCCGGCTTTCACACCCACAAAACCGCCGGGAACACAAACGCGCTAAACCTTGCCATCGGAGAGCCGCTACTTTAGGGTAAGAAGCAGACACGGCGTTTGCCGCGACAGGAGGTGTACCATGGTGAAGGTCTACGATATGGTCACTTACGAGCTGTGTGATCCTGCACAGGATAATGCCAGCCTCGATTTTGACACCCCCTGCGCCGCATCCGCGGCGTGCCTCGGACTGCAACAGATCGAGATGACGCCGGCTACGCGCCGCGAGGTCCTGCATCCGGCCCTGCACTGCCAAGACGTCGAGCGTTTCCTCGCGGAATTCGGCGACTAGTGGTCCATGCGCAAAGTTCGGTGACTGTTCGCATGAACCACTAGCAGCACCCGCACCCCATGAGACGAACGCCTGCGCGTGACCCGCGCAGGCGTTTTTTATGAGGTGCCGGGATACGGCAGACTGAACCGCCGCCTCACAACGACAACTGTCCCGCAACCACCACCCACCCGTCGATCAGCGTCACGGCGACCGGCGTCAGGGCCTGTCCGGCGCACGGCCCGGCCAGGCAATGACCGTCTTCGATGCGAAACAACGCCGCATGCGTCGCGCATTGGATCAGGCTGCGTTCCGGATTCAGGAACTGATCCGGCTGCCAGTCGAGGGGGCTGCCGGTATGCGGGCAGTGATTCAGATAGGCGAACACGGTTTCGCCGCGCCGCACCACGAAGATGTCCCGCACCCCGGCATCCGCGTGCAGACAAAAACCGCGCGCCCCCGGGTCGGGCAGCGCCTCCAGGCGGCACAGCCGCAGGCGTTGCGGCTCACTCATGCAGCGGTCCCATCCGCATGGACTGCCCCATAGGCGCCGGCCGGACTTGGGACTGATCTACTGCGCCGGTGGGAGAGCGACTCCATAGCCCAGGCTAAAATTCCCTGGCCACCCGAAATCCCAGGTCATCGGCGCGGGTGCTGGCCAATTGCTGATCGCGCTTGGTGATGCGCAGGTTGCTGGCCGGGCTGTTGAAGCCGCCGCCACGGACGGCCCGGCGCGTGCAGCCGACCGTGATGCGGGCACTGCCGTCGCTCGGCGCGCCTTCGTAGTTCGGTTGATAGCAGTCCTGCACCCACTCCGCGACATTGCCCGCGGTGTCATACAGGCCCAATGCGTTGGGGGCGAAGCTGCCGACCGCTGTGGTGGTGCGGGCATCCCATTCGCTGCCACAGTTGAAACAGTTGGCGCGGCCCGTGCCGGTGCTGTTACCCCACCAGTACAAGGTACGCGCGTTGCTGCCCGCAACATATTCCCATTCCGCCTCGCTCGGCAGCCGGTAACGTTGGCCGGTCTGCTCCGCTAGCCACTGGGTATAAGCCACGGCCTCCTCCCAGCTGACATTGATCACCGGGCGCTGCCCTCGGCCCCAGCCCTTGTCGTCCGGCAGCGCCCGGCCGGTCGCGCGGGCGAAGGCATCGAACTCGTCGAAGGACACCTCGTACTGGCCGATCGCGAAGCGTCGCAATTGCACCTCGCGGCGCGGCCGCTCATCCAGATCGAGCGAGCTGGACGAGCTGCCCATGCTGAACACGGCGGCGTCGATCTCCAACAGGCGCGGTCCCGGACTGCCATCGCGCAGGGTATCGCGCAGACTGCGCGGGGGGGCGGCGTCCGGCGTGGCCGGCGCGTCATTCTTGATCGGTACCTGAGCCACAACGGGCGCCACCGGGGACGCCACCCGAGGCGCCTCCGGGCGCGGTGCGGGCGCGGCGTGGCTGGGCGTGGCAGTCGCGACCGGCGGAGGGGCGGCCAGGTCGCCGCGTCCATACCACAGCGCGGCACCGGCGCCGACGACACCCAGGATCAGGCCCGCTGCCAGGCCCGCCCACACGCCGCCGCGACGCGCCTCCGGGGCCGGGTTCGCGGCAGCGTCCGCCACCGCGAACGCGCCGCGCAGTTGCTGCGCCTGCGCGGACTGGCGCAGCTGTGCGGCCTCCTGCTGGGCGCTGTCGCGCAGTTGTGTGGCCTCGTCGAACCGGCTCTGAAGGTCCGCAAGCTGCACCTGCAGGGCGGCCAATTCATCGCCGGCCTGCGTGGTCTGCACCACGGCCGTGTCCTGCGGCCCGGTCAGCGCATGTTCGCGCCATTGTTCGGCATCGGCGCGGGCGGACCGCGCCTCCTCGCGCGCCTCGTCGAGCAGCAGGCGCAGGCGGGCCAGTTCCTCGTCCGCCGAGCCGCCCGCCGAGCGCTTGCGGGCCGCCTGCAGTTCGTCTGTGATCTGCCGCAGCTGTTTCTGCGTCGCCTCCAGGTCGGCGGACGTCGCCATGCGCAACTGCTCGAACTCCGCCGTCAAGGCCTGCTGCTGGGCCGCGGCATCGTCGCGCGTGCGCGCCAGTTCCGCCTCCAGCGTCTGGCGGGCCGATGCGGTCTCGGCGAGTTCCTGCTGCAGCGCCGCCTGCTCCGCGCGCGCGCGCGCGAGCTCGGCCGCCAGTTTGTCCTGCAACTCGACAAAATCGGACTTGGCGGCCTGTTCGTAGTTGCCGCGCTGCGATTGTTCGCGGGCCAGGGCGGCGCGCGCACCCTCCAATTCGGCAACGAGCTCGCGCTGCTGCTTCTCCAGGTCGGTACGCAGGCGTTGCTCGGCCTCCGCCAGGGCCTGCTGGTGCGCCTGCTGTGCCGCGGCGAGCGCCGCCGCGTCCGCTTCGATCTGGCGCTCGGCGGCTTGCGCCCGGTCGCGCCATTCCGTCAACAGACGGGTCTGTTCATCCTGACCGGCAGCGGCATCCGTCTGCTGCTGTTCGAGCTGCTGCATCCGGGCCCGCAGGGCATCACGCTCGGACTCTGCGGCATCGCGTTCACGCTCCAGCGCCGCCTGGGCCTGGTCGGCGGTGGCCAGCCGTTCGCGCAAGCCGATGGCTTCGGCCTGATGCGCCTCCAGCTCCTGGGTCACGGACTGCCCGGAGGCGACGCTGCGCGCCTCGGCCTCGGAGAGCGCGGCCTGTAGCGCCACCTGTTCGGCCTGTAGCCGTTCGCAATCCGCCTGCACCGCGGCCTGCGCCTGATCGGCGGAGGCCAGGGCGGCCTGTAGTTGTGCGACCTGCGCACCGGCTTGCGTATCGAGCGCCTCGTAGCGCTGGCACGCCTGCTCCAACTCGGTCAGGCGTTCGCGGTGCCCGCGCTCGGTGTCAGCCTGCGCCTGCCGGAGGGCGTCGATCTCGGCCTGGGCGGACGTCTGTTGCCGGCGCGCCTCGTCCAGGTCGGTCTCCAACTGTTTGACCTGATCGCCGGCCGCCGCCTGCAGGGTCTCGATGCGACCCTGGGCCGTCGCGAGCGCCGCCTGTACTTCCGCGTGCGCCTGCGCTGCCTGTTCGTGCCGGGCCAACGCGGCGTCATGCTCGGCCGCCAGCCCGGTCTGCGCCGCGGCCGCCTCGGCGAGTTCCGCATGCAAACGCGCCGTCTCGGACGCGGCCTCGGCGCGTGCCTGTTCCAGCGCGAGGGTCGATGCCGCCAGTTCCTGCGCGGTCGCCTCGGCACGCGCCTGCGCGGCGGCGCCCTGAGCGACCGCGTGATCCCGCTCCCCGGTCAGCGTCTCGATCTTCGCCTGCAGCTCGACATGGCCGTCCTGCCCGGATTGCTGGGCCTGGCGCAAGGCCTCGCTGGCCGCCTCAAGGCGGGCCTCCGCCTCGGCGCGCGCCGTCTCCAGGGCATCCACCCGCCCCTGGAGATCCTGTAACTGACCGGTATGTGCGGCATTCTGCGCGGCGTGTTGCTGCTCGGCCTGCGCGCGTGCCTGCGCCAGGGCCGTCGTTGCAGTCTCCAGCGCGGCCTCCAGCTCATCGACCCGGCGCTGTTGTTGTGCCCGTGCCTGTCCCGCCTGTTCATTGGCCGCCTGGAGCTCCGCGAGCTGGGCCTGCTGCGCCTCGGCCTGCTGCACGCGGCCACGCAGGGTCTCGATCTCGCTCTGCTGCCGCAGGTGTGCCTGTTGCAGCGACTCCAGCTCGGCGAGCCGGGCCTTCAGGGTCGCCTGTTCGGCCGTGAACCGGTCCTCCTGGGCCTGCCGTTGTGCCAGCTCCGCCTCCAGTGCGCGCAGCTGTTCGCGGAGCTCGGCGTCGGCCTGCCCCTGATTTCCCTGGGCCGTCTCCAACGACTGCAGGGCCGCCCGCGCGCTGGCCGCGCCTTCACGGGCATCGGCCAGCATCTGCTCCAGTTCCAGGATCTGCTCGCGCGCCTCCTCGCGTACCCGTTCGAGTTCTTCCTGCAGCGCATTCACCTGCCCGGCGAGCTGGGACTGGGCGGCGTCAAGGCTGGTGTTCTCCTGCTGCAATTCCGTCAGCCGGTCCTGCTGCGCGGCGGCTTGCCCGTGATCGGGCACGGCAGGCGCCGGCGGTTCGGCTAGCGCCGGCGGCGCCGCCTCGGCAGAGACCGCGTCCGCGCCGCCCGCGGCATCGCCCTCCAACACCCCGGCCGGCACGCCGCCGAGACCGTCGTTGAGTACATAGACCTCGAAGCCGCGCTGGCTGAGTACGAAGGCGGCGCTCGCGCTGCGCCGGCCGGTGTCGCAGCAGACGATGTATTTGCGGGCAGCGTCGAGGCCGTTGGCCTCCAGGCGCAGGGCGGACAAGGGGATATTGCGGCTATCGGGGATGTGCCGGTTCTCGTATTCCCCGGGCAGACGTACATCGAGCCAGACCGCGCCCTTGGCGACCTTGGCGACGGCCTCCGGGTAATTGAGCTTGTTCAGGAGCGGCTCTTTCAGCAGCTCCACGAAATCCTGTTTCGACAGCCGCATCAGCACGCCGTCGGTCAGCATGGTCACGCTGGCGTTGCGCTTGGCGTCCGAGACCAGGGCGTCCTCACCGAAGGCGTCACCGTCAGCCAGTTCCGCCAACTTGACTTCTTTGGCATTGGCCGAGGGCTTGCGGCTCACGCTGCAGCGCCCGTTCTTGATGATATAGAAATAGTCGCCCTCGCCGCCCTGGCGGATGATCACCTCGCCGGCCGTGACCGGGACCGACTCCACCTTCATCAACAGGCGCTGGATGTTTGACGGGGGCAGCTTCAGAAACGCCTGGGACTGCAGGATGCGAGTCATCCAGTCGTCGTCCTGGTTGTCGTCGATCTCGGAGACCTCGTAACCGGACGACTGGTCCCAGGTCAGCATGATGTCCAACAGACTGGAATCGACACGGGCCACGAGCACCGTGGTCTTGGCCCGCGCCGTCACCTGACGCGGCTGCTGATGGGCCAGAGGGTGGCGCGCGGCGTCGCTGCCGGCGATCACAGAACCGACGACCTCGTTGCCTGTTACCAGGCTGATTTCACCCTGAAGCAGGTACACGGACTGATCGTCGCGGTCCCCCTCCTTGAACAGCTGACGGCCGGCGCGCACCTCCTCGACCACGGTTTTCTGCGCCACCTCGTTGAAGTGCATCGGTGACAATGCATTGAACGGGACGAGAACCTGTAGCGTTTTTTTATCGGGGATTTTGTGCGCCGCGCCCATACCAGCCCAATCGCGAGGAATCCTAGTAATTCAATCCATTAGCCATACAGACGTGGCATCGACAGTGTACGGTCGTCTATCGGCCGCAGGGGCCGGCCGCTTGAACGGCGAGGCACCCCTCGACAGCCGGTGACTTGAATTGCCTGCAACATCCTGGCCAGCACTGCGCGCCGAGCGCTGGTCACCGACAAACTGCGATCTGGGTCACGCCCGGCCACGGGGATCGCGACAAAAGTGGCGCGCCTCCGGAATGCGCCAGCGACGCGTGACGGCTGCCTCGCATCAACGTCACGTCGCAGGTTATACAACCTCTGAACAGGCGTCTCTCAAAGCACTCGATGCAGATGCGGAAAAGGCTGTAATTGTAGGCTCAAAAGCCTACCACTGCGGAAGTATTGTGCTATCTTATGCTGCGTCGTACCTCGACCTGCTGGAAACCCAAAGGAGCAAACTGAATGGCCGCTAAAAAGAAAGCCGCTGGAAAAACCGCCAAAAAGAGTGCCGCCAAGGCATCGAATTCCCCGACAACCAAATCTGAAACCCTGAGCCACATCGCCGACCAGACCGGCCTGACCAAGAAAGATGTCGGTGCCGTGTTCGAGTCGCTGAGTGGGCTGATCAAGCGCGATCTGAAGAAAAACGGCCCGGGCGTGTTCTCGGTACCCGGACTGATGAAGATCAAGGTCGTGCGCAAACCGGCCACCAAGGCCCGCAAAGGCATCAACCCCTTCACCGGCGAAGAGACCGTCTTCAAGGCCAAGCCGGCCCGCAATGTGGTCAAGATCGGCGCCCTGAAGGCGCTCAAGGATATGGTTTAAGCCGCTATCGGCAGCCACCGCGCAGGGATGCGCAGCGTCATCGGTGCGGGGTGCCTAGCTGGAACCCCGCACCCCTTCCTACCACTTCAGCGCGTCACACCCCGCCCCTCCAGCACCCGGTGTTTGGCCTGAATCAGCTGACGGTGGCTCAGGTGCAGCAGGTCGGCGAGCTTGCGCATCAGGTGTTCTTCATATTTGTCCAGCGCGCCATCGGCATAGGCGACCTGCCAGAGCATCTCGATCACCCGCAGCTTGTCGGCGACGGGCAACGTCGCATCCAGCGCCTGGGTGAACTCATAGAGGGAGACGGCGGCACGGCCCCGCTGGTCGCCCTGCTCCGCGATATGCGCGGCCTCCACCGGCGAGAGCTTAAACTCCTGGGCCAGCAGCGCCTGGACGTGATCGCGTTCAGCCGGCGATACCGTGAAATCGGCATGCACCATTTCCATCAGCAGGGCGGCGGTCGCCAGACGCAGGTGGTGTTCGTGCGCCTGCGGCGCCTGCGCGGCCGCCGCTGTTGGCAGCAGATCCTCCACTAAACGTTGCAAGGACTTCAGCATCGATCGGGCGCTCCTTCCGGCAGGGTGCGGCAGCTGAGGGGGCGACAGTATACTGAAACCCGGGCGGACTCAGGATCGGACACCATGACGGACACGCGGATCGGCAGGCACATGCACGTCACGCTGCAATACAGCCTCAACACCGGCGGGGGCGCAGATCCGTGCCGCCAGCGGCAAACCACCGCCCATCCACTATGTGCATGGCTGCGGGCGTCTGTTTGCCACGCTGTAGGCCGCGCTGGAAGGCCACGGCGTCGGCGATATCGTGCGGGCGCGCCTGCTACCCGACGACGCCTTCGGCCGTCGCGACACCGGGTTGCTGCACGAGGTCCCGCTCGGGGAGCCGCCCCCCGGCGAGACGCTCACGGTCGGCGGCACCCTGGTGGGGCCAGGACGAGGCGGGGCAATCCATCGCTTTCCGCATCACCGCCATCGAGGACGGCACGCTCAAACTGGACGCGAATCACCCGCTGGCGGGCGAGACCCTGATCTTCGGGGTGGAGATACAGGCGGTGCGCATGGCCAGCCCGGCGGAACTCGAACAGGCGCAGGGCACGGCGATCAGCTGCGCCTGAACTGAGCCCGCCGACGCGCCCAGAGCAGGAACCCGCAGACCACGCCCCAGGCCGCATCGGCCGGCCCGGGGCCCGCCGCCACGCTACAACCGCCGCCGCCTCCCCCACCGCCACCACCGCTGTCGGGCACCGGATCGCCGGGCGTGATCTCCGTCGCCCTCCGCAACGCGGCATCCAGGTCCAGGATGCCGGCGCCGCAGGGCAGGGCCGACGGACAGCCGCCCGAATACGGGCGCGCCGTCTGGCTCAGGATCTGCCGGACATTGCCCAGCGTCAGCGTCGGCTGCGCGGACAGCAGCAGCGAGACCGCGGCCGAGACCTGGGCGGCGGCCACGCTGGTACCGGTGTATGCAGCGTAGCTATCGATACCGTTCGGGGAGGTGAGCCCGCCGTTGACGGTCGAGTAGATGTCGCTGCCGGGCGCGCCGAGCAGCACGCGACTGCCCAGGTTTGAATACCCCGCAAGGCGCCCATCCCGGTCGGTGGCCGCCACCGTGATCACATTCGCACAGCCCCCGGGCATCGTATTGGCGACGTCGCCACCGTCGCCGTTGCCCGCCGCCGCGACCACCACCGCACCGGCGGCCACGGCGGCATCGATAGCCGCTTGCAACTCGGCAATACAGGGCAGCTCCGAGACCAAACTCAGGTTGATCACCCGCGCCGGGTGCGGGTTGGCCGGCACCCCGGACACCGGCAATCCGGCCGCCCAGCGGATCGCCGGGATCACATCCGATACCCACCCACCGCAGCTACCCAGGACCCGCACCGGCAACAGCGGCGAGGCGTGGTTGATGCCGGCAATACCCAGCAGATTGTCCGTGGTCGCCGTCATCACACCGGCCACATGCAGGCCGTGCCAGCTGCTCGGACTTGAGGTGAGCGGCTGACCGCCGCCGCAGTCGCCGGCATTCACATAATCGCCGGGGTCCGAGGCATCCGAGTCGCGGTCGAGGAAGTCGTAGCCGGCCAGTCGCCGCGCCGGATTCAGATCCTCGTGATCCAGGATGCCCGTATCCAACAGGGCGACGACCAGGTCCGCACTTCCGCGCTGGCGGTCCCAGGCGGCGCTGGCGCGAATCCCGTAATAGTCGCTCAGGGACCACTGCTGTCCGCCGGTAAAGGCCGGATCATTCGGCGTATAGGCCGGATACACCCGGCCGTCGTTTTCGGTGCGCAGCACGGCGGGGTGCGCGTTCAGCGACTCGACCAGCTGCTGACGCCGTTCAGCCGTGATCGGCTTAGTGAACCGCGCCACCAGCAGGGAGTCATCGAGGCGCCGTTCGAACGCCACGTCCTCGATGCCCAGCGCGCCGGTGATGGCCGAGAAGCGCGCCGCGGCATCGGGCGCGGCGTCCGCCAGGCGCACGATCAGCGGCGCGCTGCCGGGCGCCGGGGCCGGCCCGCCGGCCTGGGCCAGACCGGCCGCGGCCATCAGGATGCCGATCAGTGCGCCCAGGTGTCGGGGTGCGTATGTGCGCTCCATCAGGGACGATCCACCCGATAGTGCTGGCCCCGGTAGGACAGTTCGATCCCGTCGGTGCGGATGGCTTCCAGGGTCGTGCCGTCGTCGAGGCGGTCGCCTTCGTGGTGTTTGCGCAGGTCGATCAGCACGAAGCGGCGCTCCGGGTCGCGCGCAAACACATGCACGTCGATGCGCGGGGTCGGCAAGGCGGCGCGTTGGTCGGCCGGCAGATCCTGCCAGCGCGGCACCTCCCGCGGCAGCGCGGTCACGGGTTCGACCCGGGCCGGTGACGGCGCGGGCGCGGCCGGCGCCTGGGTGGATGCTGGGGTGGACGTTGGGGC
>JBHEOS010000032.1:0-401 GCA_046260695.1 Gammaproteobacteria bacterium
CCAACGACGCCCCGACCGCCGTGACCCGGCTGGTCGAGATGGGGGTCGAAGCCTTCCTGGTGAAATCCTCGCTGCTGGGGATACTGGCGCAGCGGCTGGTGCGGCTGAACTGCCCGCACTGCATCGAGGAGGAGCCGGTCGATAGCGTGGTCCGCGGATTCCTGGGCGTACCGCTCGACGAGCGCTTCTATCACGGCGCCGGCTGCGACGCCTGCAACCAGACCGGCTTCAAGGGCCGGGTGGCGGTCTACGAACTGTTGATCATGACCGCAGCGCTGCGCGAGCTGCTGCGGCCCGACACCCCGGTCGACGAGATCCGCCGCCAGGCCATCGCCGACGGCATGCGCCCACTGACCGAGGGCGCGCTGGCGGTCGCCCGCGAGCGGCGCATCGCGCTGGCC
>JBHEOS010000032.1:411-5629 GCA_046260695.1 Gammaproteobacteria bacterium
CTACACCCGCGCGTGGCGGCGATTCTAGCCTGGATCATTCATGAATGACTACTGCGAGTCCGCAGGCGCATAACTGCCCGTGCCCGGGACCGCGGGCGGCCGGGTCCCTCCCTCAATCGTAGAGACGCTCGACCTCCTCGCCGAACCGCGCCAGCACCTGCGCGCGCTTGAGCTTCAACGTCGGCGTCTGCAGGCCGTTTTCCACTGTCCACGGCTCCAGGAACAACGCCACGCGGCGGACCTTGGCGTAGCCGGGGAAGGCGTGCAGTTGCCCGCGCATCCGCCGCAGCATCTCCGCGTGCAGACGCTCGTCGCGCAGGCTGGCCGGATCGAACGGGTCGAGGCCGAGCTGTTTGGCCAGACCGAACCAGTGTTCACTGTCGATGACCAGCAGGGCCGCAAGATACGACCGCCCCTCGCCGACCACCAGCGCCTGCTCGATCAGCGGGTCCAGGCAGAGGGCCGTCTCCATATCGCCCGGCGGCACCTTCTCGCCGTTGGACAGCACCAGGATGTCCTTGAGCCGACCGGTGAGATACACATGGCCGTTCTCGATCCGCGCCTGGTCGCCGGTATGCAGCCAGCCCTCGGGGTCGATCATCTGCCGGGTCGCGACGTGGTTGTTCCAGTAGCCGAGCATCACCCCGGGTCCGCGCGCGAGCAGCTCATCGCCGGGGCCGATGCGCAGTTCGGTGCCGCGCAGGGGCAGGCCGACGCTGGCTGGGATGTTGTCCTCCAGGGTGTTCAGACTCAGCACCGGGCTGGTCTCGGTCAGGCCGTAGCCTTGCAGGATCGGGATGTCCAGGGCGATGAACTGCCGCCCCACCGGACCCGGCAGGGCCGCACCGCCGCTGACCGCGACGCGCAGCCGGCCGCCGAATTTCTCCCGCACCTTGGCGGCGACCAGGCGATCGAGCAACGGCCACAGCAGCAGCGCCGGCGACCACCCGGCGCGCCGCTGTTGATGTTCGAAGCGCCGCCAGCCGACCGCGACGGTCAGCGCGAACAACGCCCGCCGCGGCCGCGGGGCCTGGGCCAACTGCTGTTCGATGCGGGTATAGATGCGTTCGAAGATCCGCGGCACAGCCATCAACAGCGTGGGCCGGACCGTCAGCAGGTCCTCGGCAATCTGGGTGATGGACCGCGCATAGGCCACGCAGCTGCCGGACATGATCGCCAGGTAGTAGCCGCCGGTGCGCTCCAGGGTGTGCGACAGCGGCAGGAAGGACAGGAACTGGTCTTCCTGGTAGACCGTGACCATGGTCAGCCCGGTGTGCATCACCGAGAGCATGTTGTGGTGGCTGAGCATCACGCCCTTGGAGCGCCCGGTGGTGCCGGAGGTGTAGATGATCGAGGCCAGGGCGTGGGGGTCCGCCGGCAGCGCCGGGGCCTGCACCGGGGCCTCGGCCGGCAGCCAGTCGTCGAGCCGGCACAGGCGCGGGTCGCCGACCTCCGTCTCGGTGAGATCCTCGGCCTCGATCAGCAGCACCCGTTGCAGGAACGCCAGGCTGCCCAGCGCCTCGGCCAGTCGCCGCCAGTGCCCCGGTGATTGCAGCAGCAGCACGCGGCAGCGCGCGTCTTCGAGGATATAGGCCACGTTGTCGGGCCGGTCCTCGACATACAGCGGGACCACCACCAGCCCGAGCGAAAGCGCGGCGATATCGAAGCAAACCCACTCCACGCTGTTGCGCAGTTGAACGGCGACCCGCTCGCCCGGGGCGAGCCCCTCGGCGGCCAGGGCCGCGCGCCAGCGCGCGACCTGCGCGCCCATGCCCTGCCAGTCGAGCACCTGCCATTGTTCCGTGTGGCGGTCGAACCAGCGGTAGGCAGGCCGCTCCGGGCTGCGCCGCACCCGCTCCCAGAACAGGCCGGCCAGGGTGACCGCGGTCTCCACCGGGATAATGTCTTCGGTCCAGGTCTGCATGCGCCCGCCCCCAGGGCATCCCGCGCGGGGATTTGTTGTAGAATCCGGGCGCATGTTCGCACGATTCGCCCCGAGCCCATAAGCCCCGACGGCCCGCGCCATGATACAGATCATCGTCAACGGCGAACCCCGCGCCGTCGCGCCGGGGATCACCGCCGCACAACTGGTGGAGCTGCTGGAACTCGGCGGCCGGCGTCTGGCCATGGAGATCAACCGCGAAATCCTGCCGCGCAGCCAGTACGCCGCGCATGCGTTATGCGAAGGCGACCGCGTCGAGATCGTGCAGGCGATCGGCGGCGGTTGAGCGACCGTCCCTGATTTCGCCAGGGACCTCACCAGGGATCTCGCCAGCAAACCCGCCAGGCGCACGCTGCCACGCCCGAAGCCTACACAACGTCTGGAGCCACTTATGTCGACCGTGATGAAAGCCAACCCCGCCACCGACGACGGCCTGCTGATCGCCGGGCGCGTATACCGCTCGCGCCTGCTGGTCGGCACCGGCAAGTACAAGGATATGGACGAGACCCGGCGCGCGGTCGAGGCCAGCGGCGCGCAGATCATCACGGTGGCGATCCGCCGCACGAATCTCGGCCAGGACCCCAAGCAGCCAAACCTGCTCGACAGCCTGCCGATGTCGCAATACACCTATCTGCCCAACACCGCCGGCTGCTATACGGCCGACGACGCCGTGCGCACCTGCCGGCTGGCGCGCGAACTGCTCGACGGCCACGATCTGGTGAAGCTGGAGGTGCTCGGCGACGAGAAGACGCTGTTCCCCGACATCGTCCAGACGCTGGCCGCGGCCGAGACGCTGATCAAGGACGGCTTCAAGGTGATGGTCTACACCAATGACGATCCGATCATCGCCCAGCGCTTCGAGGCCATGGGCTGTGTCGCGGTGATGCCGCTGGCCGCGCCGATCGGCTCGGGCCTGGGGATCCGCAATCCCTACAACATCCGCACCATCGTCGAGAACGCCACGGTGCCGATCCTGGTCGATGCCGGGGTCGGCACCGCCTCCGATGCCGCGATCGCGATGGAACTCGGCTGCGACGGCGTGCTGATGAACACCGCGATCGCCGGCGCCCAGAACCCGGTGCTGATGGCCTCAGCGATGAAGAAGGCCATCGAGGCCGGGCGCGAGGCCTTCCTGGCCGGGCGCATCCCGCGCAAGCGCTTCGCCAGCGCCTCCTCGCCGTTGGACGGGACGTTTTTCTAGGCAATCGCTCAATAACTACCCCGTTCGCCCTGAGCTTGCCGAAGGGCAGTCGTCCGTTCGCAGTGAGTCTGTCGAACCACGAACGGACTTATTCAGCCTCCCTAGCCTGCCTCCCTAGCCTGCCTCCCTAGCCTGCCTCCCTAGCCTGCCTCCCTAGCCTGCCTCCCGGGCCCTCAGCGTTCGATCGAATACAGGATATCCCCGCCCGCCTCGGTGCCGGTCTCGGTCTGCACCGAGAGGTGCCGGCTGAGCTGGTAGCGAATCTGCAAGCGGTCGGCCGCATCGAGCAGGCCCACGCTGTAATTCAGATACAGCCGCGGGGAAAGGTACTTGCCGACGGTCAGCGCGGTGCTATCCAGGGCCTCGCCGCCGACGCTGAACTCGTCGAGCCCAAACCGCTCGCCGAGGCTCTGGGCCAGTTGATTGCCCCCCTTCAGGCCCAGCGAAGTCGCCGCCTGGGCGAGCATCTGACCCTCGCCGCCCGAGGCACTGGAGAGCGGGCGGCCGGTCAGCAGATAGGCCAGCTGATCGGCCTGCGACAGGCTCGGCTGGGAGAACAGCTCCGCCTGCGGGTCCTGGGCGCTGCCGAGCACGCGCACCCCGACCGTGACCTCGCCGCTCTTGCGGATGGCGCGGATATCCAGGCCCGGGTTGTCGAGCGGACCGTCGCGGTACAACACCCGCCCCTGCTCGATCTTCAGCACCTGGCCATAGGCCGTGTAGCTGCCGTCTTGCACCGCCAACTCGCCGCGCCCGCGCGGCTGCCGCCCCGGCGCATCGATCACCTCGAGGCCGCCGGTCAGCCGCCCGGTCAGGCCGAAGCCATCGAAATGCACCTGCTCGCCCAGGCTGAACTGCACGCGGCTGCTGACCGTCCAGCCGGACTCCGGCGCCGCGGCCTGGCCGACCCGCACCACATCCTTGGACGGGGTCACCGCACCGGACAGGTCGCGTGGCGCAATCTGCGCCTCGGGGATATGCACGCTGCCGCCGACCTCCAGCGCCTGTCCGCGCAAGGTCGCGTGCAGATCGGGGCTTACCCGGAGCCGCGCCTCCGGCAGATTCACGGCCTCGAAACCCTCACCGCCAAGGCGCAACTCGCCGGCCAGGCCGGGGCCGTCGTGGCGCGCCAGCCAGCCGTCCAGCCGCAACGCGCCTGGACCGGACCGCGCCGCGCCGTCCAAGCTCAGGCGCCCGGCCAACGCGTCGCCGGCCAGCCTGGCCTGCACATCCTCCAACTGCACCCCGGCCGGCCCGATGAAGGCGCGGCCATCGATCAACCGCAGTTCGCCATCGAGTTCGGGGGCGCTGACGGTCCCGCCCAGCGCGGTGTCCAGACGCAGCTCGCCGGACAGCTGCTCGACGGCCACGACGAGGCCGTCGAGCAGGGACAGATCCCGCAGCGTGCCGTGCAGGCGGCCGCTGAGCGGCTGCGCCGCCAGGGCCGTACCGGGCCGATAGCCGGGCAGGCGCGCCGCCAACGCCAGGCGGTCGCTCCCGTCCAGGCGCAACTCGGCCTGCGCCTGGGCGCCGCTGGCATCCAGGTTCAGCGTGAACTCGCCGCCGTCAAACGCCGCGCGGCGCGGCTGGCCGGCCTCCTCCCAGCCCAGGGCCCCGGGCGAGAGTTGCAGCTGTGCGGTGGCCTGGATCGCCCCCGCCGCGTTCTGATGCACGTCCTGGCGCGCGTCCAGATCGCCGCTCACCTGCGCGTCGAGGCTCACACCCAGCGGCAGCCAGGCCTCCGCGGCCAGCGGCCAGTCGCTGAGTCGGGCCTGAAGCCGGCGCCCGCCGGCGGCGGCATCGAGCTGCGCGCACAGGCGCGCCGCGGCCTGGCGCCAGCACAGTTCCTCGCTGCGCCCGGTTCGCGCGCCGAGGCTGAGCGCCGCCGGCGCTTCCAGGGTCCAGGCACCGGTCTCGGGCAGGCGCCAGTCGCCCCGCTCCAGGCGCCCGCTCCAGAGCGCGCCGTCCCAGCCGCCGCGGGCACTGAGGTCCAGCGCGTGCGCCGGGCCCTGGGCCTTCACGGCCAGCGTGTGCGCGTCCGGGGTGCCGTCGAGCGTCACGGCCAGGCTTGCGAA
>JBHEOS010000032.1:5728-24401 GCA_046260695.1 Gammaproteobacteria bacterium
GCCCGGCAGCAGCTGCTCCAGCTGCGGCGCCGCCAGGTGCCAGTCAAGCGCCCAGTCCGCAGCGAGGCTGCCGTCCAGCTCCAGGCGTGCGGTGCCGCTGTGCAGGCGCACCGCCTCCAGGCGCAGGCTATCGCCCTGCAACTCGACCCCGCCGCGGCCGGTGACCGGATAACCTCTGAGCGTGCCGGCGAGCTGATCGACGCGCGCGCTCAGGGTCAGGCCCTGCCCGGTGTCGGCCCCGGTGCTGTGCGCGCGGGCCGACAGGCGCCCCGGCCAGTCCGGCCAGTACTGGCCCGGGTCGAGGTTTTCGGCGCTCAGTTGCAGGTCCCAGCGCAGCTGTGGGGTCCAGGCCAGATCGCCCTGGCCCTGCACCACGCCGTCCAGGGTCTCTAGGCGTAGCCGCTCCAGACGCAGCGCCTCGCGGCCGCCCTGACCCGCGGCCTGGAGCGTGCCGGGCGGAAACTGCGCGCCTTCGAGCCGCGCCTCCAGCTGCACGCGGTAGGCGTCCGGCGTGCCGTCCAGGTGCAGCTCGCCCGTGGGGATGTGCAGCTGCGGGACGCCGGCCGGCGGCCAGCTGAACGCCTGCGCCTCCAGGTGCCCGCTGAACTGCTCCGTGGCGGCCTGCCACTCGCCGCTGAGGTTCAGTTGAGCCTCGCCCTGGTGCAGCCGCAGGGTCTGCAGCCGCCAGTCACCGGCGGCGGTGCCAGCGCTCAGCGCCGCCTCGATGCGCACCGGGTACAGCGCGTCCGCGGCCGTATCGGTCTCCAGGTCCGCGCCGAGTTCGGCCCGGGTCAGTGTGCCGTGGGCCTGGAGCTTGCCGCCGAGCCGTTGCGCCGGCCAGTCCGCGCGGAACCGGTCGAGCGCAGTCGGCGGCAGGGTGATCTCCAGCGCCCAGCTCAGATCGGAGAACGGCAGGCGCAGCTCCAGCTGCGCCTCGGCCTGCACCGGCGCCGTGAACCGCTGGGTCAGCCGGGCCTGTTCCCAGGTCCCGGTCAGCCGGCCCTCGGCGGCGAGCGGCGCGCTGCCGGGCGGCTCGGCACGCCAGTCCAACTCCAGCGCGCTCGCCACCTGCCGACCCAGGCCGAGGCGCCCGTGCGCGCGCAGCTCGGCCGCATCCAGGCGCAGATGCAGGTGTTCGATATCCAGCCATTCCAGGCCGCCGCTGAGGGCGGTGGTGAACGTCTCGACGACCACCAGCTCGTCGGCGCCGCGGCGCAGCCGCAGGTTGCGCACCCGCACCTCGCGCAGCGCCAGTTCCAGGGGCAGCGACCAACCCGGCTCGATGGCCACGGTCGGGGCCTGCGCGGCCGGCTCCGGCAGGACGATGTCGACCTGATCCAGGTGCAGCCGGTGCACGCTCAGGCGCCGCGCCAGCAGGCGTCCGGGCGACCAGTCGAGGGCCAACCGGCCGATCCGGTAGCGGCCGTTCGCGTCGCTGTACGCCAGGCCCTCAAGGGTCAGCGGCCCGATCAGGCGGCCCTCGGCCGAAGCCCAGGACAGCTCGCCCGGCGCCAGCCGCTGTGCCGCATGCAGCGCGAACAGCAGCCCGCGCTCGGTCGTCAGCAGCGCGGTGACCGCCAGCAGTACGGCCAGCGACAGGGCCAGCAGGGCGCCGGTGACGATCCAGCCGCGCCGCTTCATGGGTCCGGCCCGCTCGGCAGAGGCAGGCCACTCACAGATCCGGCCCCAGGGTGAAGTGCAGGCGCAGGGCGTTGTCGCGGCTGACCGCGGCGGCCAGGTCCAGGCGCAGCATGCCGATCGGCGAGCGCCAGCGCAGGCCGAGGCCGGCCCCGGTCTCCAGGCCCTCGTGGGTGCTGTTGAAGGCGTTGCCGGTGTCGACGAAGGCCGCCACGCCCCAGTTGCCGCGGACGCGGTGCTCGTATTCCAGGCTGCCAAACACCCGATGCTTGCCGCCGATCACCGCGCCGGAGGCATCGCGCGGGCCGAGTTCCTGATAGTCGTAGCCGCGCACGCTCTGATCGCCGCCGGCGAAATAGCGCAGTGAGGCCGGCAGTTCGCGGAAGCCGTCGACCCAGGTGGTGCCGCCCTCGGCGCGGGCGATCACCCGGCCGTTGTCGCCCAACGGGCGGATCAGTTTGGCCTTCACCTCGGTCTGCACGAAGCTGATATCCGACAGCAGCGGCTCAGCGGCACCGCGCAGCTCCAAGTGCAGCGAATGGCCACGGGTGGCGACCAGGCGGTTGTCGGCACGGACCTGGGCGTAACTGATGCCGGGGATCAGCAGCGTGGTGGTCTCGTGGGTCAGACCGACCACGTAGTCCTCGCGCTGATAGCCCAGCGACAGGACCTCGCGCCAACGACCGCGCGCCTGGCTGCGCCCGACCGCCAGCTTGTACAGACTGGAATCGACGCTGTCGGTTTGTTCGTCCTGTGCCGCGGCGCTGAAGTCCAGGCGGTCGCTGCGCGGATTGGCCAGGGGCAGGCTGTAGTTCGCGGTCAGGCCCTGGCGGATCTCAGAGGCACGGATCTCGGCCTGCATGCGGTGGCCGTGGCGGTTGATGCGCCGATGTTCCCAGCCGAGCAGGCCGCGCGCGCCGGTGTCGGTGCCAAAGCCCAGGCCAGCGGTGTATTTGTGGCGTTTGCGCGGCTCCAGCGTGACCTGGACCGGCACCGCGTGGTCCTCGGCCTGATCGCGCAGCGGCACCACCTCCACCCGCGCGAAATAGTCGCTGTCCTCCAGCGCCCGTTGCAGATCCAGCAGTTGCCCGGTGGAATAGACGTCGCCCGGCTCAAAGCCCAGATAGCGCCGCACCAGGGCCTCATCCAGGCCGGCGTGGGAAAAGCTCACCTCGCCGAAACGGAACTGCGGCCCGGTGTCCAGGTGCAGGACCACCTCGGCAGTGCGCTGCACGGTATCGATGCGCAGCTCGCGGCGGCTATAGGCCGCGTCCAGATACCCGCGTTCGAGGGCCGCGGCCTGCAGACGCGCGCGCGCGGCCTCGTAACGCGGGTGAAGGGCCGGCTCGCCCGCGCGGATGTCCAGCCCGACCAGGGCCTTGCGCAGCGCGGGGTCCGCCGCACCGGCCCCGGTGATGCGCAGATCCGGCGCGCTGAAGCGGACCGGCTCGCCGGGTTCGATGCGGAATTCCGCGATCCAGTCGTCGCCGACGCGCCTCAGGTCGCTGTCGATCCGCGGGTCGTAGTAACCGAACGGCTCCAGCGCCTGGCGGATCTCGCGCGGTGCGCGCTGAAAATAGCGGCGCACATGCCCCTCGCTGAGTCCTGTGCGGGCGCGCTCGCGCTGCACGGTCAGCAGCGACAGCACGTTGGCGCGCAGCGCGTCATCGAGCCCCTGCACCTCGACGCGCAGATCGGCCACGGCCAGCGGCGCGGCGCACAGCCCCAGGCACAGCCCGGCGAGGGCGAAGAATCCGTTGCGGGCGCGGGTTGGCAGCTTCATGTAGGGGACCTGTCAGCCACACGGAGGGGGAGTCGCAGGCTGAAATGTCGATGGTGGTGGGCGTCCGTTCAGTACAATACGGGGCCACCGTCGGCCACCGCAAGCCGCGAGGCAAAACCATGTCATTCCGCGAGGACATCCGTCGTCAGGTGCGCTCCTTCGTGCGCCGCGAGGGACGCATCACCCGCGCGCAACAGCGCGCCCTGGAGGACCTGCTGCCGCGTTTCGGGCTCACGCCCGCGGGCATGCTGGACCTCGACCGCGCGTTCGGGCGGCAGGCGCCGCGCACCCTGGAGATCGGCTTCGGCAACGGCGCCAGCCTGGCGCAGATGGCCGCCGCGGCGCCGGAGCAGGATTTCCTCGGCATCGAGGTGCACCGGCCCGGCGTCGGCCATCTGCTGCTGGAGATCGAACAGCGCGCGCTGAGCAACGTGCGGGTGATCTGCGCCGATGCGGTCGAGATGCTGCGCGAACATCTCGCACCGGCGAGCCTGGACCGGGTGCTGTTGTTGTTTCCCGATCCCTGGCCGAAGAAGCGTCATCACAAGCGCCGCATTCTGCAACCGGAATTCGTCGCGCTGATCCGCGAGCGTCTCACGCCGGGCGGCGTGTTTCATATGGCGACCGACTGGCAGGACTACGCCGAACAGATGCTGGAGGTGATGGACGCGCAACCCGGCTTCGTCAACCGCGCCGGTCGCGGCCACTACGCGCCGAGGCCCGACTATCGCCCCGAGACCAAATTCGAGCGCCGCGGACTGCGGCTGGGACATGGGGTCTGGGATCTGCTGTTTGTGAAGACCTGATTCCGCGGCCCCGGGATCAGGCAATCCCTGACTTGAGCAGCGGCTGCACGCTGTCGCCCCGTTCGCCGAGATTGGCGCGGGCGAACAGGATTGCGTCGGTGCGGGTACGGAAGAAGTGCTGTTCGCCCGCGCGTTCGATGAAGTGCGAGGCGTGGAAGATATCCATGATCTGCTTCTTGGCGCGGGCGAATAGCAGGTCGACACCGGCGACCTTCAGCCGCTGCACCAGCCCATGCAGCATATCCTCGCCGGTGGCGTCGATCTCGTTGATGCCCTCGGCGTCGATGATCAGGTATTTCAGGTTGGGCTTGACCGCGACGTGGGAGAGCACCCGGTTCTCGAAGTAGCCGGTGTTGGCGAAATACAGCGAGCCATCGAAGCGCATCACCGTGATGGTCTCACTGCGCGGCAGATCGAAGACATCGGCGTCGCGCAGGGTACCGTCGGGGTGCAACGACAACTCGGAGAAGCGCGGGGTCATGCTGCGGTAGAGATACAGCCCCAGCGACAGCACCACCCCGACCATGATGCTCATCTCCAGATGCGGGGCCAGGATCAGGGTCAACGCGAAGGTGATGATCGCGACCACGCCGTCGTGCTTCTGCACCTTCATAGCGTGTTTGATGGGCTCGATCTTCACCAGATTGATCACCGCCATGAAGATCACCGCCGCCAGGGTCGCCTGCGGCAGGTGATACAGCAGCGGGGTCAGGAACAGCAGCGTCAGCGCGACCACCAGGCCGGTGACCAAGGAGGAGAAGCCGGTGACGGCCCCGGCGGTCAGGTTCACGGCCGAGCGCGAGAATGAGCCGGACACCGGGTAGCCCTGGAACAACCCGGCGGTCAGGTTCGCCAGCCCCTGGCCAAACAGTTCCTGGTTGGTATCCAGGCGCTGGCGGGTCTGCGCGGCCATGGCCTTGGCGATGGCGACCGCCTCCATGAAACCGATCAGCGCGATGGTCATCGCCGCCGAGATCAGCTGAATCACGACATCGAGGCCGAAGCGCGGGACATTCAGCCCCGGCAGCCCCCGGGGCACCTCGCCGACCACCTGGCCGCCCATCTGATCGAAGCCGATCACGAAGGCCAGCACCGTGGTCACCACCACCGCGGTCAGCACCCCGGGGATCTTGGGCAGGTATTTTTTGAGCAGGAGCATGATCGCCAGCGCGAGCAGTCCCATCAACAAGGTCGGCAGATGGGTGTGCTGGCTGGCCTCGACCAACACCCGCCACACGGTCTCATAATGATGTTCGGACTGCGCCACCTTTACGCCGAAGAATTTCGACAGCTGCGAGGTGGCGATGATGATGGCCGCGCCATTGGTGAATCCGACCACCACCGGGTGCGACAGGAAATCCACCAGCACGCCCAGCCGGAACAGGCCCAGGGTCATCTGAAACAGGCCGATCATCAGGGCCAGCACCGCGGCGTAGACCAGGTAGCCCTCGGCACCGGTGGCGACCAGCGGTTGCAGTGCCGCCGCGGTCATCAGCGACACCACCGCCACCGGCCCGGTGGCGAGCTGCCGCGAGGAACCCATGAACGCGGCCAGCATCACCGGTATGAACGAGGCGTACAGGCCGATGTAGGGCGGCAGACCGGCCAGCTGGGCATAGGCCATGGACTGCGGCACCAGCACCAGCGCGACGGTGATGCCCGCGATCAGGTCCGCCCGCAATACCGCGGGGTCCTTCAATTCGCCGATCCAACCCGTGTACGGCACCAACATTCGGCGCCAGCGTGTCAGCCAAGCTGCAACATCGATCATCTCGTCCGCCCTGGGGGAAATGAGGGGTTAACGGCACGCCACCGCGCGTCGGGGTGGCGGAATTTAGGCGCGCGATTATAGCCCAAAGTATTTGATTTCTCTAAACCCCGATCCATGCCCTGCGACGAGGCGGGCGGCGGCGCTTGTTCCGGGCGCCGCGTTAGTGGTTCAATAGCGCGCTCCGTTTCCGGGCAGACCCCGTGAAACGCGTCTAAGCACAAGCCAAAAAAGCATTTTTGCGCGGTCGCCTCGCGGCGGCGCGAATCCGAGCCCGTAATCTACATAAGAGTTGAGGAGACCCGCATGTCCAAGAAGCACCCCGTCGTGGCGGTGACCGGTTCGTCCGGTGCTGGGACCACCACCGTCAAGGTCGCCTTCGAGCACATCTTCCGCCGCGAAGGCATCAACCCGTTGGTCATCGAGGGGGACAGCTTCCACCGCTATGACCGCGCCGCGATGAAGGAGGCCATGAAGCAGGCCGAGACCTCGGGCAACCGCAATTTCAGCCACTTCGGCCCGGAGGCCAACGTCTTCAACGAACTGGAGAAGACCTTCAAGACCTATGGCGAGACCGGCTCTTGCAAACGCCGCTACTACCTGCACAGCGACGAGGAGGCCGCCCCCTACGGCCAGCAGCCCGGCGAATTCACACCCTGGGAAGACATCCCGGCCGGTACCGACCTGCTGTTCTACGAAGGCCTGCACGGCGGTGTGGTTACCGAGGATGCGAATGTCGCGCAGTTCGTCGATCTGCTGATCGGCGTGGTCCCGCTGGTCAACCTGGAATGGATTCAGAAGATCCACCGCGACGCCGCCGAGCGCGGCTATTCCGCCGAGGCAATCGTCGATACCATCCTGCGCCGCATGCACGACTACGTGCACTTCATCACGCCACAGTTCTCGCGCACCGACATCAACTTCCAGCGCGTGCCGACGGTCGACACCTCCAATCCGTTCATCGCCCGCGATATCCCGACACCGGACGAGAGCTTCGTGGTGATCCGCTTCCGCGATCCCAAGAAACACGATGTCGACTTCCCTTACCTGCTGTCGATGCTGGAAGATTCCTTCATGTCGCGGCGCAACACCCTGGTGGTCCCCGGCGGCAAGATGGGCTTCGCCATGGAGATCATCCTGACCCCGATCATCGAGGACATGATGGTCAAGCGCGGCTGACGGCGCGCGTCTCCAGAGGTGCCACCCAGACCCCCGGCCCAACCGGGGGTTTTTTGTGTGCCGAGCCCACACACCGGAACTGACGGAAGCCGATATACTCGGCTGATGTCCCAGCAGCACCCAACCAACGCGCGCGACGACCGTTTTCTGAGCGGCCATGCCCAATCGCCGGACTGGGAGAAGGCCGCCGAGAGTTGCCTGCAGCAGGCCGGCTATATCCCGCCGGAGGCCAACCTGGGTTTTCTCTACGCGAGCGACGACCTCGCGGCCGAACTCGGCAAGATCCTCGACTGGTTCCGCGCAGAGACCGGCATTCGGGATTGGGTCGGCACGGTCGGCCGGGGTCTGTGCGCCAGCGGCCATGAGTATTACGCGGGCCCGGCGCTGAGCATGCTGATCGGCGAGTTCCCGCCCGGTAGCTATCGGCTGCTGCCGTCGCTGCGCGACCCCGGACTGGGTGGGTTGGCTGACCTTCAGGATTGGCTGTACCTGCGGCCCGGCCATTTCGCTATCGTGCACGGCGATCCGGGACACGGCAGCCTGCCGGAACTGATCGCGCAACTGGCCGCGCACCTGCCCGGTGGCTATCTGGTCGGCGGACTCACCTCATCCCGCCACGGACAACCGCAGATCGCCAACGGCATCGTGGAGGGCGGCCTGTCCGGGGTGGTGTTCGACGATCGCGTCAAGGTCATCACGGGCCTGACCCAGGGTTGCAGTCCGATCGCCGGCCGGCATGTGATCACCGCGGCCCGCCGCAACATCATCGTGGAGATCGACGGCCGCCCGGCGCTGGATGTGTTCTATGAGGACATTGGCGAGATCCTGGCCCGGGATCTTGCGCGTACCGCCGGTTACATCTTCGCCGGCCTGCCGCTGCCCGGTCCGGACACCGGCGACTACCTGGTGCGCAACCTGATCGGCGTGGACACGCAGACCCGCCAGCTCGCCATCGGCGATCTGGTCGAACCCGGCAGACCCCTGCAATTCTGCCGCCGCGACGGGCGCACCGCCTGGGAGGATATGCAGCGCATGCTCGATGGACTCAAGGCGCGCTGCGATCGCCCCCCACGCGGCGGCCTGTATTATTCCTGCCTGGGTCGTGGTCAGCAGCTGTTTGGCCAGGCGTCGGACGAGTTGCGCGCGATCCGCACCACCCTTGGAGATTTCCCCCTGGCCGGGTTTTTCGCCAGTGGTGAAATCTCCAACAACCGCCTGTACGGTTACACAGGCGTGCTGACGCTGTTTTTCTGAGAGCAACCCAAGGCAGGAGACCTGGTATGTCGGATACCCCCACCCAGCACGACCGCATCATCGCCGGCTGGCTGCTGTTCAGTTGCGGGTTGATCTTTGCCATGGTGGTACTGGGAGGGGTGACCCGGCTGACCGGCTCCGGGCTGTCCATGGTGGAGTGGGACCCGATCTTCGGCATCGTCCCGCCCCTGACGGAGACGGCCTGGCAGGAGGTGTTCGACAAGTACCGCGCCTCGCCGGAATACCAGAAGGTCAACATGCGCATGGATGTGCATGCCTTCAAGACCATCTATTGGTTCGAGTTCGCGCACCGTTTGCTGGGCCGGGCCATCGGCACGGTATTTCTGCTGCCGTTCCTGTATTTCCTCTGGCGCGGCTGGGTCCGCCCGCCGCTGACCTACAAGCTGATCGCCATGTTCGTGCTCGGCGGCCTGCAGGGCGCGCTCGGCTGGTATATGGTCGCCAGCGGTCTGGTCGACGATCCGCATGTCAGCCAGTACCGGCTGACCGCGCACCTGCTGCTGGCCTTCGTGATCTACGGCTACATTCTCTGGGTGGCGCTGGATCTGCTCGACCCGCGCCGGCTGCCGCCGTCAGCGCCACGGCCGCGCACCGCGACGCAGCTATTCCTGGTATTACTGACGGTCACGATCGGTTCCGGCGGTCTGGTCGCCGGACTCAAGGCCGGCTACGCCTACAGCACCTTCCCGCTGATGGACGGCCATCTGGTGCCCAAGGCGATGTTCCTGCTGGAACCGCGCTGGCGCAATTTCTTCGAGAACATCGCCACGGTGCAGTTTGACCATCGACTGCTGGCGACTCTGGTACTGGTCAGCGGCAGCGCGTTGTGGCTGTCCGCGCGGCGCCTGCCCGCCGCGCTGCGCTGGCGCAGCCACCTGCTCCTGGGCATGCTCGCCGTGCAGGTGGCGCTGGGCATTTCGACCCTGCTGCTGCATGTCCCGGTCGCCCTGGCCTCCGCCCATCAGGCCGGCGGACTGTTGCTGCTGACCTTCACGCTGTACCTGCTGCATGGGCTGCGCGATCACCCGCGGCCGGCATGAGCCGGCGACGGCCATAAAAAAACCCGGGGCGGTCTCCCGGCCCCGGGTCTGGCTCGGACGCGCCCGGTCTTAGAGGCTGCTGTAATACGCCGCCAGATTGGCAATGTCGTCATCCGACAACGGCTTGGACAACGGGGCCATCATCGGATCGGCGCGCGTGCCGTCGCGGAACGCCTTGATCTGCTTCACCAGATAGGCCTCCTTCTGGCCGGCCAGGTTTGGCCACAGCGGATTGTTGCTAACGCCCGCCGCACCATGGCAACCCGCACAGCTCGCCGCTTTGGCCTTGCCGGCGGCGGCATCGGCCGCCACGGCGGAACCACTGGCCGCCACGGCCACACCGATCAGTAGTGCTGAAATCACGCTTTTCATTCTCATATCTCCACAACAGTTGATTGACTCACAACCGGCGGGCTGTCTGCCGGCCTTAGAAACTGCGCGTATTCTGACAAACGCGTCGCAGACTGTAAACGCCAGATCATTGACATCCCTCAACGCGATTACCCGAATCAGCCCAGATTCGGACAGGCTCACTGCACAAAAATTCCACTCGCATTCACTCGCTTAGCCAATGCAATAAAAATTATTTTATATCCCAGCAAGATGTGTAGAATCGAGCCAAATAATTATGGGCCCGCGCGAGGGGCGCGGGCTCACAAACAGGCAATGGCCTCAGGGAAGGAGGCGCTGATTCGATGCTGTACCTCAATCTGAATGAGATCCGTACCGGCATGGCGCTCGGTCGGGATCTGTTTGATACCCAGGGACGGCGGCTGTTGCCGGCCGATTGTGTCCTGACCGAGGAACATCTGCGGCTGTTGCGCACGCACCAGATCACCCGGGTACCCATCGCCCCGATGCAGGCGTGGGACGGCGGCGACGCCCTGGCCATCGACGGTTTCCTGGAGGCCCGATTCGGGTTGTGCGACCGCCAGCACCCGCTGGTGTACGAGCTGCAACGGCTGTGCCGCCAGCGCATCATACGGACGGAAGGGGGGACGGGGGATGACGAGCATAGATGACCTGGTGAACGGTTCGCTGGAACTCGCCTCGCTGCCGGAGGTGGTGATGCGCACCGTCGATCTGATCAACGACCCGGATGCCTCCGCGGTGGAGATCGGCCAGGTGCTCAGCGAAGACCCGGGCCTGACCCTGCGCCTGCTCAAGATCGTCAACAGCCCCTTCTATGGTTTTCCCTCACGCATCGACACCGTCTCGCGCGCCATCACCGTGATCGGCACCCTGGAACTCCTGGACCTGATCCTCGCCACCAGCGTCATCAAGGCCTTCCGCGGTATACCAACCGATCTGGTCGACATGGACGGCTTCTGGGAACACAGCCTGTACACCGCCGTGATCGCGCGCGACCTGGCCCGACGCATGCGCGCGCCGAACACGGAGCGCTATTTCATCGCCGGGCTGTTGCATGACATCGGCGCCCTGGCCATGTACTGCCAGATCCCGGACCAGGCCGCGGACGTGCTGCGCCGCGCGCGCGTGGACATCACCCCCTTGCACCTGATCGAACAGGAACTGCTCGGCTTCGATCATGGCGAACTCGGCGGCGCGCTGATGCGCGCCTGGCACCTGCCGGAGAACCTCGCGGAGGCGGCCCGGTATCACCATCATCCGGCCGGGGCCACCCTGCACCCGCTGGAAACCGCCATCGTGCACATCGCCGATGTGATCGCCTGCGCGATCCACGATCCCGCGGCCGAGGCCGGCCGGGTCCCGCCCATGGACTCGGCCGCCTGGGAACTGACCGGCCTGCCGGTCGACAGCCTCGAAAGCCTGATTCAGGAGGCCGACGGGCATTTTGAAGACGCCCGCGCAGTGATCCTCTCGAAGGCGACCGCGGCCTGAGCATCCCCGAGGCGCGGGGCCCGGATACCCGCCGCAGCCCATGAGCCACACCCCCCGCAAGCGTTTCGGCCAGAATTTCCTGCATGATCCGGCAGTGATCCATAAGATCCTGACCGCCATCCAGCCGCTACCCGGACAGGACCTGGTCGAGATCGGCCCCGGCCAGGGGGCGATCACCCTGCCCCTGCTGAAGGCCTGCGGGCGCCTGCAGGCCGTCGAACTTGATCGCGACCTGCTGGCGCCGCTGCAACGGGCCGCGACGGACCACGGCGAACTGCTCCTGCACAACGCTGATGCCCTGCGCATGGATTTCTGCGTCTTGCGCGCCGGCGAGCAACGCCTGCGCGTGGTCGGCAACCTGCCTTACAATATTTCCACGCCGCTGCTGTTTCGGCTGCTGGCGCAGACCGACTGTATCGAGGACATGCACTTCATGCTGCAGAAGGAGGTCGTCGAACGGATGGCCGCGAGGCCCGGCGGCGGGGATTACGGGCGCCTGTCGGTGATGTTGCAGTACCGCTGCGCGGTGCAGCCGCTGTTCACCATCGGGCCGGGGGCGTTCCGGCCGCCCCCCAAAGTGGACTCCGCCTTCGTCCGCCTGATCCCCTACCGCACACCGCCGGTCCAGGTCCGGGACGAGGCGGTATTCGCGCACGTCGTCCAGCAGGCCTTCGGCCAGCGCCGCAAGACCCTGCGCAACACCCTCAAGGGCGTGCTCGACGCGCAGGACTTCGCCGCGCTCGGCATTGATCCGCAGATCCGTGCCGAGCAGCTCGACCTGGCCGATTTCGCACGCCTGGCCAATCGCGCGGCAGAACAGCCGCGCACGGGACCGCCCCCGGCCTGAACACCCAATCCGCATCCGGCGCCGCGCCCGGAACCTGACCGGAACCTGAAAGGAGGCCTGCATGAACGCCTATCGCAATATCCTGGTCGCCGTGGACTTCGGCCCCGGCCATGAGCAAGTCCTTGAACGCGCCCAGTCGCTTGCCGCCCTGGATGGCGCACGGCTGGGGCTGGTGCATGTCGTCGAGTTCCTGCACATCGATCTGGCCAGTGAACTGGTGTTGCCCCAGGACGTGGAGATCGAGGCCCAGATCGTCGCCACAGCGCGCACCAAACTCGAACAGATCGCGGCCCGTCTGCCAACCGCGCAGCCGGTCTCCCAGTGGGTGGAGCTGGGTTCGACCAAACAGGAGATTCTGCGGGTGGCGGAGGAACAGGCGGCAGACCTGATCGTGCTCGGCAGTCACGGCCGCCATGGGCTGGGACGTCTGCTCGGCGCGACCGCGAACGCCGTCCTACACGGCGCCCCCTGCGACGTACTGGCCGTGCGAATCCGTGAGGATTGAGACGATCGAGGCGGCTGCCGACCGGCTACCAGCGCCGGCGCAAACCGATATAGATATCCGGGCGTTCCGAGGATAGGGTGCCAATACCTGAGTCACCCGCCTGTGCGGCCGCATCCCCCAGGCGCGGGCGCCAGCCCAGGCTCAATTCCGGCCCCTTCGCCCCCAGCGGCTTGGCAATCGCCAGGGGTTCGTGGCTCAACAACTGCTCGACTGCCGCGCGTTCGAGCGTGCGGTTGAGCCAGTGCATCTCCAGACGTTCCGCCAGACCCCTGACCGGCCGCAAGGCCCAGCGGGCGACCGTCACCTGCGATTGTCCGGCCGCCGTCCCCTCGGGAGGATTGGCGGGAGATTCGGCCTGGACCGTGGTGGTGACCACCACGCCCAGCCCCACCGCCAGTGCCAGCAGCAGCAGGGGATCGAGTTTGCGAATCCGGTAGTGCATGGCGGCGCCCCCCGAGGATCAGGCCAGGATCAGGCCAGAATCAGTGCCTCACCTGGTCGGCTAGCGGCCATCCCCTCAGTCCCTGGACGGGCAAAACGCCAACGCCATCACAAAACGCCCAGCCGGGCTCAGGCGCCCCGGGAACGGTAGTGCGCATCAACCCAGCAGCGCGGCAGGACCTCCCCCGAGGGAAACACCAGGTCGGACTTGGCAAAATCCGCCGGCTCCTGAAGTTCCTCGCCGGCATGGATGCGCCCCCACAGCGTGTCCACGCACGGGTCGAATAACGCGGCGGTGTCGATGATCTCGACCAGGTCTCCGCTCGGACTATGCTTGAGGTACATGACAAACTCCTTTTTATTTCCAACGTTACCGGCCCGCCATCCGGCCAGCGCACGGAACCCGGGTGGCGCCTGCGGGTCTATCGGACTGCGATGACCTATCTCAACTAGAGTAAGCGAAGTGCGGGATACGCGAACAGCCTTGCCAGTCACCATCACCACCCAGGGAGTGCACCCATGACCCTGCCCGCTCCACAGGCCGTACAGGCCCTCGGCCAGAGCCTCTGGTACGACCATATCGAGCGCAAACTGCTCGACTCCGGCGCGCTGGCGCGCCTGATCGCCGAACAGGGGGTGACCGGGCTGACCAGCAACCCCAGCCTGTTCGAGAAGGCGATCACCGGCAGCCACGACTATGACACCGCCCTGGCCGAGGCCGACCGCCGCCTGCCCCAGGCCGATGCCCAGGCACTGTTCTACGAACTGGCCATCGAGGACCTCCGCGCCGCGGCCGATCTGTTCGCCGCCGTGCACACCGCCAGTGACGGCCGGGAGGGCTGGGTCAGTCTGGAGATCTCGCCGGAGCTCGCCAACGATACTGTGGCCACCATCGACGCGGCCGAGGCCCTGTTCCACCACGTCGACCGCCCCAACCTGCTGATCAAGGTTCCGGGAACCTCGGCCGCGTTGCGCGCCATCGAGACCCTGATCGACCGGGGCATCAACGTGAACATCACCCTGCTGTTCGCCGTGGAGCGTTACCAAGCGGTCGCGGACGCCTATCTGCTCGGCCTGGAGGCGCGGCTGCGCCGCGGCCGTCCGCTGGACACGGTCCATTCCGTCGCCAGCTTCTTCGTCAGCCGGGTCGACACACTGATCGATACGCTGCTGCAGGCCTTGATCGCCCAGGCCGACCCGGAACAGGGACGACGGGCCCAGGCACTGCTCGGGCGCACGGCCATCGCCAATGCCAAACTGGCCTACGCGCACTACCAAGCGCTGGTCGGCAGCCCGCGCTTCCAGGCGCTCGCCGAGGCCGGGGCCCGCCCCCAGCGGCTGTTGTGGGCCAGCACCGGCACCAAGAATCCCGCCTACAGCGACCTGCTGTATGTCGAGCCGCTGATCGGCCGGGACACCATCAACACCCTGCCGCCGGCCACCCTGAGCGCCTTCAATGACCACGGCCGGGTCGCGCCGACCCTGGAATCCGGCCTCGACGCGGCCCGGCAACAGCTCGCGGAACTGGGGGAACTCGGCATCGATCTCGACGCCGCCACCCGCCAGCTCGAAGCCGACGGCATCCAGGCCTTTGCCGACGCCTACCACCGGCTGCTGCGCGCGATCGAGGCCAAACGCCGCGGCCAGTGATAGCCCCGCGCGGGGCCCCGGGTCGAACACAGGGCCTCGCGTTTTCGCTCCAGATCCGCCACCATCAGCCGCTCCAGAAAAACGCTGCCCGGCGACGACAGACGACACCCGGCCGCGCCGTCCACTGAAGACAGGGAAGCGGAACCCATGCACGACATTTGCGCACACCCCATCACCGTTCACCCCAGCCCCGAGCGCCTGGCCGAGGCCGTGGCGGAACGCTGGATCGCGCTTTGCCAGGACGCGCTGGCCCTGCGCGACAGCTTCCATGTCGCGCTGTCGGGCGGCTCCACCCCGCGGCAGTTGTATCGGCGGCTGGCCCGGCCCGACTGCGCCGCACGCATCGACTGGTCCCGCGTGCGGCTGTATTTCGGCGATGAGCGGGCCGTGCCGCCCAGCCACGCCGACAGCAACTACCGCATGGTCCAGGAGAGCCTGCTGGCGCACATCGACATCCCGGCCGCAAATGTGTTGCCGATGAGCGCCGATCCCGCGCGGATCGAGGCGGACGCCGCTGACTACGCCGCGCGGCTGCGTGCGCAACTGCCCGCGGATGCGCACGGCGCACCGCAGTTCGATTTGATCCTGCTCGGCCTGGGCAGCGATGGGCACACCTGCTCCCTGTTCCCGCACACGGCCATCCTGGCCGAACGCGCGCGGCCGGTGGCGGCAGTCCACGTGACACCGCTGGACAGCTGGCGGCTATCCCTGACCTACCCGGTCCTGGACGCGGCGCGGCAGCTGGTGTTTCTGGTGGCCGGTGCGGACAAGGCGGCCATGCTGCAACAGATCTGCCGGCCGTCCGGACAGCTGTCGCCGGTACCGGTGCAGGGCATCCGGCCCCGCGGGGCGGTCGAGTGGCACCTGGACCCGGCCGCCGCCGCGGGGCTCGCGGCATGAGCGCCCGGGTCCTGGCCGTCGACGTCGGCGGCACCCACACCCGCGCGGCGATCGCCGAGGTCGCCGGCAGCCAATGCCAATGCCAATGCCAGATCCTGCGCCAACAGCGCTACCCCAGCGCCGAATTCCCGGGCCTCCTGCCGATCCTGCAGGCCTTCCTCTCGGCCGGCCCAGAACAGCCGACGCGCGGTAGCATCGCGGTCGCCGGGCCGATCAGCGCCGATGGCCAGCAGGCCCGGCTCACCAACCTGCCCTGGACGGTCGACGGCGCGGCGCTGCGCGAGACGCTGGGGCTCGACCGGCTGACGCTGATCAACGATTTCGCCGCCGTCGCGCACGGCATTGCTGCCCTGGGGCCGGACGATCTGGAGACCTTGCAGCCCGGCGAACCACAGGCGCAGGCACCCCGCGCGGTACTGGGCGCCGGCACCGGTCTCGGTCAGGCCCTGCTGGCCTGGACCCCGGCGGGCTACACGGTCCTGGCCACAGAGGGCAGCCATGTGGATTTCGCCCCGCAGAACGACGAACAGGCGCGCCTGCTGCGCGCCCTGCAACGCGACTACGGACATGTCTCGTACGAACGCCTGGTCTCCGGGCCCGGACTGGAATTCATCTACCGCTTCCTGCGGGAACGCCGCGGCGGCCCCCTGCCCGAGGCCATTGCCCGGGCCTTCCAGGCCGGCCAGGCGGCCCCGGCCATCAGCCAGGCCGCGCTCGAGGGCACGGACCGCCTCGCGGTCCAGGCGCTGGATGAATTCGTCGCCATCTTCGGCGCCCAGGCCGGCAATCTGGCGCTGAACAGCCTGCCCTTCGGCGGCCTGTACCTGGCCGGCGGCATCGCCCCGAAGATCCTGCTGAAACTGCGCGACGGCGGCTTCCTGGCCGCCTTCAACGCCAAGGGGCGGATGCAGCCCGTGACCCGGCGGGTCCCGGTGCAGGTGATCACCCACCCCGATCCGGGACTGCTCGGCGCCGCCGTGCACGCGGCCGGCGACTGAGGCGTCCCGCCCCAGAATCGTCCGGACCAGATCGCCCCGCCCCAGATCACCCGGACCCAGATCACCCGGACCCAGATCGCCCGGACCTGCGGCGGGATTTTGAACGCCGGCCCAGGCCCGCGTATCCTACGCCGCCGATGCCCCCACTCATGGACTACCGATGACCACCGCCTCGCCCTACGCCATCCAGGTCAGCGTCGAAACACAGTATGTGGAGCACCAATCGATGCCCGAGCAGCATCGCTACGCGTTCGCCTACACCATCACCCTCCGCAACACCGGCCAGATCCCGGCCAAGCTGCTGACCCGCCACTGGATCATCACCGACAGCAACGGCAAGACCCAGGAGGTGCGCGGCGACGGCGTGGTCGGCGAACAGCCGCACCTGAGGCCGGGTGAGGCGTTCCGCTACACCAGCGGCACCTTGCTGGAAACGGCCATCGGCAGCATGCGCGGCAGCTACCAGATGGTGGCCGACGACGGCGTGCGCTTCGACGCCGAGATCCCACCGTTTACCCTCGCCATCCCGCGCGTCCTGCACTGAGGGCGCCGTGGCCGTCTACGCCGTCGGAGACCTCCAGGGCTGTCACGACGAACTGCGGCGCCTGCTCGACCAGCTGCGTTTCGATCCGGCCCGGGATCGGCTCTGGTTGGCCGGCGACCTGGTCAACCGCGGCCCTCGCTCGCTGGAGGCCCTGCGCTTCGTCCGCGACCTGGGTGCGGCGGCGGTGACCGTGCTGGGCAATCACGACCTGCATCTGCTGGCCGCCGCCGCGCACGCCGAACGGCTCAAGCCGCAGGACACCCTCGATGCCATCCTGGGCGCGCCCGACCGTGACGAACTGCTGGACTGGCTGCGCCGCCGGCCGCTGCTGCATCACGACGCGGCGCTCGGCTACACCCTGATCCATGCGGGACTGCCGCCGCAGTGGGACCTCGCCCTGGCCACCGCCTGTGCGCGCGAGGTCGAGGACCAGCTGCGCAGCGACGCCTATGCGGAGTACTTCGCCCACCTGTACGGCAACCAACCGACCCAGTGGTCAGAGCAACTGCGCGGCTGGGAACGCCTGCGCTTCATCACCAATTGCCTCACCCGCCTGCGCTACTGCAGCCCCGACGGCCACCTCGCCCTGACCCACAAGGGCGCGCCCGGCAGCCAGCCGCCGCCCCTGCGCCCCTGGTTCGAACTGCCCGAACGCCGCAGCCGCGGACTCCGTATCGTGTTCGGGCACTGGTCGACCCTGGGGCCACGCGAAGACCCCGGCATCTACCCACTCGACAGCGGCTGCGTGTGGGGCGGCCAACTCACCGCCCTGCGCCTGGACGGCCCACCGGCCTGGACCCATCTGCCCTGCCCGGGCGCGCTCGCACCGGGCGCGGAATAAGGCGCCCGCGGGCAAGGTCGATTCGCTCATGCGCGCGGCGATCCACCGCGCGAACTGCCCGCAATGTCGCGCCTATCGCCGCAGCGCCCAGGCGTAGATCAAGGCGTAGATCAAGGCGTTCACGACCAGCACGCCCACGCCCAGCCAGATCCGACCGTCCGCATCCAGCCCCGCGGGATAGACCAGGGGTTCAAGATATTCCTGGATGAAGCCGTGCGGATAACCGCCCTGCCCCGCGACCACGCGCAGGTGGTTCTCCAACGGCGTCAGCGGGCAGGTCCAGCCGAAGTAGCCGATCGAGGCGCCCCAGGCCGCCGCCGGCAGGTGCAGCCACGCCACCCGGCGCCAGCGCGACACCAGCAGGCCGCCGAGGATCACAAACAGAATGAAGCCGAAATGCATGGTAACGACCAGATCGGCGGCGAACGCGGCCAGCATGGCGGTATCTCCAGGGGCTCAGCTCGACTGCGGGTCGCCGCCGGCGATGGGGCGGCGCGCTAGTGGTCTGGACACACAACCGACCGCGCGGTTCGGCGACACCCTGAGGGGCCATCTCCCGCTTGAGCGGATTGCGCGCGGTTTCGTGGACGACCCC
>JBHEOS010000033.1:0-23779 GCA_046260695.1 Gammaproteobacteria bacterium
TTATTCAGCCTCCCTAAGATTTGCTCGCCCGCACCGGCACGCCGTAGCGCAGGCGCGTGCCGTGCTCCAGTGACAGCACGATCTCCTCGGCCGGCAGGTCGGGGGGGAAATGCACGCCGGAGATCTTGGTGCCGTGGATGCTGGCCCCGGCCAGATTGGCGGTGCTGAGATCGACGCCGCGCAGATCGGCCTGGCGGAAATAGCTGTTGGAGAGGTCCAGGCCGGCGGCGTCCAGGCCGCGCAGGTCGAGTCCGCGGAAGTCGGTGCCGGTCAGGTCGCAGGTCTCGCCGGCCTGGCGGCGGGCGTTGAACTCCGCGACCTTGCCGTCGCGCAGCAGTTGATACAGCGGGTGGTCTTTGATCGCGGGGGTCTGTTCGTGGGGGTCGTGGGTCTCGCTCATGGCGTGTCTCCTGGGTGGGCCGGTGCGCGGGCAGCCTGGAACCACAGATAGGTTACAGGCACCAGGAACAGCGATACCAGCAGTGAAAATGAAAGGCCGTAGATCATGGTCTGGGCCAGCGGTTGGAGCATCTCCGCGCCCTCGCCCAGTCCCAGCGACAAGGGCAGCAGACCGACCACGGTGGTCAGGGTGGTCATCAGGATCGGCCGCAGGCGCAGCGCCCCGGCGTGGGCGATGGCCGCACGCGCGTCGAGCCCGCGTGCGCGCAGCAGCTCGATGTATTCCACCAGCACGATCGCGTTGTTCACCACGATGCCGGCCAGCATGATCAGGCCCAGCCACACCGGCATCGACAGCGGCACGCCGGTCAGCGGCAGCAGCAGCGCCGGCCCGGTCAGGGCGAACGGCACGCTGACCAGGATCACCAGCGGATTGCGCAGCGACTCGTACTGCACCGCCATCACCACGAACACCAGGAACAAGGCCAGGCCGAGTAGCAGTCCGGCGCTGCGGCGGCCCTCCTGCAGGGCCGTGAACGCGCCGATGTCGTAGACCTGATAGCCGGCCGGGATATCGAACTCGGCGAGGCGCTGCTGCACAGCCTGCATCACCTCGTTCAGGGCCCGGTCGCCGGCGAGCGAGGCATACACCTCGACCATGCGCTGTTGCTGATAGCGCAGGATCATGCCCGGGGCGGCGGTCAGGCGGATCTGCCCGAGATCGCTCAGGCGGATGGCCGGGCGGCCGCGCTCGGGAGCAAACAGGAGGGTGTTCTCCAGATCGGAGAGGGTCTTCAGCGACGGCCGCGGCAGGCGCAGGCGGATATCGAAGCGGCGGTCGCCATCCAGGTAATCGCCGGCGAGTTCGCCGTTCAGGGCGAAGCGCAGGGCCGTGCCGACGGCCTCGACGCTCAGACCCAGTTGCGCGGCGCGTTCGCGGTCCACCGTCACGGTCAGTTCCTGGCGGGCCTCTTCGTCGGTCCAGGACACGTTGCGCAGCTCGGGGAGCTCCTCCAGCGCCGCGGCCACCTGCCGGCCCAGGTTGTTCAGCGTCTCGATGTCCGGGCCCTGGACGCGCAAGGCGATGCTGTCCTCGCCGGAGCCGACCCGCAGGCCGCGCATGCCGCGGCTGCGCAGCGTGAGCTTATAGCCGACCAGCTCCAGCCCGGCGATCTCCTGGTGCATGTGCGTAATCCAGTCCTCGGAGGTGACCGCGCGTTGCGCCAGCGGCTTGAGCTGGACTTGCAGGGTCGCGCGGCTGGAGAGTTCGCGCTCGGTGCGCCCGAACACGAAGCCCCCGGTGGTGGTGAATACCGAGGCGACCTCCGGCTGACGTTCGAACAGCGCCTCCAGGCGGCGTGCGACCGCGTCCATGGTCTCCAGGGCGGTGCCGGTGTCGCCGGTCACGCGCACGATCACGCGGCCCTCGTCGAGCTCCGGCAGAAAGATCTGCTGGCCGTTGAGGAAGCCCGGCGCGCTGGCGCCGAGCAGGCCGGCGAAGCCGAGTGCGCAGAGGGCCTGGGCGCCGCGCTGTGCGCCCAGTCTTTCGAGCACGCGCGCATAGCCGTGTTGCAGGCGCTCCATCCGACGGTCGAAACCGCGCCGCCAGGCGCCGCTGCGGCGCGGCCCCGGCAGGCGCGTGCCCCAGGCCGGGACCAGGGTCAGCGCCACCAGCAGGGCCGCGACAATGGCCGCCGACACGGTGATGATCAGTTCCCGGAACAGCAGCCCGGACAGGCCGGAGATCAGCAGGAACGGCAACACGGCGGCCAGATTGGTGCTGGTGGCCGCGACGATCGCGCTGTTGACCTCGCCGGCCGCCGCCAGCCCGGCCTCAGCGGGTTCCTCGCCGGCCTGCTGGTGGCGGTGGATGTTCTCCAGCATCACAATCGCGCTGTCGACCAGCATGCCGATGCCGACCGCCAGCCCGCCGAGGCTCATGATGTTCAGGGTCAGCCCGGCGAACTCCATCAGGAACAGGGTGACGGCGATGGCGACCGGGATCGCGGTGCCGATCACCAGGGTGCGGCGCAGGTCGCCGAGGAACAGGAACACCACGGCCATCGCCAGGGTGGCGCCGCTCAGGCCGGCCAGCAGGGCGTTGTTCAGCGCATAGCGCACATACACCGACTGGTCGGAGACGGTGTCGATCGCGATCCCGGCCGGCAGCTGGCGGTTGTCGCGCAGCCAGGTCAGGCGTTCCAGGACCGCATCGACCACGGCCACGGCGTTGGCGGCGGGCTGCTTCTGCAAGGTCAGCTTGACCCCGGCGTGGCCGTTGAAGCGCATCCGCAGACGCTCGTCGGCGTGGGTGTCGCGCACCTCGGCGAGTTCGGACAACGGCAGGCTGCCGCCGCCGGGGATCAGGATCGGCAGGCGGCGGATGTCCTCGACCTGCTCGAAGCGCCCGGCGGTGCGGCTGCTGTATTCGCGCGCGCCGGCATACAGCCGGCCGGCGGCCACGTCGCGGTTGGCCGCGCGCAGGCGCGCGGCCAGGTCCTCGGCGGTCAGGCCGGAGGCCGCCAGCCGTTCCAGGTCTGGGAGCACCTGGATCTCCCGCACCAGACCGCCGCCGACCTCGGCGGCCGCCACCCCGGGCAGGTTGATGAACCAGCGCGCCAGCTCGTACTCGACCCAGCTGCGCAACTGCACCGGGTCGAGATCGTCCGCGCTGACGATGAACTCCACCACCGGGATTTGCTGCGGGTCGCTCTTGTAGATGATCGGCGGTTCGATGCTGGCCGGCAGGTCCCGGCGCGCCCGGTCGAGACGGTCGGAGGCATCGCGCAGCGCGGCATCGATGTCGGTGCCGTACGGGAACAACATATCCACCGAGCCCTCGCCCTCCTTGCTGGTCGAGATCAGCGAGACCACGTTCTCGGTGATGGCGAGCTGTTCCTCCAGACGCCGCGTGACCTGGTCCTCCATGATCCGCGCCGGCACGCCGGGATCGAGGACGCGCACGCGCACCTCGGGATAGACGATGTTGGGGAGCAGGTCGATCGGCAGGCGCAACGAGAACACCAGGCCCAGCACCACCACGGCCAGGGTCAGCATGCTCACGCCCACCGGGTGGCGGATCGACCAGGCGGACAGCCCGCCGCCGCGGGTCGGGCGCGGCGGCGCGCTCATGGCGACGCGGGCGCGGCGACGATGCGCACCGGCCGGTCGGCGGCCAGGTTGATGAAGCCGCGGGTGATCACCTGGTCGCCGTCACTCAGGCCGTCGAGGATCTCGATGTATTCGCCCAGGGCCACCCCGGTGCGCACCGGGGTACGCCGCGCCAGGCCCTCGGCATCGACGCGGTAGACATACTCGCCCTCGGGGTCCTGGCGCAGGGCGATCAGCGGGACCGCGCGCCGCGCCGCGGTCACGCCGGGCAGTTCCACTCGGCACAGTTGGCCGGCCCGGGCGCCGGCCGGGACCGGGGTCAGCGCGATCTCGATCAGGCCCTGGCGGGTCGCCGCGTCGATGCTCGGGTGGATGCGCGCGATGCGCCCGGTGTGCTGCGCGTCGCCGAGGGCGTCGATGCGCACCTGCACGGTGTCGCCGGTTTGCAGCGCGGGCAGGATCAGCTCCGATACCGGAACCTCGGTGATCAGCGATTGCGGATCTTCGAGGGTCAGCAGATGCGCGAATCGCGGCACCACATCACCGGGCTCGACACCGCGTTCGGTGATCACCCCGGCGAACGGCGCGCTCACCGTCAGGTAGCCGAGCCGGGTCTTGAGCAGGGATTCCTCGGCCTCGGCTACCCGCAGCCCGGTCGCCGCGCGCAGGATCTCGTCCTCGGAGACCAGCTTGCGTGCCACCAGGCGTTGCAGGCGCGCATGGTCCTGGGCCGCCTGCTGGCGGTTGGCCTCGGCCTTGTTGAGTTCCGCGCGCAGCAGCCGGTCGTCCAGGCGCACCAGCACCGCCCCGGTCTCGACCCGGTCGCCCTCATACACCGGCAGGTGGTCGATACGGCCTTCTTCCTGACTGTGCAGACGCACGCTGCGCCGGGCGCGCAAGGTGCCGCTGCGGATCAGCGTCTGCGCGTGGACTTGGCTGCGCACGCTGATCACGTTGACCGCGACCGGCTCGGCCGCGCGCGGCGCCGCGCTGTCGGCCGGCGCCGGCGACTCGCCGCAACCGGCCAGCAGCGGCAACCCGCACACACACGCGGCCAACCATGCCCGGAGGGAGTTCATGGGGCGCGATGGTAGCAGCAAGGCGATTCCTCGTAACAGGCGCGGGCGTCTTGTCAGAGAGGAACGCCGGGCGCGGTAAGTTCCGCGCTCAGATGCTGTAGAGGATGGTCAGGACCTCGTCGAAATCGCCGGCCGCCTCGGCCACGGCCTCGGCCACGACCTCGGGGTTCAGGCCGGCCTGGGCCCAGGCCGCTGCGGGGATGGCATCGAGATACGGACAGGCCGTTTGTTCCGCGAGCGGCCGGGGATCGGTGAAGCCGGCGAACGGATCGCCGTGCGGGCTGACCCGCGCCTGCGCCACGGCCTCCACCTGATGCGCGATCTGGTTGGCCAGGAACACCAGGGTGGCCTCCAGGCGCGCCTCCTCGACGGCCTCGGGGCAATGGTGGAAGGCGACGGCCTGGCACAGCGCCTTGGGCAGTTGCCACAGGCCGAGCAGTTCGCCGCCGACCGCGGCGTGGTCGAAGCCCAATTCCGCCTGCTCGGCCGCGCAGACCGCCTCGCCCGCCGCGACCCGTTGCTGGATCGAGGCGCTCTGTTCCGGCAGCAGGCTGAAGATCAGCAGCCGGCCGACGTCGTGCAGCAGACCGGCGATGAACAGCCGCTCGGCGTGCAGCACCCGCGCGCGGGTGGCCAGAAACCGCGCGACCAGGGCGCAGTAGACCGAATGGCGCCAGAACTCGAGCATGTCGAAGCGTTCGTTTTCCAGCCCGCCGAACACCTCCATCGCCGCCATCGCCAGGGTCAGATTGCGCAGCTCGGAGATCCCGACCAGGTTCACCGCGCGGCTGACGGTATCCACGCGGCCGGGAAAACCGTAATAGGCGCTGTTGACCAGCTTCAGCAGGCGCGTGGTCAGGGCCGGGTCCTGGCTGACCAGGTGTGCGAACTCGTTCATGTCCGCCCGCGGGTCCATGGCCAGCTGCTGGATGCGCAGGCAGACCTCGGGCAGGGACAACAACTGGACATGGTCGTGAATCAGATCGCGGGGCTGCATGGGTGGTCCTGGCTCGGGCATGTCCCAGGTTGGCGGCCGTGGCGGCCCGCAACCTGAGATCCCGCCCAGCCCTGTGGCGCCGGGCGGGCTGGGCTATCCTCAGAGTCTGCGCAGTGCGCAGTTCACACAACTCAAAACTCCAAAGGAGGATACGAGATGAGGACAGGACACAGATGGCGGGGCCGGATCGCGGGCGGGCTGTTGGGTGCGGGGCTGAGCCTGGGACTGGCCGCCGCCGAAGAGCCCGCGCTGGTGAGTTATCAGACGCTGAGCCCGGAGCTCGCCCAGGCGCTGGCCGAGGCCACCCTGCAGGCCTGCCGCAAGGCGGGCTTCCAGGTGGCGGTGGCCGTGGTCGACCGCACCGGCGTGCCGCAGGTGATGCTGCGCGACCGTTATGCCGGCGCGCACACGCCGGATACCGCGACCCGCAAGGCCTGGACCGCGGCGAGCTTCCGCACCAACACCCTGGCCCTGGCCGACATGAGCCAGGCCGGCAAGCCGCAATCGGGTGTGCGCGGGGTCACCCATGCCCTGATGATCGGCGGCGGCGTGCCGGTGGAGGTCGCCGGCAGCCTGGTCGGCGCGGTGGGGGTGTCCGGGGCCCCAAACGGGGAGGATGACGAGGCCTGCGCGCGCGCCGGCATGGCCGCGGTCGAGGCCCGGCTCGCGTTCTGAGGCGCGGGGGTTAGGGCGACTGCAAGGCCTGGAGTAACTGCTCGTGGTCGCGGCAGGCGGCGAGCGCGCAGCGCACCCGGTTGAAGACCTCGGCGGCGAGCTTGGGGTTGCTGCCGTAGGAGACCATCTTGCCGTATTTCCAGCCGGCGGCCTTCAGCGCGCGGTGCTTGAATTCGGTGCCCTGCACGCCGCTGCCGCCGAGCGCGATCAGCGTCGCCTCGATCCTGGTGTGCGGCGGACGCTCGCCGCCGATGCGGGAAAAATCGTCTTCACTGACCTCTGCGAATTCGCTGTCCATATCGCCGCCTGGTGGGTATTGAGAAACCTATTAAGGGCCAATTTCCTGGCCGGACTCCAGGTTTCTCTTCGGCGCTGTCCGGCGAATCTTGAGCGAGATGCCCCGGCTCGGCCTTGTTAGAATCCCCCCCGGGCATTCACTACACAGGGCGGTTCCGGCATGCAGATCGGCATTATCAGTGGCAGCCACCGGCAGGCCTCTCAGAGCGAGAAGGTCGCACGCCACATCGAAGACAGTCTGAAACAGCACGGCCTGTGCGAGGCGACCTGGCTGTTCAGCCTGGCCGGCAACCCGCTGCCGTTGTGGGATCAGGGCATCTGGGACGGCGATCCGGACTGGAAGGCGCGCCTGGAACCGCTGTCGCAGGCGCTCGGCGAGTGCGACGGCTTCGTGATCGTCTCCCCCGAATGGCACGGCCAGGTGCCGGCCGGGCTGAAGAACTTCTTTCTGCTCTGGGGCAAGGGTGAACTCGCCCATAAGCCCGCGCTGATCGTGACCGTGTCCTCCGGTGACGGCGGCGCCTACCCGGTCGCCGAGCTGCGCATGAGCAGCTACAAGAACAACCGCATCTGCTACATCCCCGAGCAGGTCATCGTGCGCAAGGTCGAGCAGGTGCTGAACGCCGACCCCGCCGCCAACGATGAACGCGCCGACAGCTATCTCCGCGGCCGTATCCGCTACGCCCTGACCCTGCTCAGGGAATACGCGCTGGCGCTGCGCCAGGTGCGCGCCAGCGGCGCCACCGACCGCTCGGTGTACAAGAACGGGATGTGAGCGGCGGGCATCTCACGCGCAGCATCCTACAGCGGCTAGACGGGCGCTTTATTCTGGGCTCGCCGCGTGGCTTTTTGGGGGTGTCAGGCGAGCGTCAGGGGTTATCGCAGACGTGCCGGTCGGTGCCACCCTCGCCCAGGTCGGCGTAAGGCGTCTGGTTCATCGGCGGTAGCATCCCCTGCATCTGCTTGCCGCATTCGGCCAGGGTCTTCATCGAGGAGTCCTGGGCGATCTTCATGCCGAAGGTGATGGCCTGGGTTTGCGCCGCGTCGCGCTGACCGGCCGCGCACAGGGCCTTGACCTCGGCCTCCACCTGACGACCCTCCTCGCCAAGGCGCTGCATCGCGGCCAGGTCGATCCTGGCCATGCAGTCCTGCATCGCCTGCATGCCCTGCAGCATGCGCTGGCTGTCGGCGGGTGGCTGGGCGGTTGCACTCAGGCTCATCATGAGCAGCAGGCTGGCGGTGAGGGATCGTGGCATGGTGGGTGTCCTGATGGGGTGGGCGGGTCGGGGTCATTAAACCTCTATCGCGCGCGAGGTACAAAGGGAATGTGTGCCGGGCCCGGTGCCTGCGTCGCCGATGATGCAGATCACCCTGCTCAGCGTGCTGCTACCCTTGCTGCGGGGTCTCGGCATGCGCCGCCGGCGGCGGCCGCGCTGCATCCACACCTCGACGGAGAAACCGGCATGCTCGGGGCCATCGCAGGCGACATCATCGGCTCGGTTTACGAACAGGCGCCGATCAAGTCGAAGGACTTCCCGTTGTTCAGCCCGGGCTCGCGGTACACGGACGACACGGTGCTGACGCTCGCGGTCGCCGAGGCGATCCTCTCGGGGCGTTCCTATCTCGAATCGATCCGCATGCTCGGGCGTCGTTATCCCGAGGCCGGCTATGGCGGGACGTTTCTCGGCTGGCTGCTGGCGGAGGACCCCCGGCCTTACCACAGTTGGGGCAACGGTTCGGCGATGCGGGTCAGCCCGGTCGGATTCGCCTTTGCGAGCGAGGACGCGGTGCTGGCGCAGGCGCGCAGGTCCGCCGAGGTCAGCCACGATCACCCCGAGGGGATCAAGGGTGCGCAGGCGACCGCGCTGGCGGTGTTCCTGGCCCGGACGCAGCACGACAAGGCGCTGATCAGGGCGCGGATCGCCGCGCAGTTCGGGTACAACCTGGACCGCCGCATCGAGGCGATCCGTCCGGTCTACGCCTTCGACATCTCCTGCCAGGGCACGGTGCCGGAGGCGATCATCGCCTTCCTGGATGCGGACTCCTATGAGGATGCGGTGCGCAACGCCGTGTCCCTGGGCGGCGACAGCGACACCCTGGCCTGCATCGCGGGCGGCATCGCCGAGGCATTCTATGGCGGGGTGCCCGAACCGATCCGCGCCGAGGTGCGGGCGCGTCTGCCAGCCGAGCTATGGGACATCGTCGAGGCCTTCGCGCGGCGTTTCGGTTAGTCGGCTGACGCTGTCCCTCTTCAGCGCGACGGGTTCAGCCGCTGGCCGCGTACCAGGCGCACGAACTTGGGTGCCTGCTTCCAATCGACGCGGTCGTGGGAGAACTCAAAATTCCAGGCCCAGGCGGCGTCATGCTTGAATGAATAGTCGTTGGCCGTCCAATACTCGCCGGGCTGGGTGTCCGGAAAATAATCCCTGTCGATGGTCGGGGGGATCAGCGGCTGGCGCGGGTCGCTGATGCTGGCGAACTCATCTTTGGTCGGCAGGCGCCAGTCATTGAAGCCGCACAGCCCCGCGGCATTGACCGCCTGCACATAGGCCGAGGTGTCGCAGGCCGAGCCCGCGCACTGGCCGGCGTCCGGCGTGCCGCGGTAGTCGTGGCCGTCCATCGGCGCATTGTCCGGGGCATACCAGCTGTAGGTATGGGTAGCGCCGTGCAGCGCCGGGGCGACGCCTTTCATCTCCCAGATCAGCCCGGTGTTGCGGTCGCGCACGCACTGCCAGGGTGCCTGCTGAAAATCCCCGCCGCCGGCAATCACGGCGCCGTCGCGGTCCAGGCGCTCGAAGGCGAACGCGGGCCCCGGCGGCGCGGACTGTTCGCAGCCGCTCAGCAGCAGGGCCAGCAGGGGTGTCAGCCAGTAGCGATGGTGGGTCATGGATATGGCTGACAAAAGTCGTTTACTTCTACTACACTCCCGCAAGGGGGTCGGCCAGCAACGGTCGTAGGTCATGGGCATGGGCCTCTGAGGTCGTGTGCCGCAACGGGCGGTGAACCAAAGTTTGTATTGACGAATATCATCCTGTCGCGCGATCGGCAGACCCGCCTTGATGCAAGTCAAATCATTGTGCGGGTTTTCTTTTCTAAGATGCAGCTGTGTCAAATCCCACAGTTGGAATCCAGACCGCGGAGGCTGAGGTGCCATGACAGATCAAAACGACGACGAGGGCGATATCCCCGTCATGCAGAAGGTGCTCGATAACCCGTTCCTGCTGCTGTTCATCGGGGTAGTGATGCCCACCGTGTTTTACATCATTTGGGGAATCATGGAAATCGTGACCATCCCCATAGCGCCGTGATGACCACATTCTGAGACCGGCAGACCGCTAAAAGGGGAACAAAAATGAGCGCACTCCAACCACCGGCTAGACGCCTATGGTGGAATCAACCGATCGATCGCGTCGAGGGCACCTGGATCGTGCTGGCCTTGATCTGGTGCCTGATCATGTTCGCCATGATGCCGCTCTGGCACGTGATGGGCAAACAGAACATTTCCAACGAGGCCTACCGCACCACGCCGGAACGCTTTGCAGCCAAGGCCCAGGCGATGGTCGACCAGTACACCGTGCGCACCGAGACCGAGCGTGCGATACCTGTGGTGCGGCCGCCGGCGGGCTCCGATGTCTATCTGATCGGCCGGCTTTGGGAGTGGTGGCCGGCGTTGGAGCTCGAGCGCGACAAATCCTACCGCCTGCACATCTCCTCGATGGACTGGCAGCACGGGTTTTCACTGCAACCGATCAACGTGAACATGCAGATCATCCCGGGCTACGACATGGTGATCACCGTGACCCCGGACACCACCGGCGAGTTCACGATCATCTGTAACGAGTTCTGCGGCATCGGCCATCATCAGATGACCGGCAAGATCTACGTCGTTGACTGAGGGGGAGAAAGACAATGACGACCAACGCACAATTCAGGACCTGTCCCAGTACCGGTCTGCAATATCATAAAGACGCCGAGTTGCTGATGAAGGCCAACGCCGTCGCTGGCGTGGTGTTTCTGCTGATCGGCGGCATCCTGGCCCTGCTGGTCACCCTGACCCGCTGGCCGGCCGTGCATCTGCTGCCGGCGATGGAGTTCTACCAGGCGCTGACCGCGCACGGTGTCGATATGCTGATCTTCTGGATCATCTTCTTCGAGATGGCCGTGCTGTACTTCTGTTCATCCACGCTGCTGCGCTGCCGTCTGGCCACGCCGCGCATCGCCTGGTTGGGTTTCGCCCTGATGATCATCGGCTCGGTGACCACCAACCTGGCGATCCTGAAGGGCGATTCCAGCGTGATGATGACCTCGTATGTGCCGATGCCGGCGAATCCGACCTTCTACCTCGGTCTGATCCTGTTCGCGGTCGGTGCCTTGCTGGGTGTGTTCGTGTTCTTCGGCACGCTGGTGGTCGCCAAGGCCGAACGGACCTACGAGGGTTCGGTGCCGCTGGTGACCTTCGGCGCGGTCACCGCGGCGATCATCGCGGTGTTCACCATCGCCTCGGGTGCGATCATCCTGGTGCCGACCTGGCTCTGGTCGATCGGCTACATCAGCCACATAGATCCGCTGATGTACCGGTTGATCTGGTGGGCCCTGGGCCATTCCTCGCAACAGATCAACGTCGCCGCGCATGTGGCCGTATGGTATGCGATCGCCGCTATCGTGTTCGGCGCCACGCCGATGTCGGAACGCGTCAGCCGCGGCGCCTTCCTGCTGTACATCCTGTTTCTGCAATTGGCCTCGGCGCATCATCTGCTGGTCGACCCGGGCATCAGCTCCGAGTGGAAAATCTTCAACACCAGTTATGCGATGTACCTGGCGGTGTTGGCCAGCATGATCCACGGTCTGACCGTGCCCGGCGCCATCGAGGTCGCGCAGCGGCGCAAGGGCTTGAACAATGGCCTGTTTGAATGGCTACGCAAGGCGCCCTGGGGGAATCCGGTGTTCTCCGGGATGTTCATCTCGCTGGTCGGCTTCGGCTTCCTCGGCGGCATCTCGGGCGTGGTGATGGGCACCGAACAGATCAATATCATCATCCATAACACCATCTATGTACCGGGCCATTTCCACGCCACGGTGGTGATCGGCACCACGCTGGCGTTCATGGCCCTGACCTACTTCCTGATCCCCACGCTGTTTAAGCGCGAACTGATCTGGAAGGGCCTGGCCCGCTGGCAACCGTATCTGTTCGGACTGGGCATGGCGGTATTCGCCTTGGTGATGATGGGCGCCGGTACCCTGGGTGTCGCGCGCCGGCACTGGGACATGGCCTTCACCGGCGCGGCGCTCGGCTATGAATACCCCGGCAGTGCCTATCTGCTGATGGGGTTGGTCGGCATCAGCGGGGTGATCGCCATCATCGGCGGCGCGGCCTTCGTCCTGATCACCGTCGGCTCGATCCTGTTCGGCAAGAAGATCGAGGTGCCCGGCTACAGCAGCGAGCACAGCGTGGCGGTGCGCGCCACACCGATCGAAAGCCACGGCGGCCACATCGGCGTGGCTGGCTTCGAAGCGCCCGGTACCTTTGTCCTGGCCTTGATGTTCCTGACCATCTTTGTCGTCTACTACGCCATCAACTGGAAGTACCTGGCCTCGGTCTGGCCGCTCGGCTGAGCGGTCCGGCGCCCCGCGCGGGCTGGCCGCGCGGGGGCGGGTGCCGAGGTCTTGATCGATCCAGCGGGAGGACAGCTGCCATGTCTGCAAGCGAGTCGCTACTGATGGGGCCGGTGCCCCGCCCCGGGCTGCCCGCCCTGATCCGTGCGATGGCCAATGTCTGCAAGCTGCGTATCGGCGTAACCATCGCCTTCACTGCACTGGCGGGCATCGCGGTGGCGCAGGGCGCGGCGCTGGCGGGCTGGCAGGTCGCGGTGGTGTTCCTGGCCGTACTGGTCTCTGCGGCAGCCGCCGGCGGCTTCAATCAGTACATGGAACGTGACCTCGACGCCGTGATGCGCCGCACCTGCGACCGCCCCTTCGTCAACGGCACGCTCGCGCACGGCCGCGGCTGGCTGGTGGCGCTGGCCGCCCTGCTCGGTGTGTCGGTGCTGGCGACGGCCTGGGCGACCAACCTGGTCGCGGCGGCCTATGTGTTTCTTGGCGCCTTCTTCTATGGGTTCGTCTACACCGTTTGGCTCAAGCGCCGCACCGCGCTGAATATCGTGGTCGGCGGGCTGGCCGGCAGTTTCGCCATTATGGCGGGCGCCTCGGCGGTCTCCCCCGAGCCGCAGACGCTGCCGCTGCTGTTCGCGCTGGTGTTGTTCCTGTGGACGCCCTCGCATTTCTGGAGCTTCGCGATTGCGATGCACGACGACTACCTGCGTGCCCGGGTACCGATGCTGCCGGTCGTGATCGGCCCGCGGGCGACCGCCTGGGTGGTGTTAGTCAATACCGTGCTGCTGGTCGCGGCCTCGCTGCTGCCCTACGCCTTCGGCATGGGTCCGGTGTATCTGGCCGCCGCGCTGCTCGGCGGTGGACTGTTCCTGCGGGCCAATCTGCGGCTGCTGCGCCGGCTCGATCGCGGCAGTGCGATGGCGAGTTTCCACGCCTCGCTGGCTCAGCTCACGCTGGTGCTGACCGGGGCGATGCTCGATGCGCCGCTGATGGCGGTTCTCTAACGGGTGATTGATGTCGATGGCCGGGAAGATGTCTCGCAGGCGGTTCTGGCCGGCGGTCGCGGCGGCCTGGCTGCTGGCCGGGTGCCCGTGGCTGGCGGCAGAGCCCGCCCCGGTGTTCGACGGCGAGGCCGCCTATGCGCTCAGTCAGGCGGCCATCGGCCAATCGGTCGGCGCGCTGCGGCTGACCCGCAGCGATGGCACGGAACTGCGGCTGAGCGAGCTGCGCGGCAAACCGGTGCTGGTCAGTTTCGTCTACACCAGTTGCTATCAGATCTGCTCCACCACCACCCGGGCGCTGGCCAGGGCGGTGCGCGCCGCGCGTCCGGTGCTCGGCACGGACAGCTTCGTGGTGTTGACCGTCGGCTTCGATACCACCGTCGATACCCCGGCGCGCATGGCGGCGTTCGCCGCGGAGCAGGCGGTGCAGGACCCCGGTTGGTATTTTCTGAGCGGTGACGCAGCCAGCGTGACGGCCCTGGCGCGCGCGACGGGCTTCACCTACCAGCGCTCCCCAAGGGCTTCGATCACCTCCTGCAGACCACCCTGATCGACGCCGACGGCCGCGTGTTCGGCCAGGTCTATGGCGACACCACCGAGGTGCGCTGGCTGGTCGAGCCGCTGAAACAGCTGCTCTATGGTGTGCGCCCGGAGGACGGCGCGCTGACCCAGCTTGTGAACCGGGTCCGCCTGTATTGTGTGAGCTACGACCCCGCCACCGGGGGCTATCGTCTGGACTACTCGATCTACCTCGGCATGGCGATCGGCGCCATGATCATCCTCGGCGTCTCGGGCTTCCTGCTGCGCGAGCTCCGCCTGCCCCGTCGCACTTGACGCATGTCAATGCCCGTGCCGCCCGGCACGGGCTAGCGTTGATCCCGGGCATTTGTCAACCTCGTAACCGCTCAGACCAAGGGTCCGCACCATGCTCAAGGCCATTCAGTCCCTGCCGCGTCTCGCCCTGACGCCGTTGCGCGGTGCGCTGCAACGCGCGTTTGGTGCCGAGCTCAATCCGATGCATCACCTCGGCGCGCTGACCATCTTTTTTTTCTGGGTGGTGCTGGTGAGCGGGATCTATGTCTTTGTCTTCTTCGAGACCAGCATCGAAGGCGCCTATCAGACGGTCGAGTATCTGACCCACACGCAATGGTACCTGGGCGGGGTCATGCGCAGTCTGCACCGCTATGCCTCCGACGCCGCGATCGTGACCCTGGCGCTGCATATGCTCAATGAATTTTCCGCCGGGCGTTACCGCGGGGCGCGCTGGTTTTCCTGGTTCACGGGCGTGCCGCTGCTGTGGATGGTGTTCCCGTTGGGCATCACCGGCTACTGGCTGGTCTGGGATCAGCTCTCGCAATACATCGCGCTGTCCACCTCGGAACTGCTCGACGTGCTGCCGATCTTTACCGATCCGATGGCGCGCAATTTCCTGACCGCCGACAGCCTGAGCGATCGCTTTTTTACGTTGCTGGCGTTTCTGCACCTGATCGGGATTCCGATCTTCCTGGTGTTCGGTATCTGGTTTCATCTGCTGCGCCTGAGTCGGCCCAAGGTCAACCCGCCGTGGCGGCTGGCGTTGGGGAGTCTGGGCATGCTGCTGGTGCTCTCGCTGCTACGTCCGGCGCAGAGTCATGCGCCGGCGGACCTGTCGGTCGTGCCGCATGACCTGGCCTTCGATTGGTTCTATCTGCTGCCGTTCCCGCTGCTCGACTGGGGTTCGCCGTGGCTGTTCTGGGGCGTGCTGCTGGGCATCAGCCTGTTGCTGTCGGCGCTGCCCTGGTTGCCGCCGCTGCGGCAGGCGCCGGTGGCGGTGGTGGACCCGGGCAATTGCAACGGCTGCGGTCGCTGCTACGCCGACTGTCCGTTCAGTGCGGTCACCATGCAGCCGCGCAACGACGGTACCCGGCACACGCGCATCGCGGTGGTCGATCCGGATCTGTGCACGGCCTGCGGTATCTGCGCCGGCGCCTGCCCCTCGGCGACGCCGTTCCGCAGCCTGGAGGAGCTGGTGTCCGGGATCGACATGCCGAGCTTCCCGATCCGCGAGATGCGCGACCGGAGTCGGACGGCGCTGGCGGACGTGCAGGCACCGGTCAAGGTGCTGGTGTACGGCTGCGAGCATGCCATCGATGTGCGCGACTACGCCGGGGCCGAGGTCGCCGCGATCAGCCTGCCCTGTACCGGCAATCTGCCACCGGCGTTCATCGAGTACGCCTTGCGCCGCGAGGACGCCGACGGCGTGTTCATTACCGGCTGTCCGGATGGCGATTGCTTCTTCCGGCTGGGTGCGGCCTGGACCGAGGCGCGGGTCGCCGGCCTGCGCGAGCCGCACCTGCGCGGCAATGTGGACCCGCAGCGCGTGCGTATCGTCTGGGGCGCCGCCGGTGAGCGCGCGCGTGTGCGCAACGAATTGACCGCCTTCATCGAGGCGCTACGCGCAGCCAAGGCGTCGCCGCGCGCGGCGGATGCCCATGGCTAGCCCGGTGCAGCTGCTCGGCCAGGTTGCCGCCTATGGGCTGTTCGCGCTGTGTCTGGGGGTTTTTTCCGTAGCCCCGGCCTACTCGCCGCTGGGCGCGGAGGGCGGGGCCGTGGTCGTGCTCAGTCTGGGCCATTCCGGCCAGCGCCTGGCCGAGTGCCGCGAACGCACGGCCGAGGAACTGGCGCGGCTGCCGCCGAATATGCGCAACCCGCTGGACTGTAGCCGCGAGCGCTCGCCGATCGAGGTGCGGTTCGCCGTCGACGGCGAGGTCCGCTACCAGCGAAGCATCCGGGCGACCGGGTTCTCCAGCGACGGAACCGCGTATGTGTACGCCAAGATCCGCCTGCCGGCCGGGCCTCACACGCTCGATCTGTCTTTGAACGACGATGTTCACCGTGCGGGTCGGGTGATCGAGCACAGCGCGGTGGTCGATCTGCGACCCTATCAGGTCCTGGTGATCGACTTCGATGCGGCCACCGGGTTCAGGTTGCAGTGAGGTTGCCGGTCTTCGCGGCTTGATATGGGTCAATGTTTCGGCGACGGCGCGGATGGTATTGATAGCGTGGCCCAACGCCCACCGCAGGAGACGTGCAATGACTGAGACGACGACGCTGAGCAACGAGCGCTGGCTGCGCCAGGTGACCACCCCGCTGGGGCAGGCGCGCGTACCCTGCCATCAATGCGGTCTGGAGAGTGTCTGCGAGGCCCTGGGTGGCGGTGACAAGGGCCACGTGCGGCGCGGGCGGATCGGCGCCGGCAAACCGCTGTTCAAGGCCGGCGAGCCGTTTCACGGCGTGTACGCCGTGACCGCCGGCGCGATCAAGACCGTCGCGAGCCTGGATCAGGGCCGGGACCAAGTGGTCGAGTTTCACTTCCCCGGCGACACCGTCGGCCTGGAGGCCGTCGATCGCGGCGCCTACAGTTATACCGCCCAGGCCCTGACCGAGACCCTGGTCTGTCGGGTCGCTATCGGGCCGGCGGCGCTCGGCGCGGGCCAACCGGCGCTCCAGGCTGAACTGCTGCGGGTGATCGGCGAGCAGCTGCGCCACGAGCAGAGCCTGTCGATCCTGTTGCGCCAGCAGAGTGCCGAGCAGCGCGTCATCACGTTTCTGCTGAGTCTGGCCGGACCCTCGATCTGGGCCCGTACGCGCGGAGTCGAACTGCAACTGCCGATGTCACGCAAGGACATCGCCAATTACCTGGGCATCGCCGTCGAGACCCTGTGCCGGTTGTTCCGGCACCTGCAGGACACCGGACTGATCGAGAGCGACGGCCGCCGCGTGCGGCTGCTGGAGGTGGATGCCCTTGGCGCGTTGGCCCGTCCCGCGGAGACGCGTCCGGCCTAGCGGGTATGAGCTATGGCCTGATCAAATACCTGCACATCGGCTCTGCCGTGTTGAGCCTGGGACTGTTCGTGCTGCGCGGTGGCTGGATGCTCTACGCACCGCAGCGCCTCCAGGTGCTGTGGGTGCGGGTGCTGCCGCATGTCATCGACACCGTGCTGCTGGTCAGCGCCCTGACGCTGGTCTTTATGAGCCGGCAGTATCCGGGCCAGGCGCCCTGGCTGACGGCCAAGGTCGTCGCACTGCTGGTGTACATCGGGCTCGGCACGCTCGCGCTCAAGCGCGGGCGCAGCCGGGGCATCCGCGTGCTGGCCTGGTTCGCCGCATTGGCGGTGTTCGGTTATATCGTGATGGTCGCCGTCACGCGCAGCGTCTGGTGGTAGGCGGGTGATGCGCGAAGGGGCGGGCTACTGAGGATTTATGCATAAGGCGCGCACGCGGGGCTGGCTGGTCTGGGTGCTGGCGCTCGCGTGTCTGGTCGCGCCGGCCGCCTGGGCGGAGACGGACGACGACCTGGATGACCTCACCCCGCTGGTGCAGGCATTCTTCCCCGAGGCCGAGCGTTTCGGGCCGTTCGACGGCGAGCCGCGCGCGGCGCCGGTGATCGCCCGCGGTGCGCTGATCGGCTATGTGTACCTGACCGATCAGATCCTGCCGATCCCGGCCTACTCCGGCAAACCCATCAGCGTGCTGGTCGCGTTGAACCTCCAAGCCAGCATCGTCGGTGTGCGCATCGTTCATCACGAGGAGCCGATCCTGCTGGCCGGTGTGAGCGAGGCGCAGTTGGCGGCGTTCGTCGAGCAATATCGCGGTCTGAATGCACACCAGCGCATCAAGGTCGGCGGCGCGGCGCGGGCGGGTTATGCCACGGTCGATGCGATCAGCGGCGCGACCATCACCGTGATGGTGATCAACCAGACCATCAGCCGGAGCTTGCAGCAGGTGGCCGCCACGCGCGGCCTGCTCGACGGCACGGCGCAGGCCGCCGCCGTGCCGCAGGACGGTCTGCCGCTGTGGCGGCTGGCCTGGGCCGAGCGCACCTTCCGCATCGGCATGTTGCTCTCCGCGCTGGTCGCCTTGACCCTGATCCTGCTGTTTCAGGACTGGCTGGCGCGCCGCCCGCGGCTGCTGCTGTACCTCCGCGACGGCTACCTGGTGTTCACCGTGGTCTTCATCGGCTGGTATGCGCTCGCGCAGCTGTCGGTGATCAACGTGCTGACCTTCATACAGGCGCTGATGCACGATTTCCGCTGGGAGACCTTCCTGATCGATCCGCTGATCTTCATCCTCTGGGGCTTCGTGGCGATGACCCTGTTGCTGTGGGGACGCGGGGTGTATTGCGGCTGGCTGTGTCCGTTCGGCGCAGCCCAGGAGCTGATCAATCAGGTGGCGCGCCGGTTCAAGGTCCCGCAATGGGAATTCCCGGAGGTGGTACACGAACGCCTGTGGGCCTTGAAATATGTAATTCTGCTGCTACTGTTCGGGCTTTCGCTGCAATCGCTCGAAGCGGCCATGCGCTATGCCGAGGTCGAGCCGTTCAAGACCGCCGTGACCCTGCGCTTTCAGCGCGAATGGGCTTATCTGGTGTATGCCCTGGCGCTGCTGGCGGTCTCGGCGGTCAACCGCAAGTTGTTTTGCAAATACCTCTGCCCACTGGGCGCCGCGCTGGCGATTCCGGCACGCCTGCGCCTGTTCGACTGGCTGCGCCGGCGCAAGGAGTGCGGCAAGCCGTGTCAGGTCTGCGCCAATGAATGCGAGGTCCGCGCGATCAGCGCCACCGGCGAGATCAACGCCAATGAGTGCCATTATTGTCTAGACTGTCAGGTGACCTACTGGAACGCGTATAAGTGCCCGCCGCTGGCGCAGCGGCGCAAGCGCCACGAGAAGGGCTCGCGCGCGCGCGAGCTGGCCGAGGAGATGGTGTTGAACTTCCGGGCCATGGACAAGGATCAGGCGGTCGTCCATGCCGGCGAACCGGACAAGGATTGATGTTTACCAAGAAAAACCCTGATTTTCCCCCCGTTGATCTGCATCAAGGCGATTTGTAGGGGTTTGGCCTGAGACTGACGGCAATCCAGATTTTCTTACCACACGGACAGGAGTGAACGACATGAAAGACCGCACCCTTCACGGACCGCATCTGGTGACGCTGGTTGCCGCTATGACCCTGGCGCTGGGACCCGTCGCCGCGCAGGCGGCGAGCACCGAGCACCCGAAGACCCAGGAGTCCGAAATGCGCTACCAGGGCGCGCCGGTGCCGCAACCCGGCGAACTCACGACGACGATCTCGCCCACGGCCCCGCCGGTGAGCGAGGCGGAGTTCGTCCGCGCCAAGCAGATCTATTTCGAGCGCTGCGCCGGTTGTCACGGGGTGCTGCGCAAGGGCGCGACCGGCAAGCCGCTGACCCCCGACATCACTCAGGAACGCGGCACCGATTACCTGAAGGTGTTCATCAATTACGGTTCGCCGGCCGGCATGCCCAACTGGGGCACCTCGGGCGATCTGACCGAGGCCGATGTCGACCTGATGGCGCGTTTCCTCCAGCATGAGCCGCCGCAACCGCCCGAGTACGGGCTGGCCGAGATGAAGGCCAGCTGGAAGCTGCTGGTGGCGCCGGACAAGCGGCCGAAGCAGCAGGAAAACACCATCAATCTGAAGAATGTCTTCTCGGTCACGCTGCGTGACGCTGGCCAGATCGCCCTGATCGACGGCGACACCAAGAAGATCGCCGCGGTAATCGACACCGGGTATGCCGTGCACATCTCGCGCCTGTCGGCCTCCGGGCGTTACCTGTTCGTTATCGGCCGCGACGCCAAGATCAACCTGATCGACCTGTGGATGAAGACCCCGGCCAACGTCGCCGAGATCAAGGTCGGCATGGAGGCGCGTTCGGTGGAGACCTCCAAGTACAAGGGCTGGGAGGACAAGTACGCCATCGCCGGGACCTATTGGCCGCCGCAGTTCGTGATCATGGACGGCGACACCCTGGAGCCGAAGAAGGTTGTCGGCACCCGCGGCATGACGGTGGATACCCAGGAATACCATCCGGAGCCGCGTGTGGCGGCCATCGTGGCCTCGCATGAGCATCCGGAGTTCATCGTCAACGTCAAGGAGACCGGCCAGATCCTGATGGTGAACTATGAAGATATCGACAACCTCAAGATCACCACCATCGGTGCCGCGCGCTTCCTGCACGACGGCGGCTGGGATGTCACCAAACGGTATTTCCTGACGGCGGCCAACCAGTCGAACAAGATCGCGGTGGTCGACTCCAAGAAGGGCAAGCTGGCCGGACTCGTCGATGTCGGCAAGATCCCGCACCCCGGCCGCGGCGCCAACTTCGTGCATGCGAAATACGGCCCGGTCTGGGCGACCAGCCATCTCGGCGACGAGACCATCTCGCTGATCGGCACCGATCCCGAGAAGCACAAGGCCACTGCCTGGAAGGTGGTCGAGACCCTCAAGGGCCAGGGCGGCGGCTCGCTGTTCATCAAGACCCATCCCAAGTCCACCAACCTGTACGTCGATACCGCACTCAACCCCGACGAGAAGATCAGCCAGTCGGTCGCGGTCTACGATATCCGCGATCTGTCCAAGGGCTTCGAGGTGCTGGATATCGCCGGCATGGCGGAACTCGGCGAGGGACCCAAGCGGGTGGTGCAGCCGGAGTACAACTATGCCGGCGACGAGGTGTGGTTCTCGGTGTGGAACGGCAAGGACCAGAAGTCGGCGATCGTGATCCTCGACGACAAGACCCGCAAGCTCAAGGCGGTCATCAAGGACGAGCGTCTGGTCACGCCGACCGGCAAGTTCAACGTCTACAACACCATGCACGACGTGTATTGAGGTAAGCTCGGCAGTCTGGGGGGCCGCTTTCAAAGCCGCCCCCCAGCCTCCGGCACAACAACGCGAATCTCCCGAAGGGGGGCGTATGTCCGAAGCAGCCTGCATCTACCTGGTCGGCGCCGGTCCTGGAGATCCCGACCTGCTGACCCGCAAGGCCTACCGATTGCTCCAGGAGGCCGATGTGGTCGTCTACGACCGCCTGGTCTCCCCGGAGATCCTCGATCTGATCCCCGCCGGTACCAGCCGCATCTTCGTCGGCAAGGCCGCCGGCAATCATCACATGGACCAGGACGCTATCAACGAACTGTTGAGCGGCTTGGCACGGCGCGCGCGCAAGGTCGTGCGCCTGAAGGGCGGTGATCCGCTGATCTTCGGGCGCGGCAGCGAAGAGGCGCTGCACCTGGCCCGCAACGGCGTGCGTTTCGAGATCGTCCCCGGCATCACCGCGGCCTCGGCCTGCACGACCTACGCGGGCATCCCGCTGACCCACCGCGGGCTGGCCGGCAGCGTCCGCTTCGTCGCCGGTCATTGCCGCGCCGATCAGCCCCTGGCGCTGGACTGGAACGGCCTGGCCGATCCCGACACCACCTTGGTGATCTACATGGGCCTGGCCAACCTGGCCGAGATTCAGCAGCAGCTGATCGCGGCCGGGCTGGCGCCGGATACGCCGGCCGCGCTGATCGAGAACGGCAGCAGCGCGCGCCAGCGGCGCCTGCTGACCCGGCTCGATGCCCTGGCCGTCACCGCGCAGACGCAGGCCGTGACCTCGCCCGCGCTGGCGGTGGTCGGCCGGGTCGTCGCCTTGGCCGGTACGATGGACTGGTTCGGTGCCGAACCGGCGCAGGCGCATGCGACCCGCAGCGCGCAGGCTTAGCCTGCTGGCGCTGCTGTGCGGCGCCAGTCTCGCCGCCGGTGCGATTGAGCCGGCGCGCCAGGCCGAGCTGCGTTATCTGCTCAAGCAGGACTGCGGCTCCTGTCATGGCATGACCCTGAAGGGCGGCCTCGGCCCGCCGTTGCGGCCGGCCGATCTTGTCGGCAAGCCCGATGCGCTGCTGATGATCAGCATCCTGGACGGCCGACCCGGTACCGCGATGCCGCCCTGGCGCGGCCTGCTCAGCGAGGCCGAGGCGCAGTGGCTGGTTGAGACGTTGCGGCGCGGGGAATAAAAAACCTTTTCAACGCGAAGGCGCGCGAAGGATACTGATTGCCGAAAGAGATATTAGGTTCCATAGGTTGTATTGCCGTGCTCCCGCACCCCATGGACCAGGACAGGGCCAGCATGTTTTCACATCGCATCACCGCGGTTTTCCTTCGTGCGCCATGGGCGCGGGCGCGATGGTGTTTGCTGGTTTTGTCGTTGGCGCTGTCTGCCTGCGCCAGCGTGCCGCTGCGCGGGACCGGCGACCTCGGCGTGGTCATCGAACGCGCCGCCGGCAGCGTGCTGATCGTCGAGACCACTGGTAACAGCCTCCTCGCGCGCATCACCGGCCTGGGCGATCTGTCGCACGCCTCGGTGGTGTATTCGCGCGACGCCCGTTACGCCTACGTATTCGGGCGCGACGGCGGGTTGACCAAGCTCGACCTGCTGACCGCGCGCATCGTCAAGCGCGTTATGCAGTCGGGCAACAGCATCGGCGGGGCGATCTCGCAGGACGGCCGGCTGGTCGCCGTGTCCAACTACACGCCCGGCGGCGTGAAGGTGTTTGCCGCCGACACCCTGGAGCTGGTCGCCGACATCCCGACCGCCGGCAAGGTCGTCGGCCTGGTCGATGCGCCCGGCCAGCGCTTCGTGTTCAGCCTGTTCGACGCCGGCGAGATCTGGATCGCGGACTTCAGCGCCGGCGATACGCCGCAGATCAGCAAATTTCTGAACGTCGGCCGCAACCCCTACGACGCCCTGATATCCGGCGACGGCCGTATCTACATGGCCGGCCTGTTCGGTGAGGACGGTCTGGCGCAGCTCGACCTGTGGAACCTCGACGCCGGCGTCCGGCGTATCCTGCCGGACTACGGTCGCGGCGAGGAAAAGCTGCCGGTGTACAAGATGCCGCACCTGGAGGGCTGGGCGCTGGCCGGCGACTACGCCTTCGTCCCGGCGGTCGGCCTGCACGCGGTCCTGGTCATCGACCGCAGCAGCTGGCGAGAGGTCGCGCGCATCCCGGTACACGGCCAGCCGGTGTTCGTGATGGGTCGCCCGGACGGCCGTCAGGTGTGGGTGAACTTCGCCCACCCGCGCAACGACACCGTGCAGGTGATCGACGTCGCGACGCTGCAGATCGTCCACGAACTCAAGCCCGGCAAGGCGGTCCTGCACATGGAATTCACCCCGCGCGGCGAGGATCGCGTCGATATCTTCGATACCGCAACCTTCGCGCGCCGCGGTTCGCTGTCGGCCGACAAACCCAGCGGTATCTTCTTCACCCACCGCGCGCACAAGATCGGCCTGTGACATGGACAAACGTGCCGACCTGAGCGAGCTCGAACGCCGCCTGCTGGACCGCTACCAGCAGGGGATGCCGCTGTCGCCGACGCCGTATGCGGATATGGCCGCGGCGCTCGACACCGACGAGGCCGCGGTGCTGACCGCGCTGGAACGCCTGCAGGCGCTCGGCGTGATCAGCCGCGTGGGCCCGGTGTTCCGCGCCCATGCGGTGGGCGCCTCGACCCTGGCGGCGATGGCTGTGCCCGAGGCGCGCCTGGAAGAGGTCGCGGCCATCGTGAACAGCTTCGCCGCCGTGAATCACAACTATGCGCGCGAGCACCGCTTCAACCTGTGGTTCGTGGCCACCGCCGCCAGCGACGCGGAATTGACCGAGGTCCTGGAGCAGATCGAGGCATTGACCGATATCAAGGTCATGCCCCTGCCGATGCAGGAGGATTACCACATCGACCTGGGATTCGATCTGACATGGACATGAAGACCGCCCAACCCACCTTTGGC
>JBHEOS010000034.1:0-22405 GCA_046260695.1 Gammaproteobacteria bacterium
CCTGCCGATAGCCCCAATCGCCGCCGTTGTCGCAGATGCGCCGGAACTCCAGCTCCAGGTCGGCATCCTCCTGCCGACCCCGGCTCTCGAACAGCACATGCACGCGCTTACCCGTCTCGCTTCGGGTACGCAGAAACCCAAGCGCCCGCTCCAGGCAGAACAGAAGTGCCACCTCGTAGGGGTTGTAGGGAGTGGTGTAGCGCGCCTTCAGTGCATGCTTGTCGATCACCGAGGCGATCACCTGCATGGGTGCGGACGAGATCATCTGGGTCAGCTCATTCATGAAGCGCTCGCGTAGCTCGCGGTCGGTGCGCAGCAGCGCGAACGGGCCTTTTTCCTTGCGGATATCGTGTTCATGCAAGATGACCTGATCGTGGCCCCAGTAGGCCATCTTCAGTCGCTGCATGGCGGGCACGATCTGCTCAACATAGTCCCGCTTGCGCACGATGCAGAACACCAGTGCGAACACCGGAAACTGCTCATCGATTGACACCAGGCTGTGGTCGCCACTCTCGTCGGCGAAGATCAGGTAGTCGCTGTCGATCACGCTGCTCACGCGCCGGCCTCCCTATGCAAAGGCAGCCGCCACTGCCCGGTAAGGAGCTTCTGCATCAAGCCGCGTTTCTGGACTCGGAGGGCTGCGAGCTGTCGTTTCAGGAGATCAATATCTGCGCTCGCAGCGTCCAGAACTTGGGCGATCTGGGTCTGCTGGTCCAGGGGTGGCAGCGGTACCGTCGTGCTTAGGAACTCGTCCGGGCTGATATTGAGTAACCCGTTGTTACGCACACCGGTCTTGACCAATGCACGTAGCTGCGGCTTTAAATAGTCCGCCACAAACAGATGGCGCATATATGCCGCGGAAACCGAGTCATGAAGTCTGAAGCTGACGTAAACGCTCGGAACTAACGCGGTGTCATGGTCCTGGAGTTGGAATACGCAACCGAATTCGTAGCGCTTGGAGTTTCCCTTGTTGTAGGAAAACTCGCCCGCACGAAGCAGTGTGTAGGTCTTGGCGCTTTCGCCCGCCATGTAGCGGCTATACCTATCCTCCTGCCTGATGAATCCTGATGCGGAGGAGATTGTCAGTAACGGGTAATCGCCGCCATCGCCTTGACGCTGGACACGATCTGCGATGTCGCGAATGCTGAGGTGCCGCCACGCTTCCGATTTCGAGCGACCGTTGATCAAGCGGCCAATCAGTCCGGAGTAGTGCCGCTCCTTCGCCGCGATCAGTCGCTTGGTTTTCTGGATGGCGGTGTCCCAGGAGACCAGGATTTCCGCGATTTTCTCTTGCACGCGGAGCGTCGGGAGCGGCATCCGAAGTTCGCGAATCAGTCCGGCATTCAGGTTTTGCTGACCACTGCTGTTGCTCGCGTTGCGAATCTCCTCATAACGAAATAAAAGCTGTTGATAAACGTATCCGCAATTGGCCTCATCACTCAGGATGATCGCGGCACAGTTCTGATTGATTGCGGCATCAGTGGTAAGGATTGCAACCTGCCCGCGAGTTTTCCCTTGACCGACCATAGCCATCAGGATTGACCCTGACGGAATGAGTTTCGCGGACGAACTCTTTAAGCCTGCATCGGTGATCTTTTCGTCTATGTCATTGAGGGAAATTTCACAGTTCTGAACGAGTGTTGTCTTTACCCACGGGACTGTTCCTTCCCAGTAGGCGGGGTTCTCGCGATCTGGCGTGCCGCCCGATGTAATTCTCGCGATGGCTCCAAGGTTAACGGTGCGGGTAGTCATTTCTTCTTCCCCCGCCCTTTGCCTTCCAACTGCCGCTCCGTCTGCTCCAGCGCTGCCAGGTCCTCGGCATCCGCCGCCAGCCGCACCGCCTCGCGCCGGGCGGTGTCGAAACTTTCGTAGCGCTCCAGCGCCAGCTTTTCTACGACATCGGCGCGCAGCTTACCGGCGTGGGTCAGCACTTCGCGTTCGTTGAACTGCAGGAATGCGTCGAGCTTGTTTTCCCAGTCGCGCAGGGGTAGGGCGCAGGTGGTCATGGCTTCTTCCTCGCTCTCTTGCCGCCCGATGGCGCGCCCGGTTGCACCAGGGCCTTCGTGGCCTCTACCATGCGGTCGAAGTCCGACTCGAACAGCCGGTCCTGCACGATGCGGTATTTTTCGAACTCGCTTTCCGCGTGCGCCCTGGCGATCTCCGCCGTCACCTTGCCGGCATCCTGTAACACACCACGATCAGTGGCCTCGATGAAGCGGTTCAGGCGGGTTTCCCAATCCTGCATGGTCATGGGGATCTTGCGCTGCGCCATGTCCTCGGCCACATCCAGATAGGCGTTGACCAGGCGGGAGAGTTGCGCCATCTCAAGCTCGGTCAGGTAATTCTTGGCGACCACCGCGTCGAATTTCTGGATCTTGCCGCTGGGCGCATCCTTCCAGGTGGTCAGCCCCATGTTGTCTTTTTCGGCATCGGCGCGCTGGTAGACGACCTCGGCCGTCGTCTGGCCGTGGATGGCCCAGTGCAGCTTGTTCTGCACGGTGGCGAAAAAGCGTTCTGTGGCCTGCGCCGTCACGTCGTAGTCGATCGCCGTGGCGTAGATGTCTGTGATCTTCTGGTAGAACTTGCGCTCCGAGAGGCGAATCTCGCGGATGCGCTGCAACTGCTCTTCGAAATACTGCTCGGTGAGGATGGAGCCACCGGCCTTGATGCGCTCGTCATCCATCACGTAGGCCTTGATGGTGAACGCCTCGATGACGCGGGTGGCCCACTTGCGGAACTGCACGGCACGCTCGGAGTTGACCTTGTAGCCCACGGCAATGATGGCCGCCAGGTTGTAGTGCTGGGTGTGGTAGCTCTTGCCGTCGGCGGCAGTTATTCGAAATTTTCGAATAACTGAAACCTCCTCCAGCTCGCTGTCTGCAAACACCTTTTTCAGGTGGTAGTTGATGGTGTGGGTTTCCACATCGTAGAGAACCCCCATCATCTTCTGAGTCAGCCAGATACTTTCATCCGCATAAACAGCTTCCACGCCACCCTGGCCGCTGGCAGCGACAAAGGTCAGGTATTCCGCCGCCGATGAACGGACAAGGGAGGGTTCCTGCTTCTTCTTCATGAATGCCCCCTTCGCCGCCATTTGGGTCGAGCCTCCCGGAACAGTCCGCCGTCGCTCATTTCTTTTTCTCCGGCTTGTTCTTGCCTTTTTTGGATGGTTGGATGCGGGTGTCTCCAGACTCACCGGCTTCAGGTGGGGCAAGATAGTTGTCGACGCTGACCACGGGCCTGTTCGACTTGGTTTCGAGCTCCTTGCGTGCATTGCCGGCGACCGCGCCGCCCGCCTTAGCGGCGGTCCTGTTCTGCTTAAAGCCTTGGGCATCCTTGCGTTTGGCGATCTCGGTGGTACTGGCTTCGCCGAGCATGGTGAAGATCAGCTCCAGGTCGGTCATGTGGTCGCGCAGGTTCGCGGCCTTGGCCTGTTCCAAACCCTTGAGCTTCTTGTGGTCGCCGGGCGTGACACCAAAGGTGGCGCGGGCGATCTCGGCAGTGAGGATGGCGTATTCGCGCCCTTCGGCGACGCCGCGCGCTTTCCATTCGTCGGTCAGCGCGCCGCGAATGGCGATGGAGCGCATGCGCTTCTCGATCCAATCCTTGGGATAACCCTTGGACTCGTAGAGCTCGCGCGCCCGGGCACTGGCCAGCTCCGGGTCCTCGATCTCTTTGACCCGCTCGTAGCCGACCTGAGCCAGCCAGCGCTTGAAGGGCTCCGCCTTGGGCGAGGGGATGGACTGAATGATGCGGAACAGGCCCTCGGTGTTGGCACAATTCACTTTCTGCTTGCCGCCTTCGGTGTCGATCCAAAGGGGGGTGGCAATTTGCCCCCACCCTTTGGCTAACTCCTTGTCACGGCGGCGTAAATCCTTGACATAGCCTTCCGGCTGGACCGACTCGGACAGAACCGCGACCACATCGACGATGGCAAACCACCATTCGTCGTTGTGCCAAGTGCGCCGGATATTCCGTTCCTGAAAAACGACGATTCGATCGGGCCCGCTGGCAGGAAGATTGGTCTTCGATTTCTTGCTCATACGCCCAGCTCCTTCAGATACTGCTTCATCCGTGTCCGTACCTTGACCAGCTCACCCTCCAGCCGCTCAATCTCCTGCTCGACGACGGCGACGTCGATTTCTTCCTCTTCCTCGAAGGTGTCGACGTAGCGCGGGATGTTGAGGTTGAAGTCGTTGTCGGAGATCTCTTGCAGGCTGGCGACGTGGGCGTACTTGTCCACCGGCTGCCGGGCGCGGAAGGCGGCAAGCACCTTGGTCATGTGCGCGTCGAGCAGGGCGTTCTGGTTCTTGCCGCTCTGGTAGTCACGGCTGGCATCGATGAACAGTACGTTCTGGCAGTCCTCGCGGGCGCCGCCCTTTTCGCGGGCGCGATCGAACACCAGGATGGCGACCGGGATCGAGGTGGTGGGGAACAGGTTGCCCGGCAGGCCGATGACGGCGTCGAGCAGGTTCTCCTCGATCAGGGCGCGGCGAATACGACCCTCGGCGCCGCCCCGGAACAGCACGCCGTGCGGTACAACCACCGCCACGCGGCCCTCCTGCGGCAGCGCGGTTTCGATCATGTGGGTGACGAAGGCATAGTCACCTTTGGATTTCGGGGGTACCCCGCGCCAGAAGCGGTTGTAGCGATCGGCCGCCGCTTCAGTGGCACCCCACTTGTCCAGACTGAAGGGTGGGTTGGCCACCACCACGTTGAAGCGCATCAGGCGGTCGGCCTCCACCAGCGCCGGGCTGTTGAGGGTGTCGCCCCATTCGATGCGGGCTGCGTCCTTGCCGTGCAGGAACATGTTCATCCGCGCCAGCGCCCAGGTGCTGCCGTTGACCTCCTGGCCGAACAGGGCGAAATCCTTGTTTGGATTCCCGGGGCTGCCTTGCCGCTCCACCAGCGCGGCGGCCTCAATCAGCAGGCCACCGGCGCCGCAGGTGGGGTCGCAGATGCGGTCACCGGGCTTGGGGGCGGCCAGTTGCGCGAGCAGCTTCGACACCTGCTTGGGCGTGTAGAACTCGCCGGCCTTCTTGCCCGCGTCGGAAGCGAAGCGCTCAATCAGGTAGATGTAGGTGTCGCCGATCACATCCTCGGAGACGCGCGAGGGACGCAGGTCGAGCCTGACGAAGTCGCCCAGCAAGTTTTCCAGGCGGCGGTTGCGGTCCTTGGTCTTGCCGAGGTTGGCCTCAGAGTTGAAATCGATGTTGCGGAACACGCCTTCGAGCTTGGCCTTGTTGGCCTCCTCGATGTGGTCGAGCACGATGTTGATCAGCTCACCGAGGTTGGCCGCCTTGCGGCGCTCGTACAGGGCATGGAAGTCGGCCAGGAAACGGTCGGTGACCTCGCCGGTCTTCTCGTCCTTGAACTCGACGTAGGGCAGGATGAAACGCTCGCGCTCCAGCTTGCGGCGGATGCGCTCCTCGTTGTCACCGTATTCCTTCTGGTACTCGGCATAGTGGTCGGCCCATTGGTCACTGATGTACTTCAGGAACAGCATCACCAGGATGTAGTCCTTGTACTGCGCTGGATCGATGACGCCGCGAAAGGTGTCGCAGGCGGCCCAGGCGGTGTTGTTGACGTCTTGTTGGGTGAGCGGATCGGTCATGGCGTGGCCCTTTCTGGGGATGGGTGGGCATGCTTCATCAATAGGTGAGTGGTCAGGCGCTGGCGCAGGGTGGCGATGCGGGCCAACAGAGATTGCTCCTGCTCGGCCAGGGCGGCGGCCTGCACGATGCGTTGCTGCACGGCCAGCGAAGGCAGAGGAACCTCCAGCGCCTTCAAGGCTTCGGCGCTGATCATGCGCACCGAGGTGCCCTCGGCCAGCGCCGCCAGTTGGGTCTGGGTTGCCGGCGCGTTGATGTACCAGCACAGGTACGCGGGCAGCACGCCGTGGGGCCGGATCAGCAGCATCGGCGCCGAGAGCACGGCCGGTCCGATGCCTTCCAACACCTGGGCCGCGCCATTGCTGCGGCCGCGCGAACGGAACAGCAGGTCGCCTGCGCGCAGCAGGTGGTGGGTCTTACCCTTGGGCAGCGCTACCCTGACCGCCTCCTCGGCGTGCAGCAGGTTGGCGTCGTCGATGTCCTTCATCTGGATCACGGCGACATCGCCCTGCGGGTCGTGCTCGAGGCGCGACCGGAAGGGGTAGCCCATCTGTACTTCAGCCAGCTCGCCAAGATTCATGTTTGCAAAAACGCCGTTACGACAATCATCATGGATGCCATCTTAGTTGCCCAAATGTTGCCTGTCAATTAAAAGTAACGGCGTTTCTACAAAATGTGCGGATTGGCTGTCTGGGTCGGGTTGGCAGGAATGGGGTAAGCAAGGCGCTCTTTGCCCCATTTGTAGCGCAGCTTGCCCTGTTCGCTGTTTGAGCGGGTCGCGGCCGCGGGTGCAAACCGCAAACCCTGCAAACCTCGGTTTGCAGTCTGTCGGTAGCGCGATACCGCGCTCGTGCCCCCCGTATAGGATTCCGGCCAGGAAGGACCTGTTCCGTCTTGCCGGGGCAGCGTTCCCGCACGCAGGTAGCCATTTGAATCGAGGGAGGTGAGCATTCCCGATGCTCACCCTTTCTCTTTGGAGAGGAATCGCCGGGAACCGGGTCGTTTCGGCGCATCCCGGTGGGATGGCACCCGCAGGGCAAACGCCCGGAACCCCTCGCCACGCGGGATTACTGGCAAGAAAAAGGGCCCGGAGATTATCCGAGCCCTTCAAGTTGGTGGAGCGGAGGAGGATCGAACTCCCGACCTCTGCATTGCGAACGCAGCGCTCTCCCAGCTGAGCTACCGCCCCACGAAACCCGGGTGCCGTGCGTGCCGGTCCCGAGTGCGGCGCATTCTAGCATTGCCCGCGCGTCCTGTTCCACAGCGAAGCGGCCGGCTCAGCCGCGTGCCTTGCGGCGCAGCATTTCGCGTTCCAGCTGGGTGACCAGCCGCCGGAGCTGGGCCTGTTGCGGGGGGAGCAGGTTGCGGAAGCTGGCGCCGATGCGTTGGGTCGGTTTGTGCGGGTCTGCGCGGGCGAAGCGGATCTCGATCTCCACCTGCAACGGGTCGGCCTTCGGCAGTTGGATGATGCAGGTCAGGAGCTGGCCCTGCGCCAGGGGGCTCTTGGCCTCCAGGCTGGCGCCCAGGCCGCCCATCGACAGGTCGAGCAGTTCGCCTTCGAGGGTCAGGGTTTCCGCCATCGGCATCTGCACCGGCACCGCCAGGTTCATCCCCACCCGCACGCGGTAGCTGCCGCGGCGCTGGAGGTAGTCGATCGACTCGGGCAGGGCGGCGCGGTAGAAGGCGATGCCGCTTTGCCCGACACCGATCTCGACCGTGCAGGCGAAACTCAGCTCGATCCCCTGGGACTGGCTATGCACCTGTAGCCTGCGCGCCGCCAGCGCCTGCTCATGGCCGGCGCGGGGGTTGAGCTCGTCCAGCAGGATCAGGTTGCGTTCCGGGTCGACCTCCAACAGCAGGCTGTTGAAGACGCCCTGATGACCGGGCACGCGCACGCTGAGCAGCGTCCGCTGGTCGCGCAGGCGCCGCAGCAGACCGATGATCTGCGGGGCCTGGGTGACCTTTTCGGTTTTGCCCTGGTATGCGGAGGGTGGATCGGTTTCCGGGGTGTCCGCCATCGCCGGGTTTCGCTCGCGGGCTGTTCTAATCGAACGCGGATGATACGCACTCGGGGCGATGAAGAAAATCGGAGCGTGTGCCGGCCGGCGGTTCAGGCCTTGGCGATGCTGCGACCGCGCGTGTTGTCGGTCGTGGTGCAACCGTTGGCGTGATAGAGGTCGCCGTGTGGCGCCTGGCCGCGCAGTACAGCCAGTGCCTGTTGGGCGTGGCGGCGGCTGGCTTCCAGGATGGCGCCATTGCAGCGGTTCTGGTGCTGGCTGCGACGGATGCGTTCCAGCAGCAGATGCCAGCCACGCGCCAGTTGGCCACTGCCGTCGCACCAGGCGATACAGCCTTCGACATCGGCGGGGCTGCCGCCGAAGCCGGCCTGTTCCAACAGGGCCTGACGCTGCGCCTCCAGGGACTCGAAGTGCTGCATCAGTGCCTGCTTGTCTGCGGCGAGCGTCTCCAAGGCGTCGATGTCGCGTCCCTGCAGCGCGGCGGTCTCGGTTTCGAGCAGCGTGACGAGTTGCCCGGCGCAGGCGTATTCCGCGTGTAACAGCGCGTTCAAGCGTTCGCGGCAGGCTCTGGGTTCGATCATGGCGCTCAGCTCAGGTCACCGAGGGCCTTTTCCAGGCTCATCATCTTGCCGGCGATCCGGTCCGAGTCGACCTGAAAGCTGCCGTTGGACAGGGCCTCTCGGACGGCGTTGACCTTTTGCGTGTCGACCACCGGTTGGTTGGCAACCTGCTGTTCCAGGCCGCGCAGCTGCTGGGCGGTGGGGGTCAGGCTGACCTGGTCAGTGGTCTGCGCCGGGGGGGCGGATTTGTCCGGGACCTGCTCCTGGGGCGCCTGCGCGGCGCTGCGCGGCTGCCCGCCGGCCTCGGTCGTCTGTGGCGGTGTCGTATTATGTGTGTTGATTTCTATGGCCATTCTGATCTCCCAGGTGATGCAGTTATTGTCTGCATGTTCCCTTTATCGTCTGCCGCTTCAACAACTTTAACGGCTTTTTAGTCGGGAGCACTCAAAGCGTCACTTTTACGACGCTTGCGGAAACGACCCACCCCTCTACGATCCGTTGCGAGTTCAGGGCGCGCACCCGTACCCGCTCGCCGCGGGCGCCGTCATTGATCGCCTCGCCGCGCATTTCCACTTGGATCGGCCCCTCGCCGCTGACCAGGGTGACCCGGTCGCCCCGGCGGACCAGCTGCTCGGTCTTGAGCATGGCCGGGGTCAGCACGCTGCCGGCCGGCAGCGGGCGGCGCGTGACCTTGTCGTCGAGCTCGGCGGTCTCCCCCAGAAACCCGGCGCCCAGACCCGACACGGGGGTTTCGATCAAACGCACATCGCCCGCCTTCAGCGCCGCGCCCCGGGCCACCGCCCGGGTGGTGACCAGGGCGGTGGCGAACAGGATCACCTCGGCAGGTATATAGAGTGTCCAGCCGGCGTCGCTGTTGCAGCGTACGCCCACGCTGGTGCGTCCGCTCGGGCGGGCCCCGGCCGGTTGGAAGCTTTCCAGCGGCAGAGCGCACCGGGCCAACCGCAGGCGCGGGTCGAGATGCCCCATCTGCACCTCGATCCGCCCGGTGTGCTGCGCGCGGGCGGCCTGTTCCAGATAGACCCGTCCCGCGCCGAGGATGTCTTCGGACGGCTGCGGCTCGACGCCCGTGGCGGCCAGGACCGGGTGGGTCAAGGCAAGGCCGAGCAGCAGGGTGATAGGCAGTTTCCTGGGTGCGGACATCACGGTCTCCTCAAAGGCGATGCCTGAGAGGATGCAACTGCTGTGCCGGTCGTGCCTGTGGATAAAGGAAGCCCCGGCGACGCCGATACCGGAGCAGGGATTTTGACAATGTCCCGCGCGGTCAGGAGAGAACGATGAGCAGCGTATTGGCGAGCGTCGATCAACGCACCCAACTGGCAGGACACAACCGCCTGGAAATTCTCATGTTCCGGCTGGAGGGCAGGCAGCTCTACGGCCTCAATGTGTTCAAGATCCAGGAGGTCATCCGCTGTCCCGCGTTGACCGCGCTGCCGCACTCGCACCCGGTGGTTCGAGGCGTCGCCCATATGCGTGGCAAGACCATTCCGGTGCTGGACCTGGCCCGGTCCATCGGCCAGCGTCCGCTGGAGAGGTCCGATGACAATTTCGTGATCATCACTGAGTTCAATCGTTCCGTGCAGGGTTTTCTGGTCAAGGCAGTCGAGCGCATCGTGAATATGAATTGGGAGCAGATCCTGCCGCCGCCCAAGGCCACGGGTCGCAACAGCTACCTGACCGCGGTCACCGAGGTCGACAGCGAACTGGTCGAGATCATCGATGTGGAAAAGGTGCTATCAGAGGTCTTCGGCGTGTCGGACGCGATCTCCGAGAAGCTCCTGCACGATGCGGCGGCGGCGCAGAAGACCGAGCAGCCCCCACATGTGCTGGTGGCCGACGATTCCATGGTGGCGCGCAATCAGATCAAGCGGACGCTGGATCAGATCGGCATCGAGTCGACCCTGGTGCAGGATGGCAAGAAGGCCTTGGACCTGCTCCAGCACTGGGCGGAGGCCGAGCCCGAGCGGGTGCGCAACCTGACGATGCTGATATCCGACGTCGAGATGCCGGAGATGGACGGTTACACGCTCACGACCAAGCTCCGCGTCGATCCCCGCCTGAGTGGCATCCATGTGCTGCTGCACACCTCCCTGAGCGGGGTGTTCAACCACGCAATGGTCGAGAAGGTGGGCGCCGATGAGTTCATCGCCAAGTTCAAGCCCGACCTGCTGGCCGAGGCGGTGCTCAGACAGGTCCAAACCAAGCACCAGCATATTGGCTGAGGACAGCTATCCTCAGCTGGATGAATTCACAGGCGGAGCGTGGGTCGGGCCGAAGGGACTGCCGCGCGTAACCGGTAAAGAAGGAAGGGTGGTGTGACGCGCGCGGCACTTTCTCAGCAGGACTATGAGACGTTCCGGGCCTTCCTCGAAGGGGCTTGCGGCATCGTTTTGGGCGTGAACAAGCATTATCTGGTCGTGAGCCGGTTGAGCCGGCTGATGGCTCAAGAAGGCCTCGCCACGCTGGGCGATCTGCTTAGCCATCTGCAGGATGGCCGCAATCTGGCATTGCGCGAGCGCGTCGTCGAGGCGATGACCACCAACGAGACCTTCTGGTTCCGCGATGGCTTTCCGTTCGAGATTCTGAAGGACGTGGTACTGCCCGAGCTGAGCGGGCGCCGCCTACGCAGTCCGCGCATCTGGTCGGCGGCCTGTTCGTCCGGACAGGAGCCGTATTCCATCAGCATGACCGTGCAGGAATACCTGACCAGCCGGCCGGGCAGTCTCAACGACGTGCAAATACTGGCCACGGACATCTCGCCGGCGATCCTGCACGGGGCGAAGGAGGCGATCTACGACACCCCGGCGCTGGCGCGCGGCCTGTCGCCGGAGCGCAAGCAGCGGTATTTCATCGAGCAGGACGAGGGTCGCTGGCGGGTGCGTCCGGAGATCCATGCGCGTGTGCGCTTCAGCCAGGCCAACCTGTTGCAAAGCTTCACCCTGCTGGGCCGCTTCGATGTGATCTTCTGCCGCAACGTGCTGATCTATTTCTCCAGCCAGATGAAGTCCGACATCCTCGGGCGCATGGCCCGGGCGTTGAACCCCGGCGGCTACCTGTTCCTGGGTTCCTCGGAGGCCATCACCCAGTATTCGGATGAATTCGAGACCGTGCGCTGTCCGCGCGGCTCGGTATACCGCGTCAAGGACGGCCTGGCCACGCGTCCCGCTCAGCCGGTACCTGCCCTGCGGACGCGTCCCGGCGGCAAAGCCTAGAACGACTTGCCGCCTACGCGGCGAGATCTTGCCGCCTACGCGGCGGCATCATCTTCCCTGAACGGCTTGAAATCCCCGGGCGGCGCGGGTTTGCGCGGTCCTGGCACAGGCGTTGCTTAGCTCATGGCGAACCGAATTTAAGTCCGAGGTCGTCATGCCGTTAAACATCGATTCCGCGCTCGGCGCCCTGCCTGAAGCCCTGGTGCTTCGGGGGCGTCGCTCCGAGTTGATCGCCTCCAACCTGGCCAACGCCGACACGCCGAACTTCAAGGCGCGCGATTTCGATTTCCGCGCCGCGATGGATCAGGCCCAAGGCGGACAGATGGCCCTGCGTACCACCCAGGCACGGCATATCGCCTTCAATGACAGCGACGGCCCCGGCGGCGTCCATCACCAGTACCGCATCCCCAACCAGCCCGCGCTCGACGGCAACACCGTCGACGGTCAGGTCGAGCAGGCCGCCTTCGCCGAGAACGCGGTGAACTACCAGGCGACCCTGACCTTTCTGAGCGGCCGCATCACCGGCTTGCTGCGCGCCATCAAGGGAGAATAGTCATGTCTCTGTTCAAGGTTTTTGACATCGCCGGTTCGGCCATGAGCGCGCAGAGCGTGCGGCTGAACACCACGGCCAGCAATCTGGCCAACGCCGAGAGCGTCGGCAGCAGCGCGGAGACCGCCTACCGCGCCCGCCACCCGGTGTTCGCCGCGATGCTCAAGGCCATGCACGGCGACAGCGATTCAGTCGGTGTGCGCGTACTCGGCGTGGTCGAGAGTCAGGCCGAAGTCGCACAACGCTATGCGCCGGACCACCCCATGGCCAACGCCGAGGGCTATATCTTCCAGTCCAACGTGAATGCGGTGGACGAGATGGTGAACATGATCTCGGCCTCGCGCAGTTATCAGAACAATGTGGAAGTACTCAATACGTCCAAGCAGATGCTGCTGGCGACGCTGCGCCTGGGCCAGTAGGCCGGGATCCGGAGGTAACACAGCATGGCAATCACCAACGACGCACTCAACAGCCTGGGGCTGCGCTCCGTCTACGACACCCAGGCGCAGACCGGCGCCAGCGACAAGATGGGTCAGGATGCCTTCATGAAGCTGCTGGTCGCGCAACTGCGCAACCAGGACCCGATGCAGCCCATGGAGAACGGCGAGTTCCTGAGCCAGATCGCCCAGTTCACCCAGACCACCGGCATCCAGGATCTTCAGGCGTCCTTCAAGGAGCTGAGCCAGTCGCTGGTGTCCAATCAGGCCCTGCAGGCCGCCAATCTGGTCGGCCGCGACGTGCTCGCGCCAACCGGTCTTGGTGTGCTGGGTCAGGGCGGGGCGATCCGCGGCAGCGTGGTCCTCGACACGGCCAGCGCCCGGGTCGCGGTGAACATCTACGACAGCGCCGGCCAGTTGGTGCGCAGCCTGCCGCTGGGCAGCCAGGCAGCGGGTAGTGTGGCGTACCAGTGGGACGGCCTGCGCGACGACGGTACCTATGCGCAACCCGGCACCTATCTGATCAGTGCCGAGGCGGAATTCAACGGGCGTGCCGAGGCCATCGAGGCCCTGGTCGCGAATCGGGTCAACGGTGTAACTCTGGGACACGGCGGCGCGCTGCTGCTGGATCTGGCGGGCGTGGGCCCGCTGGAATTCTCCCAGGTCAAACAGATTCTCTGACGAGGAGGGCAACACATGCCATTTCGTATTGCATTGAGCGGTCTTAACGCGGCGTCGTCCGACCTCAAGGTCACCGGCAACAATATCGCCAACGCCAGCACCAACGGTTTCAAGTCCTCGCGCGCCGAGTTCGCCGATGTATACGCGACCTCGCTGGGCGGCGTCAGCAACACCGCGGTCGGCGGCGGCGTGCGTCTGGCCCAGGTGTCGCAGCAGTTCGCGCAGGGCAACATCGAGTTCACCAACAACAACCTCGATCTGGCTATCAGCGGCGAGGGTTTCTATGTGCTCGACGACAACGGCACGCGGGTGTTCACCCGCGCCGGCGCCTTCAGCGTCGACCGCGACGGTTTTGTGGTCAACAGCACCGGCCAGCGCCTGCAGGTGTTCCAGCCGATCGGCAGCAGTTCCACTGCCTTCAACACCGGCTCGCTGGAGAATTTGCGCATCTCGTTGACCGAGGGCGCGCCGAATCCGACCGCGAACGTGGAGACATCCCTGAACCTGGATGCCAGCGACACCACGGCCGGCGCGGTGGCGGCGTTTGATCGCACCGACCCGAACACCTACAACTATTCCACGTCCTACACCATCTACGATTCGCTGGGCGCGCAGCACACCGCGACCATGTATTTCCTGAAGGACAACGCGACGGCCAACACCTGGCATACCTGGCTGTATGCCGATGATGGCTCCGGCGCCCTGCAGCCCATCGACCCGGGCACCGGCAACGCCATCGTCGGACCGCCTGCGGTGCCCGCGTATTCAACCCTGACCTTCGCGACCAACGGCAGCCTGTCGCTGGTGAACGGTGGCGCGCCGACCTCGTTGACCTACAACGACCTGGCCATGACCAACGGCGCCGCGCCCTTGAGTCTGGATCTGGAATTCTCCGGCATCACCCAGTTCGGCGGCGACTATGCCGTGAACTCGCTGTTCCAGGACGGTTATGCGACCGGCCGCCTGACCGGTCTCGACCTTAGCGACACCGGCGTGGTGTCGGCGCGCTACACCAACGGTCAGTCGACCGCGTTGGGCAAGGTGGCGCTGGCGAATTTCCCCAATTCCCAGGGCCTGCGCCAGATGGGCGATACCGCCTGGGCCGAGACCTTCAGTTCCGGCGGCGCGCTGGTCGGCGAGGCCGGCACAGCCAGCTTTGGTCTGATCCAGTCCGGCGCGTTGGAGGCCTCGAACGTCGACATCGCCGAACAGTTGATCAACCTGATCACCGCGCAGCGCAACTTCCAGGCGAACTCGCAGGTGATCAGCACGGCCGACCGGATCACTCAGACCATCATCAACATCCGCTGATCACGGCTGACGGAGACCGCTCATGGACCGCATGCTCTACATCGCCGCCGACGGCGCCGGCCAGATCCAGGCCGCGCAGGCGGTCAATGCGAACAACCTGGCCAACGTCGGCACCACCGGCTTCAAGGCGCAGTTCGAGGCCTTGCGCGACCTGCCCTTGTACGGCCCCGGCCATGCCAGCCGCGTGCATACCCAGAGCGAGACCCCCGGCGTCGATTTCAGCCCCGGGTCGATGCAGGCGACCGGCCGCAATCTGGACGTCGCCGTGAACGGCCGCGGCTGGATTGCGGTGCAGGCGCCCGACGGTCGCGAGGCCTACACCCGCGCCGGCGACCTGCGCGTGTCGCCCACCGGGCTGCTGGAGACCGGCGCCGGCCATCCGGTGCTCGGCGATGGCGGGCCGATCTCGATTCCCGATGCGCAGGCGATCGAGATTGCCGCCGACGGCACGGTCTCGGTGCTGCCGGTGGGTCAGGCGCCGTCCACGCTGGCGGTGGTCGGCCGCATCAAGCTGGTCAATCCGGCCCAGGCGGATATCGAGCGCGGCGGCGATGGGCTGATGCAGATGCGTGACGGCGCCCCCGCGCTGCCGGCTGCGGGCGTGCGCCTGGCCAGCGGCGTGCTGGAATCCTCGAACGTGAATGCCGTGGCGGCCCTGACCAGCATGATTCAGCTGGCCCGCCAGTTCGAGACCCAGGTGAAACTGATGAAGGTGGCCGAGGAGACCGACGCCGCTTCGACAAAATTGATGAACCTCGGCTGAGGCATCTGAACTTTACTGAGACAGCTCCTGCAACCTGCAGTGAGGAGAAGCGTGTATGAACAAGTCAATGTGGATTGCGATGACTGGCCTGGAGGCGCAGCAGACACGCATGAGCGTGATCTCCAACAACCTGGCCAACGTCAACACGATGGGTTTCAAGCGCGACCGCGCGGTGTTCGAGGATCTGCTCTACCAGACCGTGCGTCAGCCCGGTGCGCAGGCCTCGCAGGATACCCAGTTGCCCTCGGGCCTGATGCTCGGCACCGGGGTGCGCACCGTGGCCACCGAGAAGCTGCACACCCAGGGCAACATCGTGCAGACCAATAACAGTCTGGACGTCGCCGTGCAGGGCCGCGGCTTCCTGCAGGTGTTGATGCCGGATGGCACGATCGCCTACACCCGCGACGGCGCACTGAAGTCGGATGCCACCGGCCAGCTGGTCACCGCCGCCGGCAACCCGGTGCAACCGGCGATCACGATCCCCGACAACGCGCAGAGCATCACCATCGGTTCCGACGGCACGGTCACCGTGTCGATCCAGGGCCAGGCGGCGCCGAGCCAGGTGGGCACGCTCCAGCTCGCCGACTTCATCAATCCGATCGGGCTGCAACCGATCGGCCAGAACCTGTTCCTGGAGACCGCCTCCAGCGGCTCGCCAAGCACCGGCAATCCCGGCCTGAACGGGCTGGGTTCGGTGGTGCAGGGCGCCCTGGAGACCTCCAACGTGAACACCGTGGAGGAGTTGGTGAACATGATCGAGGCGCAGCGTGCCTACGAAATGAATTCCAAGGCCATCTCGACCGCGGACCGCATGCTGCAATACGTGACCAACAACCTGTAACCCGGCCTGCAACCCAGTAAGGGACGATTTTTATGATGCGTGATCAAGCAGCGAATCCACGGTACGGCCGCCAGTCGGGGTCCGACGGCGCAGGGACCCTGGCGCTGCCGGGGTTCATCGTCATCGGCCTGGTGATGTTCCTGCTGAGCGGCTGCGCGAGCGTGCGGCCGGGGCCGTCCGTCGATTACCGGGCCGCCCAGCCGTCAGTCGCCCCGCCGCCGGCGGCCAACAATGGCGCCATCTACCAGAGTGGCTACGGCATGGCGCTGTTCGAGGATGTCAAGGCGCGGCGCGTCGGCGACACCATCACCATCGTGCTTCAGGAGCGCACCCAGGCCAGCAAGGATGCCAAGACCGAGACCTCCAAGGACAACGAGGTCAACATCGCCAATCCGACCGTGCTGGGCTCGACGCCCGCGTTCAACGCCCCCGGCCTGCTGCCGCTGGCCAGCAACCGCGGCAACAGCCTGGAGACCGGGCTTTCGTCCAGCCAGGAATTCAAGGGCGAGGGCAGCAGCAGCCAGGGCAACAGCCTGACCGGCAACATCACCGTGACCGTCGCCGAGGTGCTGCCCAACGGCAACCTGGTGGTGCGCGGCGAGAAGTGGCTGACGCTCAATCAGGGCGACGAATACATCCAGATCTCCGGCATCGTGCGTCCGGTGGACGTCCGCGGCGACAACACGGTGCTGTCCGGCCAGGTCGCCGACGCGCGCATCACCTACAGCGGCAAGGGCATGGTCGCGGATTCGAACAAGATGGGCTGGCTATCGCGCTTTTTCGCCAGCGCGATCTGGCCATTCTGAACAGCGTAGGCAGGACATCCCCACGGGGAAGGAGTAGGACATGATCACGAGCGTGCTGAGACTGACCGCGATGGGTCTGCTCCTGTTGGGGGTTGCCCAGGTCCAGGCCGAACGCGTGAAGGACCTCGCCGGTGTCGCCGGTGTGCGTACCAATCAACTGGTGGGCTACGGCCTGGTCGTCGGTCTCGACGGCACCGGCGACCAGACCAGCCAGACCCCGTTTACCGTTCAGAGCATCAAGAACATGCTCAGCCAGTTCGGCGTGACCGTGCCGCCGAACGTGAATCCGCAGTTGAAGAACGTCGCCGCGGTGTCCTTGAACGCGACCCTGCCGGCCTTCGCCAAGCCTGGCCAGACCATCGACGTGACCATCTCCTCGATCGGCAACGCCAAGAGTCTGCGCGGCGGCACGCTGCTGATGGCCCCGCTGCGCGGCGCCGACGGTGCGGTATATGCGATCGCCCAGGGCAGCATGGTGGTCGGCGGCCTGAGCGCCGGCGGCAACGATGGCTCCAAGGTCACGGTCAACGTGCCCAGCGTCGGGCGCATCGCCAACGGCGCGACCGTGGAGCGCGCCGTGGCCAATCCGTTCATGGCCGGGGATCATCTGGTGTTGAATCTGCATACCGCGGATTTCACCACCGCCCACCGCCTGGCCGAATCCATCAATACCACCCTGGGCCCGGGCACGGCGCGGCCGATCGACGCCACCAGTGTCCAGGTGAATGCCCCGCGCGAGGCCGCCCAGCGCGTGTCCTATGTGTCCATGCTGGAGAATCTCGAGGTCACGCCGGGTGACGCGCCGGCGCGGGTGATCGTGAACTCGCGCACCGGCACGGTGGTGATCGGTGCGCATGTGCGGGTATCGCGGGCGGCGGTGGCCCATGGCAGCCTGACCGTGACCATCAGCGAGGATGTGCAGGTGAGCCAGCCCGGCCCGCTGGCCCAGGCCGGACAGACAGTGGTGACGCCGGCCAGCCAAGTGGAGGTTACCGAGGAACCGGCACGCATGTTCATGCTCGACACCGGGATCACGCTCAACGACATCGTGGTCGCGGTCAACCGGGTCGGCGCGGCGCCCAGCGATCTGGTGGCGATCCTCGAAGCACTCAAGGAAGCCGGCGCGCTGCGCGCGGAACTGATCATCCTGTAGGTCTGAATCGTCTATGAGCACCGCCATCGATACCAACGTGTACACCGACCCGCAGGGGCTTGCGCAACTGCGCCGGGAGGCGCGTGCCGAGGGCGGCGAGCATTCGCCGGAGACCTTGCGCAAGGTGGCCGGCCAGTTCGAGGCGTTGTTCGTGCAGCAGATGCTCAAGGCCCTGCGCGATTCGAGCCTGAACGAGGGTCTGATGGACAACGATCAGACCAAGTTCTATCAGGGCATGTTCGATCAGCAGATCTCGCTGGAGATGACCCGCGGCCAGGGCCTCGGTCTGGCAGAGATGCTGGTGCGGCAGCTCGGCGGTGCGGCCGCCGCGGCTGCGGTGAGCCGCCCGCCGGCGCTGACGGACCCCTTTGCCGGTTCGCGGGCGTCGGATGGCCACGCGAACATCACCGGGAGCGCGGCGCTGGAACCTGCCGCCGCCGGGCGTACCGCCGGACCCGCAGCCGAACACACCGATTGGCGCCCGGCCTCGCGCGAGCAGTTCGTCGCCGAGCTGCTGCCGCTGGCCGAGCGCGCGGCGCAACGCCTGGGCGTGGATGCGCGGGTGTTGGTCGCGCAGGCGGCCCTGGAAACCGGCTGGGGTCAGCACATCATGCCGGGCCGCGACGGGCGCAGCAGCCACAATCTGTTCGGCATTAAGGCCGATGGGCGTTGGGACGGCGCGCAGGTCAGTCAGCGCACCGTGGAATACCGTCACGGCGTGCTGCAACGCGAGCAGGCGAGCTTCCGCGCCTACGGCTCGCCGGCGCACAGCCTGAGCGATTACGCCGACTTTATCATCGGCAACCCGCGCTACGGGGAGGCCCTCGGCAGCCGCGACCCGCAACGCTACGTGACCGAGCTGCAACGCGCCGGTTATGCCACCGATCCCGCCTATGCGAGCAAGATCATGAAGATATACAACAGTGATGCCTTCCAGGGTGCGGTCGCCGCGGTTCAGGCCCAGCATGCCCAGGCCGCTACAGAGGCACAGGAGGTGTCGGTCATGCACACCCAGCCCGTTCCGTCCGCTGACAACGCCGCCGCGCGCGCCGGGGAGGTCTGAGCATGGCTAGCGGCGTCCTCGGTACCGCGACCTCGGGGCTGCTGGCGTTCCAGCGCGCCCTGAGCACGACCGGCCACAACATCGCCAACGCGAACACGCCCGGCTTCAGCCGCCAGCGCGTCGAGTTCGAGACCCAGACGCCGCAGGCCAGCGGCGCCGGCTACATCGGCACCGGCGTGAAGACCGATGCGATCGTGCGCATGTACGACCAGTTCCTGGTGGACCGGGTGCGCGCGGCGACCACCTCGACCAACAGTCTGGGGATCTACAGCCAATATGCCGCGCGCGTGGCCGATCTGCTCGGCGACGCCGACGCGGGTCTGGGTGGCACGCTGGAGACCTTCTTCAACGCCGTGCAGGACGTGGCCAACGACCCGACCTCGATCCCGGCGCGTCAGGTGCTGCTGTCGGAGGGCGAATCCCTGGCCCTGCGCTTCAATTATCTGAACGACCAGCTCAACAATTCGCGCAGCGAGGTCAACGCACAGGTCGGCCGCCTGGTCACGGACGTGAATGCCCTGAGCCGCGGCATCGCCGACATCAACCGCGAGATCGTGGTGGCCACCGGGCGGGCCGGCGGCCAGCCGCCCAACGATCTGCTGGATACCCGCGACCTGATGCTGAAAGATCTGTCGTCGCTGGTCTCGATCAGCACGTTGATGCAGGACGACGGTTCTATCAATGTGTTCATCGGCAACGGCCAGTCCTTGGTGACCGGCTTCACCGCGGCGAGCCTCGGTGTGGCCAGCAGCCCCTACGACGCCACGCAGAAGGACATCACCTATAGCGCCGGCGGAGGCGGGAGCGCGGTGATCACGGGCACGCTCAGCGGCGGCCGGCTCGGCGGCCTGCTGGAATTCCGCGACCGGATCCTCGACCCGGCCCAGAACAGCCTGGGGCGTATCGGCGTGGTGCTGGGCACCGAGTTCAATCTCCAGCATGCGCTGGGGCTGGACCTCAACGGCCAGCCGGGCGGCGACTTCTTCAACCTCGGCTCGCCGCAGGTCAGCGGCCTGTCCAGCAATGCCGGCACGCTCGCGGTGAGTTACGACACGGCCAACATCAGCGCGCTGACCACCCAGGATTACCTCCTGGGCTACGACGGCAGCGACTGGACGCTCACCGACCGCGATGGCAACAGCGAGGTCCTGGGCGCCGGCCCGACGTTTGCGGTGCATGGCCTATCCATCAGCGTCGGCGGCGTGCCGGCGGCCGGCGATCGCTTCCTGATCCGGCCCACCCGCACCGGCGCCGAAGATATCTCGATGGCGCTGACCGATGTGCGCGGGATTGCGGCGGCCTCGGCCCTGCGGGTGCAGACCGATCCGGCCAACACCGGCGGCGCCAGCCTTACGCAGGCGATGGTCACCGATACCGGGAGCTATGTGCCGGGCACCTACAGTGTGACCCTGGGCGCGGCGACCACGGCGCTGGCCGACGGCGCCACCCGCGGGGTGTTCACCGACACCAACGCCAGCAGCAACCTGAGCTATACGCTGAGCATCAACGGCGTGGCGGTGTACACCCAGAACGAGGGCGATGCGCCGCTGGCCGACCTGGATGCCCTGGCCACGGCGATCAACGGCGGCACCAATATCGCCAACACCGGCGTACGCGCCCTGGTCAGCGGCACGACGCTGTACCTGGTCAATGAGCCGCCCACGAATCAGCCGATCAGCATCAACGAGAGCTTGTCATCGGACGGCGTGCTCGACGCTGATGACACCCTCACCGGTTATTTCGGCTCGGCGCTGACCGATGTCAGCGCCAGCGCCAACCTGGCCTACGCCAACGCCGACAGTTACATGTTGCGCAACGCCGGTGGCACAGTGCTCGCCGCCGGCGCCCACAGTGGGGGCAACACGACCGTCGCCGCCAACGGCCTTCAGGCCACCTTGAGCGGCACCGGCAATCTCGGCGACCGCTTGCTGCTGGCGCCCAACACCGGCGGCGTCGGTGACAATGCCAACATGCGCCTGCTGGGCGCGTTGCAGACCGCCCGCCGCGTCGAGAACGGTACCACGAGCTTTCAGGGCGCCTACGCGCAACTGATCGCGGAGGTGGGTACCAAGACCCGCCAGGCCGACATCGGCGCGACCTCGCAGCAGGCCCTGCTGCGTCAAGCGCAGGCCGATCACGATGCCCTCTCGGGCGTGAACCTGGACGAGGAGGCCGCCAATCTGGTGCGTTACCAGCAGGCCTACCAGGCCATGGCCCAGGTGGTCACCGCGGCCGAGTCCATGTTCCAGACACTGTTGAACGCCATACAGAGGTAAGCCATGCGTATCGCGACGACCCAGATATTCCAGCGTGGTTTGGATTCGATGCTTGATCAGCAGGCACGGCTCTACAAGACCCAGTTGCAGCTGTCCAGCGGGCTGCGCTTCAGCTCCCCGGCCGACAATCCGATCGCGGCGGCCCAGGTCATCGGTCTCAATGAGGCGCTGGCCATCAACGCCCAGTACCGCACCAATGCCCAGGCGGCGCAGGCCCGGTTGAGCGTGGAGGAGGGCACGCTGGCGGGGGTGACCACAGCCTTGCAGCGCGCCCGCGAGCTGACCGTGCAGGGTATCAACGCCACCAACAACGCCGCCGACCGTCAGGCCATGGCCCAGGAGGTGCGCCAGATCATGGATCAGGTGCTGAGCCTGGCCAATGCCCAGGATGCCAACGGCGAATATCTGTTCGCCGGCCACCAGTCGCAGACACAGCCCTTCAGCCACGATGGGGCCGGCAATTTCAGCTACGCCGGCGACGAAGGCCAACGTCTGCTGCGCATCGGCCCGTCCCGGGAGATCGCCATCGGCGATTCGGGGCAGGAGGTGTTCATGCGCATCCCGAATTTCGACGGCAGCGCCAACCAGGACATGTTCGCGACCCTGCACAACCTGGTGACGGATCTGGAGAGCAATACCCCCAACGGCGACCGCCTCACCGAGTTCGACAACGCCCTGGAACGCATCTCACAGGTGCAGGCGCGTATCGGCGCGCGGCTCAACGCCCTGGACCGCGAGGAGCAGGTGAATTCCGCCTATTCCATCCAGCTGGAGGTGAGCCGCTCGGACCTGCGTGATCTCGATATCGCCGAGGCCGTCACCAACCTCAGCCGCCAGACCCTGGTGCTGCAATCGGCGCAGCAGGCGTTCGTCCGCGTGCAGGGATTGTCGTTGTTCAATTATCTGTAGGGTTGCTCTGAATAGGTCCGTTCGTGGTGAGCCCCCTTCGACGGGCTCAGGACAGGCTTCGACAAGCTCAGGGCGAACGGGTAACTTGAACAGACCTTACCTTCATGAAGCGTCCAGGCTAGTGGTCCATGCGCAAAGTTCGGTAACTGTTCGCGGCGCCGGAACGCGCAGCTCTGCGTTGCGCAAGCTTGAAAT
>JBHEOS010000035.1:0-21083 GCA_046260695.1 Gammaproteobacteria bacterium
TTCCTGCGCTCTCGCGCCTTGATCTGCACGTTCCGGCTGTGCTCCTTAGTCACCGAACTTCACGCATGGACCACTAGTCGAAGGGGGCAAACGGGAAATGCCGAGATATTGAAGGCAATAAGTCCGTTCGTGGTTCGACAAGCTCACCACGAACGGACTTGTTCAGAGCTTCACTCGGAGAGGCAGCCGGCTAACTGTACGAATGGGCCGTGCCGCGCTCTTCTTCCAGGCGTAGCAGGGGCAACAGTCGCGCCGTGTCGAGGGGCTTGGGCAGGCAGGCCTCGGCGCCGGCATCGAGAATGCGCTGGACGTTTTCCTCATTCGGATAGCCGGTCATGGCCAGGACCCGGATGTTGTGGGTCATGGGGTCCGCCTTGAGACTGCGGCACACCGAATAACCGTCCATGCCCGGCATCATCAGATCCAACAGCATCAGGTTCGGCCTGAAGCTGTGCAGCCGATGCCCGGCCTCGAAGCCATTGCCGGCGAGTTCCACCGCCTCGATACCCGGGTGGCCCTGCAGATTCTCGTAGACATAGGCGGCTTGTTGCGGGTCGTCTTCCACGACCAGGATCTTGGCTCCGCCGCGGCCGGGCCAGTTCAGGGCCATGCCGCGATCCTGGGCGAAGCGGATTAAATCCTGATGCAGGAAACGCCGGTGTCCGCCGGCGGTCAGCGCGGCTTGCAACAGGCCCTTGTTGGCCCACTGCCTGACCGTGACCGGTGACACCATGAACAGCTGTGCGACTTCATTAGGCGCGTAATAGAGTTTGGAATCCACCGTTGCACCATCCCTAGGAACGAACAGATTCTGCCGATTGGCAAGAGCCGTGATCCTACTCCCGTGATCTCGCGGATACAAATGCCGATTGTTCGAGGACCGAGTCGACCCTCGCGGGCGCGCGCTGCGCTGGGGTACACTACGCCGCGTTTGTGGCAGGCACGGGCCCGCCACGCGGACCGGGGCCGGTACCCCGCAGACTCCTTAAGACACAACCCGGCCGCTGAATGGCCACAAAGGCACAGGTATGTTGAAACTGGATGAAGTCAGGATCGCCGTAGTTGGACTCGGATACGTCGGTCTGCCGTTGGCCGTTGAGTTCGGAAAACATTTTCCCACCGTGGGTTTCGATATCCGCGCCGGACGCATCGCCGAGCTGCGCGCCGGGCGCGACAGCACCCTGGAGGTCTCCGCCGAGGAACTGGCAGAGGCCGGACAGCTCAGCTATGTCGATGCGGCCGAGGGAATTGCTGACTGCAACGTGTATATCGCGACCGTGCCCACGCCCATCGATCGTTACAAGCGACCGGACCTTGGGCCGCTGGAAAGCGCCAGCCGCAGCATTGGGCGGGTGCTTAAGCGGGGCGACGTGGCGATCTTCGAATCCACCGTCTATCCCGGTGCGACCGAAGAGGTGTGCGTGCCGATCATGGAACGCGAGTCGGGTCTCACGTTCAATCGGGATTTCTACGCCGGCTACAGTCCCGAGCGCATTAATCCGGGCGACAAGGAGCACCGCGTCAGCAGCATCCTGAAGGTGACCTCGGGCTCGACCCCGGAGGTGGCGGATTTCGTCGATGCCCTGTACCGCAGGGTCATCACCGCCGGCACCCACAAGGCCAGCAGCATCCGCGTGGCCGAGGCGGCCAAGGTGATCGAAAACACCCAGCGCGATGTGAATATCGCCCTGGTCAACGAGCTCGCGCTGATTTTCAACCGGCTCGGCATCGACACCGAAGAGGTATTGAAGGCGGCCGGCACCAAGTGGAACTTCCTGCCGTTCCGCCCCGGGCTGGTCGGCGGCCATTGCATCGGCGTCGATCCCTATTACCTGACCCACAAGGCCCAGGAGATCGGTTACCACCCCGAGGTGATCCTGGCCGGGCGACGCATCAACGACGGTATGGGCCAGTTCGTCGCCGAGCAGGTGATGAAGCTGATGACCCAGCGGCGCATTCATGTGGTGGGCGCCAACATTCTGATCCTGGGACTGGCCTTCAAGGAAAACTGCCCGGACCTGCGCAACACCCGAGTGACCGACGTGATCGACACCTTCAAAGGCTTCAATGCCCATGTCGATGTGTACGATCCCTGGGTCGATACCGCGGAGGCGCAGCACGAATACGGCCTGACGCCGATTGCCGAGCCCAAGCGGGGTCACTACGACGCCATCATCCTGGCGGTGGCGCATAAACAGTTCGCGGCCCTGGGGGTCGAGGGCATCCGGGCCTTCGGCAAACCGAACGCGGTGCTGTTCGATGTGAAGTACGTGTTCCCGGCGGCCCAGGTCGACGGGCGGCTCTGAGTGCGCGATAGATCTTTTTCAGCTTTATCCGAGGGGTTTACATGAAGGTTTTGATTACCGGCACGGCGGGTTTTATCGGCTCAGCACTGGCATTGCGGCTCCTGGAGCGCGGCGATCAGGTCATCGGCATCGATAATCTGAATGACTACTATGACGTCAATCTGAAAAAGGCGCGCCTGGCGCGCACCACTTCGCACAAGAACTATACCGATGTGCGGGTGAACCTCGAAGACCGCGCCGCCATCGCCGAGGTGTTCGCCAAACACCGGCCCGAGCGCGTGGTGAATCTCGCCGCCCAGGCCGGGGTGCGCTATTCACTGGAAAATCCCCACGCCTATGTGGACACCAACTTGGTCGGCTTCGTGAATATTCTCGAAGGCTGCCGGCACAACGGTGTGGAACACCTGGTGTACGCCTCCAGCAGCTCGGTCTACGGCGCGAACACCCGGATGCCGTTCTCGGTGCACCAAAACGTCGATCATCCGGTCAGCCTGTATGCCGCCAGCAAGAAGGCCAACGAGCTGATGGCGCACACCTACAGCCACCTGTTCCGCCTGCCGACCACGGGGCTGCGCTTTTTCACCGTGTATGGTCCCTGGGGACGCCCGGACATGGCGCTGTTCATGTTCACGCGCAATATCCTTGCCGGCAAACCGATCGATGTCTTCAACTACGGAAAACACCGCCGCGACTTCACCTACATCGACGACATCGTCGAGGGCGTGGTCCGCACGCTCGACCGCATCCCCGCGCCGGATCCCGCCTGGAGCAGCGACGCGCCCGATTCCGCTTCCAGCAACGCGCCGTATCGGCTCTACAACATCGGCAACAACCAACCGGTGGAACTGATGCACTACATCCAGGTGCTGGAAGGCTGTCTGGACAAGAAGGCCGAGATGAACCTGCTGCCCTTGCAGTTGGGCGATGTGCCCGACACCTATGCCGATGTCGAGGATCTGGTGCGGGACGTCGGCTACAAGCCCGCGACGACGGTCGAGGACGGCATCGCCCGCTTCGTGGCCTGGTACCGGGACTACTTCAAGGCCTGATTCAGCCGTACACCTCGCCCCGGGCGAGCTTCTGCTCCCAGGCCAGCGAGGTCTGCACGATCAGGTCCAGATCGTCGAGGCGCGGCGTCCAGCCAAGTACGCTGCGGGCCTGGTCGGCGCTTGCCACCAGCGAGGGCGGGTCGCCGGCGCGGCGCGCGACCTCCTCGACCCTGATCGCGTGACCGGCGACACGCTCGACCGCATCGATCACCTCGCGCACGCTGTACCCGTGCCCATAGCCGCAGTTGAGCGTAACCGAGGCACCGCCCTTGCGCAGGTATTCGAGGGCCTTGATGTGCGCCTCGGCCAGATCTTCCACATGGATGTAGTCGCGCACGCCGGTGCCGTCCGGGGTCGGATAATCGCTACCGAACACCATTAGCTTTTCGCGGCGGCCGACGGCGACCTCGCAGGCGACCTTGATCAGCAGCGTGGCCTTGCGCGTGGACTGGCCGATCGCCCCGTCCAGGCTGCTGCCGGCGACATTGAAGTAGCGCAGTGCCACATGGCGCAGATTCGTGGCCTGCGACAGATCGCGCAGCATCCATTCGCTCATCAGCTTGGAGGTGCCGTAGGGGTTGATCGGTGCGTTAGGTGTGTCCTCGGTCGCCATCGGGCCATCGGGGATGCCGTAGACCGCCGCGGTGGACGAGAAGATGAAATGCTTTACGCCTGCGGCTTGGCAGCAGGCCAGCAGATTGCGCGTGCAGCAGGTGTTGTTGCCGTAGTATTTCAGCGGGTCGGCGACGGACTCGGGCACGATGGTGTGGGCGGCGAAATGCAGTACCGAGTCGATCCGGTGTTGTTCCAACAGCCCGGAGACCAGGGACGGGTCGCCGGTATCGCCGACTACCAGCTCGGCACCGGGCACCACGGCCTCCTTGAAGCCGGTCGAGAGGTTGTCCAGGACGATGACTGTCTCCCCGGCCCCGACCAGCTGGCGCACCACATGGCTGCCGATATAACCGGCGCCGCCGGTGACCAAAGTTCCGTGTTTTGACATGCGCGAGTCCCTTCGATGGCTGCGGCGTGCGGTCCCGCAGTATACGGGGCCGCCGCGCCGACGGGCAGACCCAGCGGGCACCGGTCCTCGCCCAGGTGGATGCCCGGCGCGGCTTGACGCTAGAATGGCTGCGGTCCACGGGTGTTTGCCGAAATACGCGGGCGACATGCCTGGGACCGTATAAGTGGGTCGGGTGGAGAGGCACTGTGATCTCAATGACCCAGACCCACGCCATTATATCTAGGGGGCAACATGCGGATTTCCATCTGGCCCGGGCTACTGGCCCTGTGTGTGTCGCTGACCGCGGCGGCCGATCCGGTCATCGAGGCGGCGGGCAAATCCCAGCCTTTCACGGGCTTCTGGGAGGACTACGAGCGCTGCAAGGCCCGTGAGGAATTTACCCCGGTGCGGGGTGAGTACGAGACCCAGGAGGAATACCGGCGTCGCGTCGAGCGCCTGCGTGTCGGTTGCGACACCTTTCGTCGGGTCGAACGTGCGCGCATCGAGTTGCCGGTGACGCTGCGCTATGACGCCGACGCCGGGCGCTTCCTGTTCGAGCTACCGAACATCAAGGGGATACGCCTGCAGTATGCGGCCCTGATCTGGGACGACTTCCCGCCGGTGCTCAAGCGGCTGCCGCGCGATCGCTGGCATATCGACGATCCGACGCCCAAGGCCAGCACCTACAAAGAATGCACCCTGCGCAACGCCCTGCTGAACACGGACTTGATCGGCAGGCTCGAACCGACCCGGACCGATTCCTGGCGCGGCTGTATGACCTACTATCTTCAGGGCGAGGAGGGTACCTGGCATCGCGATACGGATACCTTCTTCATCAGTGACGTGGCCTTCTACGCCCATGCCGATATCGAGGCGGCGCGGCGCATCAAGGAGATGGAGGACGATCTGATCTATCGCCTCGACGGTGTGTTGCTGGTGCCGGAACAGTCCTTCGAGGCCCAGCAGGTGGACATCCTCAGCCGCAAGACCGGCGAGTGGTTGATCAGCCTGAAGCCGTGACCCGCAACCACGCGGGGAGGTGCCGCGGATGAACGCCCCGCGGCTGCTGCGTGACCCGCATGGCCGGTGGGCGCTGGCCGCGGCCCCCGTGGTCTGGGTGCTGGGCTATCTCTGGTTCGCGCCGGCCACCGATTGGGCCTGGCCGCTGCATCACCCGCGCGAGCTGCTGATACTTGGATTGTTGTACCCGTTAGTTGAGGAGCTGCTGTTCCGCGGGGTACTTCAGGGCTGGTTGCGTGAGCGTGCCGCCCTGTGCCACACGTTTGCCGGTTTGAGTTGGGCGAATCTGCTCACCAGCACGCTGTTCACCGCCCTGCATTTCATTGCCCATCCGCCGCTGGCTGCGCTCGCGGTGTTCGTCCCTTCGCTGATCTTCGGCCATTTCCGCGACCGCTATGGCGGGCTGCGCGCACCGATTGCCCTGCACATGTATTACAACACGGGCTATTTTTGGATCTTCTCCGGCGGGGCGTGATGCGGGCGCAGCGTCCGTATCCTTAAACTGGGGAAGCTGAATAAGCATCCCGTTCGCCCTGAGCCAGTCGAAGGGGGCAAACGGGAGATACCGTGATAGTGAAGGCGATTCGTCCGTTCGTGGTTCGACAGGCTCACCACGAACGGACTCATACAGCTGCTTCCCGGGATTATTCATGATTGACGTGGCGAGGGGATTGCGGCGTCCGTAGGTGCGCGTTCACGTAGCGCCCGGGCCGGGAGGTGCCAGTGCCGCGGTGGATTCCCGTACACCACTGCTCCACCAGATGCGGCAGGCGCCTTCGTCGGAGACCATGCACGGACCGATCGGGTTGCGCGGGGTGCAGGCACGGCCGTACAGACGGCATTCATTCGGATACAGGCGGCCGAGCACCACCTGGGCGCAATCGCAGCCGGGCGGCATCTGACCGGCACGTTTGCGCGCGGAGTCGGTGTGGTCGGGGAAGCGCGCGCGGGCATCCAGAGCCGCGTACGCGGGGGCGAGGTCGTAGCCGGATTTGGGGATCACGCCGACACCGCGCCAGTTGGCATCGACCACCCGCAGCGTCTGCTCCAGCACGCGTCGTGCGGCCGGGTTGCCGCCGGGGCGCACCACTTCCGGGTAGCAGTTGTCCAGGAACGGCCGTGCTTCCAGATGCTGGCGCAGCACCGAGTACAGCGCCGCGAGCAGCGACTCCGGGGTGAAACCGGCCACCGCCGCGGGGATGCCGTGATCGCGGACCACGAACGCCCATTCCTCCGGCCCCATCACCGTACTGACATGCCCGGGCGCGATCAGGCAATCGAAGCCCGGTGTGCCCGAATCGAGCAGCATCGCCACCGCCGGCCAGGTGAGGCGGCCCGACAGCAGCAAGGTCAGGTTGTGCGGCACGCCCTCGGCGAGCAGGCCGGCCACCGGCGCCGTGGTGGTCTCGAAACCGGCGGCGAAAAACACCACCTCGCGGCTGGGGTGTGCCCGCGCGATGCGCACGGCCTCGCCGGGCGTGGCGATGGGGCGGATATCCGCGCCGCGGGCCTTGGCCTGCTCCAGCGAACGGGCCTCGGCCTTGGCGACATTGACCGGCACCCGCAGCATGTCGCCGAATGCCACCAGGATCACGCGCTCATGCAGCGCCAACTGGATGGCCTGATACACATCCTCCTCCGGACAGATGCACACCGGACAGCCGGGGCCGGGGATCAGCTCGATCCGCCCCGGCAGGGCGCCGCGCAGGCCGGCCTGGGTGATGGCGCGCTCGTGGCCGCCGCAGACATTCATCACGCGCAACGGGCGTTCGATCGGCAGCGCGTGGATGCGTTCCAGCCAGGTCTTCGCGGGCGTGCTCATGGGCGGCTCCCGGGCGCTCTATTTCGGCCGCGCGGCAACTGGCAGCACGCCGGGCGCCGCGGACCCGCGACCCCGGACAGGCCCGTCACGGCAGACGGACGAAGCGATGCGGGCGGGCCGCACGGGGGCCGGCGTGCAGCGCCTGTCCTTCGGGCTGCAAGGTCGGCCGTAGTGTCTCCTGCCGTGCCGCGCGCGCCCGCTGTGCGTCCCGCTCTGCACGCAGCCAAGCCAGCCAGGCCGCGATATTCACCGGCGTGCGTGTGGCGACAGAGAGCACCGGCGCGTGGTTGGCGAGGTTGCGCAGGTGGCGCTGTGCGACGTCCGGGTCGAAATCGCCAAGCACCGCGAGCAGATCGGTCTTGCTGATCAGCATCAGATCGGTGGCGCGGAACATCACCGGATACTTGGCCGGCTTGTCGTCGCCCTCGGTGACCGAGAGCAGGGTGACGTTGCGATGATGGCCCAGATCGAAGCTCGCCGGGCAGACCAGGTTGCCCACATTCTCGATGAACAGGATATCGATCGCCGCCAGATCCAGCATGTGCAGCGCGTCGTGCACCATATACGCATCGAGGTGACAGGCGCTGCCGGTGGTGATCTGCACGGCGGGCACGCCCTTGGCGCGGATGCGCTCGGCATCGTTCTCGGTTTCGAGATCGCCCTCGATCACGGCGATGCGCAGCTCGCCGGCCAGGGCCTCGATCGTGGCCTCCAGCAAGGCGGTCTTGCCGGAACCCGGCGCGGACATCAGGTTGAGCACCAACACGCCGTGGCGATCGAAGTGCGCGCGGTTGTGCGTGGCCTGGTGATCGTTCTCGGACAGCAGACTCTTGAGCACGTTGATGGCCTCGCGGCCGTCGCGGGTCCGGGCCAGGCGGCCGCCGTCGCGCAGCAGATGCTCGTTGCCCGGGGTGATGTTGCAGCCGCAGGTGTCACACATGTGCGTGGTTCCTCTCGGTCAATGCCGCGTATTGTGCGCGACAGGTGCCGTGTCGCGCTCGATTTCGACCTGTGCCAGCAGCATTTCGTCGCCGCTCAACAGTTGCGTGCGGTGATCGCCGCAGGCCGCGCAGACCAGCCGGTTCATGGTGGCCTCGGATTCGACGCCGCAAGCCGCGCAGTGTACACGGATCGGCGGCTGCTCCAGGACCAGCTCGGCGCCGGCGGCGGCCGTCCCGGCGCTGGCGAGTGGGTAGGCCTGGCGCAGCAATTGCGGCTCGACACCGCACAAGGGCCCGATCCGCACCACGACCCGGAGGATGCGGACTGCACCCTCGCGCCGTGCGAGCGCGTCGAGTTCCCGCACCAATGCCCGGCAGATGGAGAGCTCATGCATGCGGGTCAGGGCTCTTTTAGGGAGCCCGCCTGTGCGCGCATGGCGTCATGGCTCTCCCAGGCCGAGCGTGCCGCGTGCTCGGTCAGCTTCTGGATGGCATAACCGACATGCACCATCACGAAGTCGCCGGGGACGAGCCCGGCATCCTGCATCAGGAACAGGTTGACCTCGCGTGAGACGCCCTTGGTCTCGCAGCGTGCGAGAAAACCCTCGATCGTGCGGATCTGCATGGGGATTGCCAGACACATCGTAGCTGCCTCAGCCTCGATTGGCGCCGCGCCGGGGTCGCGCTGACCGAAGACATTCCAACGCCTCTGACGCCCGATGTCCAGCCATGATGAATGGCACGCTAGTTGCCTCCTATCAGGCACGTGACGGGGGGCTGTCGCGCGGGCAGGTTCCATGCGCGGTGTCTAGGCCGTAGGTGAACGGATGCGGCCCTGCCATTCGGGCGGGTATGCGCCTCCGATCGGTAGGGCAGGGAGGGGTGGCAATGATCAATGGGCTAACCGGCGGAAGCCGGGCCCTGGCTGTGGCGACGTGCCTCGGGCTGGCGGGTGTGCCGGCGCATGCCGGGGAGTTCAGCCTGCTGCTCAACGGCAAGGCGATACATCTCGATGTGCCTGCGGGTGGCGACTATAACGAGAAGAACTGGGGTCTGGGTGTGCAGTACGACATGCCGTCGGCTGAGCATAACTGGGTGCCGTTCGTCACGGCCTCGGGCTTCAAGGACTCGGAGAGCAACACCTCGTATTATCTCGGCGGCGGTTATCTCTACCGTTATGGATTTCACTGGGGTCGGGCGCCGATGCACCTCGACGTCGGGGCGGTGGGCTTTCTGATGAAGCGTAAGCACTTCAAGGGCGGTGACCTGTTCCCGGGCATCCTTCCGGCGTTGTCGCTGGGTACGCCGTGGCTGTCGATCAATATGACCTACGTCCCCAAGGTCGACCCCAAGATGGTCCCGCTGCTGTTCTTCCAGATCAAGGTCACGCCCGGCAATTTCCGGTAGACCCGTGAGCAACGCGCCCCGGGGCGGTGGCGTGCCGCGTGCTGTGAGGTCAGGGTCGCGCGCTGGCATTCCGGGATCTGAGCAATTTCCTGGCGGCGGCCATGAACAGCCCCGCAGCCCCCTTGAGTCCCGACAGGCTGTAGGGGCAGATCAGCACGGTGAAATGCGCATGGCGTTGCACCGGCCAGGCGTGTTGCCAGTCCTCCTCGACGCCCAGAAACTCATAGCGCGACAGCTGTCGCCGCACACTGAATTCGATGGTATCCATGGCAAGTTGGGAGCCCGGTGAGCATTTGGATAGCGCCTCGTCATAGCCCATCTTCAACACCCAAAAGGCACCGTTTGCCTCTATCGCGATGTGCATGGAGACCGGCATGCCATCGACATCGAGATAACAAAGACGCAGCACCCCGGCCTCGCAGGCCCTGCCCGTGTAACGGGAGAAAAATTCCCTCAGGTCGGCTCGTTTGAGCAATGAAGACCCGTTGCGACCTTTCCAGCCGGCATCCTCGACGGCCATGGCCTGTCGCAGCAGCTCCGAGAGCTCGCCGGGCGCGGGATCGACGATGCGCAGGGACACCTGCCCTGAGCGCTCCAGGCACTTGAGTCTGAGTTTGCGTCTGAGGTCACGGCGTCGACTGGCGGACAGGCCGGCCAGGAAGGTATCCCAGGTGTCCGGTAGGGCCAAAAAGGCCGAGGGGGCCGATGGTCTGCGGTAGACGATCGCCCGTGTCCAGGCGAGCCGATCGAGGCTGTCGTGCAGATGAGGGTCGTCGGGCATGCGCAGCAGCGAGAGTGGCAGCCCCAGACCGATTACGCCTTGCAGTAATCTGTGCAGACTGTCCGGGTCGGTGTACAGAAAGCCGCTCGGCTCGTAGAGGACCGACACGCCGATCATGGCCAGTACGGTGCCTGATGGCTGGCGTTCCAGGCAGAGGGGCGCGATGGCCCGGATGTCCCTGCCGCCTCCGCCGTCCCCGGCGTCTCGTAGCACCACCACGCGGACAGGCTGGGTCGCATTCACGGTTTCGAGGCAACTCATGAACCAGTCATGGCTCAACAGCGGGCTGCCGTGCCCGTGGGCCAGTGCGTCCCAGGCCGGCTTGAGCGCGACCAGGGCCTCACGATCCTCGATTACCTCGATCATGGCGGGTCCGTTAGCGGTGTGGCGCCATAGGCTGGGTGTGACGGCCTTGTCTGTCCGGCGCTGGTTCGTCCGGCGGCGGCTGCGGCCGGGCCCTGAAAATAGCATTGATGCCAGGGAAAGTCCTCGGACCCAGATCCGGACTCGCACCCGGGCTGGGCCGTCGGGCGTCGCTGTGCGGGGTCGGCATCGGTCAGGCCCTCGCCGAGGTGTTGCGCCGGCCGGGCAGTCGGCGAATATGCCCGGGCCTTCTGCTACCATGTCGCCGGGTCGGCCAGATACCTATTCCCCGCATATCACCATCCCATGAAAGTCAGCGTCCTGATACCAACCTTCAATCGCCGGGATTACATCGTCCAGGCCCTCGAGAGTGTGTTGGCGCAAGACTATGCGGACATGGAGATCATCGTTGTCGACGACGGTTCGACCGACGGTACCGAGGACGTCCTGAAACCCTATCTGTCCGCCATCCGCTATATCCGCACCCCGAATCAGGGGCCGGCGCTGGCAAGGAACGTCGGCATGGAGGCCGCGCAAGGCGAGTACATCGCCTACCTGGATTCGGATGACCTGTATTACCCGTTCAAGACCCGCCTGCAGGCGGAATTCCTCGATGAGCATCCCGATGTCGGCATGGTCTACAGCGATTTTTCCGCGTTCAGCGACGAGGGTTTCTGGGATGAATTCCATTTGCAGACCTACCATGCCTCGGCCTATCGGCGCGGCGGCATTCGCTACGAGCGGATCTTCAGCGAGCGGCACCCGCTGGAGACACTTCAGTATGCGAAGGCCGACGCGCATACGGGGCTTCGAGCATGGTCCGGGCGATCCGTCTACATCGGCGAGATCTACCGGTATTACCTGTTCAACACCATCGTTTTCACGAATAGCCTGATGTTCAGACGATCCCTGCTGAAGACGACGGGCTTGCAGGAACGCAGGTTCGGGATGTTTCATGACCTGGAATTCGCCCTGCGCCTATGTCGACAGGCGAAGGCCGCCTTCATTGATCTGCCGACCTATAAGCTCCGCTACCATCGCGGGCAGATCTCCACGCTCCGGAATCCTGAAAGGGAACGCGTCGCCATCAAGCTACAGCGCGATTTGCTGCGGGTGATCCGGTGCCATGTGCAATTCGACAGGGCCTATTTCCTGCAAAGCCAGGCCGAGATCGATCGGCAGCTGGCCGGGCTCTGCCGCGCGGTCGCGCTGCCCTTATTGGCCTACGCCAATGGCACGCCACACACGGATAGGTGCTATCCGAGGCGGGCGCGGCGGTATCTGGCCAAATGCCGTGAGTACGGGCAGGCCGAGCCTGTGCTGATGGCGCTCAGTTATGCGCCGCATCTCCTCAGAAGGATCGCCTTCAAGCTCATGGAGATCCGCCAGAACCTGCGGACCCGGCGCGCAGCACGCGCGCCGTCATGATCGCGGTCGAGGTCGTTTCAGGAATAGCCTCGCTGGAGCGCTGGCTGGACGACTGGGAGCGTCTGTTCTCGTCCGGGCGTTACGAGCCCTCTACGTCCTATGAGTGGACCGCCGCGCTGCTGCGCAGCCATCGCCGCGAGGGTCGGCGCGTTCATCTGCTGATCCTGAAGGAACAGGGCGAGATCGTGGGCCTTGTCCCGCTCGTGGCCGATACCGATCACCTGTTCGGTCTGCCCTTGATCACCGTGCGGCCGCTCTCGGAGTTGTACGACACCCACAGCGATTTCCTGATTCAGGGCGACGCGGATGCAGGCATCGCGGCAGTCTTGGATGCGCTGGACGCGAACTCAATCCGTTGGGATGTCTTTCGTGTGTCCCGACTGGTCGAACATCTGCCCATCACGGAGGCGTTTGAGCGGCTGACGGCGGCGCGCGACCGGCCCCGTCGGATTCAGTACACACCGCCCTCGTTTTATCTTGAACTTCCCGCCTCGATGCACGCGTATCTGGCGCAACGCAGTGGAAAATTCCGTAACCATTTGAAGCGCACCGAGAAGAAACTCCTGGCTCAGGGCGAGGTCGAGTTTGGCTGTGTGGCAGGTGATACGGATATTGAGCAGGCCTACCAGGATATCCTGCATGTCGAATCCAACAGTTGGAAGCACGCGCACGGCACGGCCATCAGCACAGTGGCGCATCAATCGGTCTTCTACAAGGAACTCTGCCTGGCGGCCGCGCGCACGAACAGGTTGCATCTCAGCTTCCTGCGCCTCAATGGTGAACCCGTCGCCTATAATCTCGGCTATTTTCACGATCATCGCTATGCCTATCTCAAAACCAGCTACCACGAGGCTTACCGTGACCTCGGCATCGCGACCTACTCGCGCGCCCAGTTGATCGGACAGGTCATCGGCCAGGGCGGACGCTATTTCGATTTCCCCGGTGAGCCGTATGAATGGGAGCAGCAATGGACCAAGGCGTTGCGCTGGCACAGATCCATCACGCTGTTCAATCGCACCCCGAGCGCCCGCGCCTTCCATTTTATGGGCGCGATCAAGCGCCGGTTCAACGGCGCGCATGACGACAGCAAGATCCTGGAATTCTGCGATGCCCGCGCGTTACGGCCGCCCCGGGCCTAGTGGCAGGCAGGGCTTGAACGCACCCGAGCGGCGCATGTGCTAGTCTCGGCTGGAATGTCGGTCCACCAGTCCTCGGAACCCGACGCGTCCCGGCGCATTGACGCGGCCACGCCGCGCTGCCTATGCGAGGCCCCATGAACACCGCTGGATTTCTTCCGCGCATCGACTTCGATCATCTGCTCGATGGGCTGCGCGCGGCTGGCTACCATTGCATCGGCCCGCAGGTACAGGACGGCGCCATCCAGTACCGCGCGCTGTCGGCGGCGGCCGATCTGCCATCCGGCTGGCATGACGCGCAGGCGCCCGGTGAGTATCGCCTGCGACGCGCCGACAGTCCGCGTCAATTCGCCTGGGCCAACGGGCCGCAGGCGCTCAAGCCCTACCTGTTCGCCCCGCGCGAACAGTTGTGGCGGGCCGCGAAGCGTGCCGATGGCTGCCTGGAGTTCATCGGCGAATTGCCCGAACCGCAGCCGTTGGCGGTGCTCGGCGTGCGCGCCTGCGATCTGGCCGCGCTGCGTCTGCAAGATGCCCACTTCCTCGACGGCGCCTATCGCGACGCACACTACGCGGCGCGCCGCGCGGGACTGTTCCTGGTGGCGGTGAACTGCACGCACCCGGCCGCGACCTGCTTTTGTGTATCCACCGGCGATGGCCCCGAGGCGCAGGACGGCTGCGATCTGATCCTCGACGAGCTGGAGACGGGGTTCATCGTACACAGCGCCAGCGCGCGTGGCGCATCGATCGCCGCCGGGCTTGATCTGGCACCGGTCGATGCGGCGCAGTCGGCGGTGGCCGATCAGCAGCATCAGACGGCACGCCGCGCCCAATCGCGCAGCCTGCCGGCGCGGGATCTGCGGCCCCTGCTCGACAACGGCCTCGATCATCCGCGCTGGGCCGATGTCGCCGCCCGCTGCCTGTCCTGCGGCAATTGCACCTCCGTGTGCCCCACCTGTTTTTGTCATAGCGAGCACGACGCGCCTGCCCTGGACGGTACCGGCAGCGACCATTACCGCGAATGGGATTCATGCTTCACCCAGGGCCACAGTTATATCCATGGCATCACCATTCGCGCCGACACGCGCCTGCGTTACCGACAATGGCTCACCCACAAGCTGGCCGGCTGGCATGACCAGTACGGCCGCAGCGGCTGCGTCGGTTGCGGCCGCTGTATCGTCTGGTGTCCGGTAGGTATCGACCTCACCGATGAGGTCGCAGCATTGGGGGGACACGCCCCATGAGCGCTGCATTCACGGCCCTGCACACACCGGTCGCCGCCGAGATCGTGACCCGCACCCAGGAATCGCCCTCGGTCTATTCGCTGGCCCTGCGCCTGTGCGATCCGGAGCAGCATGCCGCCTACCGTTTCCTGGCCGGCCAGTTCAACATGCTGTATCTGCACGGTGTCGGCGAGATCCCGATCTCGATCGTCTCCGATCCCGAGGACGGCGGCACGCTCGAACACACCATTCGCGCCGTCGGCCGGGTGACCCGGGCGCTGGCCGCGCTGCGGCCCGGCGAGCGCATCGGTATCCGCGGACCCTTCGGTCGCGGATGGCCAGTGGACGCCGTGCGCGGCCACGACTTGCTGCTGGTCACCGGCGGACTGGGTTGCGCGCCGCTGGTATCGGTCATCAACTATGTCACGCGCCGGCGTGCAGAATTCGGCCGGCTGGCGATCCTACAAGGTGTCAAGCACATGGACGATCTGATCTGGCGCGAACGCTATGACCACTGGGCCGGGCTGCCGGATACCGAGGTGCACCTTGCGGCCGATATCGCCGGTGCCGGCTGGAGCTGGCATGTCGGCCTGGTGACCGATCTGCTCGGGCGCGTGCGCATGGGGCTCCGCGACGCCCGGGTGATGATCTGCGGGCCGGAGCCCATGATGCTCGCGACGGTCAGCAAGCTGACTGCCGCCGGCGTGCCGGAGGCCAATATCTGGCTGTCGCTGGAACGCAATATGCAGTGCGCCGTCGGTCACTGCGGCCATTGCCAGTTCGGCCCGCAGTTCGTCTGCAAGGACGGGCCGGTGTTCAACTACCCGCAGATCCGTGACCGGCTGGGCGTGAAGGGCTATTGAGGCATGTCGCGTTCACGCGGTCATCGTAGTGGACTCGGCGACGGCGCACGCGCCATGACGGCTGCGGCCGCCGGGGTTCGGCTCGCAAGGGGATAGATCGATATGTCCAAGCCAAGCATCGCGATTCATAAGTTCAGCTCCTGCGACGGCTGTCAGCTGGCGTTCCTGGATCTGGGCGAGGATCTGCTGACGCTTGCGGCCCAGGTCGAGATCCGCCACTTCGCCGAGGCCGGCATCCTTGGTGAGGACGCGCCGGTGGACATCGCGTTTATCGAGGGCAGCCTGTCCACCCCGGACGACGAAGCGCGTATCCAACGTATCCGCAAGAACGCCAGGTTACTGGTCACGATCGGTGCCTGTGCCACCGCCGGTGGCCTGCAGGCGCTGCGCAATCTGGCCAACGCCAAGGCGTGGCTCGGCGCCGTCTACGCCAGCCCCGAGCACATCGCCAGCCTCGACCGGGTGCGGCCGATCCACGCCGCGGTGCCGGTGGATTTCGAACTCTGGGGCTGCCCGGTCAACAGCCGCCAGGTGGTCGCCGCGGTCGGTTCGCTGCTGGCCGGCGCGATGCCCGTCGACGCGCGTGACAAGGTGTGCCTGGAGTGCAAGCGTCAGCAGGCCGTGTGCGTGGTGGTGGCCAGGGGCGAGCCGTGCATGGGCCCGGTCACGCGCACCGGCTGTGGCGCGTTGTGCCCGCGGGTCAACCGCGGCTGTTACGCCTGCTACGGCCCGGCCGAGACCCTCAACACCGAGGCCCTGGGCGCGCACCTGCGCGGCCTGGGGCTGTCCGGTCATGAGATCGCCCAGCAGTTCCTCGGCACCCACAACCAGATGCCCGCGTTCCTCGACGCCGCGCAGCGCTGGGAGAAGGCCCCATGACCGACCAGCGCCGTGTCGACATCCGCATCCCCGTGCTGGCGCGCGTGGAGGGCGAGGGTGCGTTGGATCTCAGCATCCGCGCCGGACAGATCGCCGAGCTGAGGCTGGAGATCTACGAACCGCCGCGCCTGTTCGAGCAGTTCCTGATCGGCCGCGGCGCGCAGGATGTGATCGATATGACCGCGCGCATCTGCGGCATCTGCCCGGTGGCCTATCAGATCAGCGCGGTGCAGGCGCTGGAATCCAGCTACGGCGTGAGCGTGACACCCTGGGTCGAGGCCATGCGCCGGGCGTTCTATTGCGGCGAATGGTTGCAGAGCCATGCCTTGCACATCCACCTGCTCGCCGCGCCGGATTTCTTCGGCTGCAACAGCGTCGTGGAGCTCGCCGCCAAGGATGCCGCCGCCGTGCGCCGGGGCCTGCGCCTGCAGACGCTGGGCAACGATCTGATCGCGCTGTTTGGCGCGCGCGCGGTGCACCCGGTCGGCGTGCGGGTCGGCGGGTTCCACCATGCCCCGGCGGTGGATGCCGTCGCCGCGATGCGCGCGCGCCTGAGCGCCGCGCGCGCCGATGCCGAGGATCTGCTGGTCTGGACCGCCAAGCTGCCGCTGCCAGACGACGATCAGGACTTCGTCAGCGTCGCGCTGCGCCACCCCGACGAATACGCGATCACCGCCGGAAGGCTGGTCTCCAGTGCCGGCCACGACCTCGGCATCGAGGATTTCGACGCGCACTTCGTCGAGACCCAGGTCCCGTATTCCACCGCGCTGCACGCCCACCTCGACGGCAAGCCCTACCTGGTCGGGCCGCTGGCGCGCCTGAACCTGAATCGGGATCGCCTGCCCGAGGAACTGTGCGCGCTGCTCGATGCCACCGGCATCCGGTTCCCCAGCCGCAATATGTTCCACAGCATCGTCGCGCGCGCGGCGGAGATCTGGCTGGTGATCCACGAGGCCGAACGTCTGCTGGCGGACTACGCCGTTCCAGCCGCCCCGGCGACCGCCGTGGCACCGCGCGCCGGCCTCGGCTTCGGGTGCAGCGAGGCCCCGCGCGGCGTCCTCTGGCACCGCTATGCCACCGATGCGGAGGGCCGCGTCAGCGAGGCGCGCATCGTCCCGCCCACCAGCCAGAACCAGGCACGTATCGAACAGGACCTGCGCCGCTCGCTGACCCGCTTCGGGCTGGACCGCTCCGACGCCGAATTGCGCCTGCGCGGCGAGACCGTGATCCGCAACTACGATCCCTGCATCTCCTGCGCGACGCATTTCCTGCGCCTGAAGGTGGAGCGGGCATGAGCGTTCTTGAGCGCGGGCGGCAGGCTGGCATTGCGGGACCGGCCGGGTCCGGCTATCGTCAAGCCATCTACTCAGTGAGGATCATCGCATGATGCGTCGTCTGATCTTGTTGGGTCTGGTCGCGCTGCTGCTCGCCGGCTGTGCCGGCATGGCTTTACGCGAGCCCTTGCGGGTCTCCCTCGCCGGTGTCGGACCGTTGCCGAGCGAGGGCATGGAGGCGCGATTCGTGCTGAAGCTGCGGGTGCAGAACCCTAACAGCAATGGCGTGGATTTCAACGGCGTGTCGGTTAATCTCGATGTAGACGGCAAGTCCTTCGGCAGCGGGGTCAGCGATCAGCGCGGCAGCTTGCCCGCGTATGGCGAGCAGTTGATCGAGGTGCCGGTCACTGTGCCGGCCACCGCCATCCTGCGGCAGGTGTTCAGCATCTCCGCCGTGAATCCGCCGAGCAGCTTCCAATACCGCCTGCGCGGGCGCCTCGGCGGCATCGGTCCGCGCGGGGTGACTTTCGAATCGCAGGGCGAACTGGCCCTGCCCGAGGCACCGCGCCGCGGCGAATGACCGGCTAGTGGTCCATGCGTGCGATGATCGCCCGCCCCAGCGCCGCGACATCCACGTCCCGCGATGAATCCACGGTGATCGCCTCCCGGCGCTCATCCTCCCCGAGCGGCTCCTCAACGGACAACTGATGGTCCAGCACGGCCAGCGTCGCCTCAGAGACGTCGTGTCCGTGGCTGCTGCGGTGCCGGATGCGCTCGCGCAGGACCGCCTCCGGGGCCTGGATGTCCAGGAGCACGAAGGGCATGCCGGCCAGCTCGGCGAAGCGCCGCATGCAGGTGCGTTGCGCGCGCCGCAGGCAGGTGGCGTCGATGATCACCGGGAGCCCGGCATCGAGGATCGGGTAGGCGAGCGCCTGCAGACGCCGGTAGGTCTTCTCGGTGATCTCGGGGCTGTAGGCGTCCTGGGCCACGCCGCTGTGGGTGGCCTGTTCGGGGGACAGGCCGAGCAGGCGCCTGCGTTCGACATCCGAGCGCAGGCGCACGGCACCGAGGGTCTCGACCAGGCGCATCGCCAGCCGACTCTTGCCGGCGCCGGACAGGCCGCGCAGGACGATCATCGGCACCTTCCCGACCGGCTGAGTGTAGTGTTCGGCCTGGTCCAGATAGGCGTGCAGCGCGGCCAGCGCCGCGCCGTGCTGCCCGGTCTGTTTTGGGTGTTGATGCGCGGCGATGGCCGCCACCTTGGCCCGCACCAAGGCCCGATAGGCCAGGTAGGGGCGTAGCAGGCTCAGCGCCTGGTAGTCGTTGGCCGCTTCGAGATATTGACTGAGGAAACGCCGTGCCAGGGGCGCATGGCCACGCTGTTCGAGATCCATGTACAGGAACGCCGCCTCGGACAGCGGGTCGATCCAGCGCAGGTCCTCGGCGAACTCCAGGCAGTCGAAGATCACCACGCGGTCGTCGCTCAGCGCCATGTTGGCCAGGTGCAGGTCGCCGTGGCATTCGCGGATCCAGCCCTCGCGGCGGCGCAGCTCGAAGTCGTCATGCAGTTCGCGCACTTGGGTGAGCGTCCACCCGCGCAGGGGTTCGAGGCGGGCGTGGATCTCGGCCTGTTCGCAGTTCGCGTCGATCTGCTCGAAGTTCTGCAACATCCGGTCGCCGATACTGGCGGCGGTGCCGAACACGCTCTCCAGGCCGGCGCGTGGCGCCGTGCGGTGGAAGCCGGCGAGGGTATCGGCGATCTGGTCGATGTGCGTGGCGCTCAGGGCGCCGCGCGCGCAGACCTGGTCCAGACGCGCGTCGTCCGGAAACTGGCGCATGCGCACCGCATACTCGATCACCTCGCCGGTGCCGTCCAAGCGCGGGTCATCGGCCTGGCCGGTGATACTCACCACGGCCTCGTACAGTGCCGGCGCCAGCCGGCGGTTGAGGCGCAGCTCCTCGTGGCAATAGAAGCGCCGCTTCTCCAGGGTGCTGAAATCCAGGAAGCCGAGGTTGACTGGTTTCTTGATCTTGTAGGCGTACGGGCCGGTCAGGAGCACCCAGGAGATGTGGGTCTCGATGACCTGGAAGCGCTCGACCGGGTGCGGAAAGCGTGCCGGGTCCTGCAGGGCCGCGATCAGCCGGGTCTGGTCGGCGCGCGCCCGGTCGAGGGCTGGCTGCTCGGTTGAGGTCTGTTGGGTGTCGGTGTGCTGCATGCTCGGTGCCCGGGTGACCGCCTGCGGGCAGGATAAGCCAGCCCCCGGTTGGCACATTGACGCGGATCAACAAACGCGCGGTTGTTGCCGTATGATGCGGCGCCGGAGCGGACCTCGGGAGGGCGGGCAGTTGCAGCGCGTGATCTGTCTGGGCTCGGCCCACGGCGCGGATGCGTTGGCCTGGCGGCTGGGCGAGGCGTTGGAGGCGGCGCTGGCCGGGGCGCTGCCTGGGGTGCTGATCAGCGCGCGGGATGTCGAGGTCGTGCGCTGCGCCTCGCCCGCGCAGATGGCCGGGGCACTGGCCGGGGCCGACGGGCTGGTGATCCTCGATGCGGTGGTGCAGCTGCCGGCCGGTACGCTGCGGGTATTGGCGCCGGAGGACCTGGTGGATCAACGCGCCCATTCGAGTCACGGCGTTGGGTTGGTCACGGTGCTGGAACTGGCGCGTGTGCTGGGCGAGCTGCCCGCATCGGTCACCGTCCTCGGTCTGGGCGTGGGCAGCCCCGACGCCGATCCGCGGCCGCTGGTCGCGCTGTTCCTGCCGGAGATCCTGCGACTGTTGTACCCAGCGGACGGCGCCCCGTAGCGGCCTGCACTGCCGTTCAGCAGATCCGCGGCAGAGGGTCGTCTTCGAGTTCGTCCAGGATGCGTTGGCCGCCGAGCTCGGTGTGCAGCACCACCTGCCGCGCGCCGGCCGCGACCTGGCCGATGACGCCCGCGCCCACGCCATCCGGCAGCGCGCGCAGGGTGGCGACGGCGGCCTCGGCCTGGTCCGGCGCGATCACTGCGACCACGCGGCCCTCGCAGGCCAGAAACAGCGGGTCGTAACCGAGCATCTCGCACACCGACTGCACCGCTTCGCGCACCGGGATATGCGGTTGCTGCAGATGCACACCCAGCCCGGTGGCGCGCTGAATCTCATGGCACACCGTCGCCAGTCCGCCGCGGGTCGGATCGCGCATGAAGCGCAGCCCGGAAAATCCGAGCAGTGCGCGCGTCAGCGGCAGCACGCTGGCCGCATCCGAGCGCAACTCGCCGCGCAGGCCGAACTGCTCGCGCGCCAACATCACCGCGATGCCGTGATCGCCGACCGGCCCGCTGACGATCAACGCGTCGCCGGGCCGGATCTGATCGAGTCCCAGCCGCGGACCCGGCAGCCGCGTGCCGATCCCGGTGGTGGCCAGGTACAGCCCGCCGCCCTCGCCGCGTCGCAGCACCTTGGTGTCGCCGGCAGCGACCTGCACGCCGATCGCGTTGGCCGCGTGTGCCAGGCTGGCGATCAGGCGATCCAGCAGCGCGATCTCCAGGCCCTCTTCGATGAAGGCGTTCAGGCTCAGATAGCGCGGCAGCCCGCCGGCCACGGCCAGGTCGTTGG
>JBHEOS010000035.1:21094-21308 GCA_046260695.1 Gammaproteobacteria bacterium
CGCATGTAGCGCCCGCCGTTGCCGTGGGCCAGCGCGATGTGGGTGTCGGTCAGGGGTATGGGCATAATTATCTCTATGGGTTCGATGTTTCTGGTGGGCGCGGTCTTTGGTGCCTACAGGTTCCTATAGGACGCGCTGATCAAATACCCCGTTCGCCCTGAGCTTGTCGAAGGGTGAACGGGGTATTTGTGGTTCGACAGGCTCACCACGAACG
>JBHEOS010000036.1:0-21174 GCA_046260695.1 Gammaproteobacteria bacterium
GCGCACGATCTGATTCATTCCATGGCCAGCCGCCGCCGTTCGAAACGCAAAACCCGAGCCACCCGTCGATCCCGCTGGTATTTCCGCGGCTGGCAGGCGCTGCTCGTGATCCTGGTGCTGATGGCCGGCTACCTCGTCTATCTCGACATTATTGTGCGCGAACACTTCGAGGGCAAACGCTGGGCCCTGCCGGCGCGGGTCTATGCGAGTCCCCTGGAACTTTATGCGGGGCGTGTGCTCGATGCCGATCAACTGATCCACGACCTGGACCGGCTCGGCTATCACCGCGTGCGCGAGCCGAAGCGTGCCGGTGAATATGCGCGTGGGAGTGCCAGCGTGTTGCTGCACACCCGCAGCTTCACCTTCTGGGATGGCGTCGAGCCGGCGCAGTCCTTGCGGGTGGAGTTCGCCGGCGGCCGGGTCCAGCGACTGAGCGCAGCCGACACCGGGCATGCGCTCGATCTGGCGCGGCTCGATCCCCTGCAGATCGCCAGCATCTATCCCACCTTGCAGGAAGACCGCCTGCTGGTGCAGCTCGCGCAGGTCCCGCCGCTGCTGATCGAGACACTGCTGGTGGTCGAAGACCGGCAATTCTACGAGCACTTCGGGCTCTCGCCGCGGGCGCTCGGACGCGCGGTCCTGGCGAATCTGCGCGCCGGCGGCGTGGTCCAGGGCGGCAGTACGCTGACCCAGCAGCTGGTCAAGAATTTTTTCCTCAGCAACGAGCGCACCTTCACGCGCAAGTTCAACGAGGCCGGGATGGCCTTGCTGCTGGAGGCGCATTACAGCAAAGACGAGATTATTGAGGCCTATCTCAACGAGGTGTATCTGGGGCAGGACGGGCCGCGTGCCGTGCACGGGCTGGGACTGGCCAGCCATTTCTATTTCGAACGCCCCCTGGAACAGCTCGAACCCGAGCAGATCGCGCTGCTGGTCGGTCTGATCAAGGGGCCGTCTTACTATGACCCGCGCCGCCAGCCCCAGCGTGCGCGCGAGCGCCGTGATCTGGTGCTGGACCTGCTGATCGAACACGGGGTCCTCAGCGCCGAGGCGGGCGCCGCGGCCAAGCAGCGCCCGTTGGGCGTGCAGCAGCGGCGCAGCCAGGCGGCCAACGCCCACCCCGCGTTTCTCGATCTGGTGCGCCGGCAGCTGCGCCGCGATTACCGCGACGAGGATCTGACCTCCGAGGGTTTGCGCATCTTCACCACGCTCGATCCCCTGGCCCAGTCCGCGGCCGAGGCCGTCCTGGCTGAACGCCTCGCCCGGATCGAGCGCGACCGCGGCCTGCCGGCGGATACCTTGCAAGGCGCGCTGATCGCCACCGCGCTCGACAGCGCGGAGATCCTCGCTGTGGTCGGCGACCGCAATCCGCGCGCGGCCGGTTTCAACCGCGCCCTGGATGCGGCCCGCCCGATCGGCTCGCTGGTCAAACCGGCGGTGTATCTCAGCGCGCTCGCCCAGCCGCAGCGCTACACGCTGGCGAGCTGGCTCGACGACAGTCCGCTGCAGCTCGTGCCGCGGCCGGGCGATATCTGGGAACCCCGCAACTACGACAACACCTTCCGCGGCCCGGTGCTGCTCTATGACGCCCTGATCCATTCCTACAACATTCCGGCGGTGCGGGTCGGCATGGAGGTCGGTCCCGAGCAGGTGGTCACAACCCTGCGACAACTGGGCGTGCAGGGCGAGCTCAAGGCCTATCCCGCGCTGCTGCTCGGGGCGGCGGATCTGACCCCGCTGGATGTGACCCGCCTGTACCAGACCCTGGCCGACGGCGGGTTCCGCACGCCGCTGCGCGCCATCCGCGCGGTACTGGCGTCCGATGGCTCGCCCTTGCAGCGCTATGCCTTGCAGGTTGAACAAGTGGCCCAGGCCGGGCCGGTGCAGTTGGTGAACACCGCCTTGCAGGCCGTGGTGCGTTCCGGCACGGCCGCGGCACTTGGCGCACGCTTCGGTGCCAGCAGCGGCATCGCCGGCAAGACCGGCACCACCAACGAGGGTCGCGACGCCTGGTTCGCGGGCTTCACCGGCGATCAACTGGCGGTGGTTTGGGTCGGCCGCGACGACAATCAGGGCATGGGCCTGACCGGCAGTTCGGGTGCGGCCCCGGTGTGGGGCGATTACTTCGCCCGGGTCGGGGTGGAGCCCCTGCAACTGCGCGAGTCCGAGCAGATCGAGCGGGTCTTTATCGATCCGGCGAGCGGCTTGCGGGCCGACGCCGGCTGCGTCGATGCCGTAGAATGGCCGTTCCTGATCGGCAGCGCGCCGGAGGCCTACGCACCCTGTGTGCCGGAGCGCCCCAAGCCGATCGATTGGTTCAAAGGGCTGTTCCGATGATTGCTGTCGTCCGTTTTGCTGGTCTGATCACCTTGGTCGCCCTGTCGTTGCTGCTGGCCGCCTGTGCCGGTGGCCCGGTGAGCAGCCGCTATCCGCCGCCGGTGATCGATCGCGGGACCGACGCCTCCAGCGAGGCGCCCCGCGCGCGCGATGTGCCACCGCCGGTCGGCGCACCGGCGACCCAGCCCGCCCCGAGTTCGGCCGTGGTGGCCCTGGCCGAACGCGCCGACCGCCAGCATCGAGCGCAGGATCTGGATGCGGCCGCCGCCTCGTTGGAACGGGCCCTGCGCATCGAGCCGCGCAACCCGAGGCTCTGGCAACGGCTGGCCGCCGTGCGCCTGGATCAGGGTCAGTTCGATCAGGCCATCCAGATGGCCGCCAAATCTAACAGCCTGGCCGGCGGCAGTCAGAGTTTGCAGGCGCGTAATTGGCAGTTGATCGCCGCGGCGCGGCGGGCCAAGGGGGATCTGGCCGGGGCGCGGGCGGCGGAACAGCAGGCCGCGAGGTTCCAGTGAGCGGGGCGCGCCGGGGCGTGGTGTACAATCCCGCGGCGTACAGGCCAGGGAGCCGGGGGCCAGGATGAGCATCTATTCCGTCGACACGCTGATTGCCCAGGCGCGCAAACTGGCCGCTGAATACCGCCGGGCCACCGGTAAGCCGCTACCCGGTATCAGTGCCGAGATTGCGCAGAACGACGCGGCCCGGCTGCTCGGCCTGGAGCTGATCAAGGACGAGACCCTCGGCTACGACGCCCTCGGGCGCGGCGCGCGAGAAGGCAGGCGCCTCCAGATCAAGAGCCGGACCATCTTCGACGACGCCAAGACCGGCCATCGCATCGGTCAGCTCAGGGTCCAACAGGACTGGGACAGCGTGCTGTTGGTGCTGATGGACGACAACTACGAACCCTTCGAGATCTACGAGGCCGAACGCGATGAGGTGCTCGCGGCCGTCGCCGAGACCGAAACCAGCAAGCGCGCCAAGCGCGGCCTGCTCTCGGTGGCCAAATTCAAGGCCATCGGTCAGCTGGTCTGGACCCGGGAGACGGGCGAGCTCAGCGACGCGATCTGGGACACGTCATCCGGAACCTGAGCTGGCGTGAAGCCATGCACCCGCGCCTGTGCGGGTATCGACTGAGCGGATCATGTCTCGCATAGACCTCGACGACGTGTTTGCGGAGGCCGGGCGGCTGGCCCGCGCCCTGCCCGGGTATGCGCCGCGCGAGGCGCAGCGGCGCATGGCCGAGGCGGTGGCAGGCGCGCTGGACGACGGGACCACGCTGGTCGTCGAGGCCGGCACCGGCACCGGCAAGACCTTCGCCTACCTGGCGCCGGCCCTGCTTTCCGGTCTCAAACTGATCGTCTCGACCGGCACCAAACACCTTCAGGATCAACTCTTCGACCGTGACCTGCCGACGCTGCGCAGCGCCCTCGGCCTGTCCACGCGGATCGCGCTGCTCAAGGGCCGCGCCAATTACCTGTGTCTGCACCGCTTCGATCTGACCGTCGCCGAGGGGCGCTTCGGCGGGCGCGTCCAGGCCGCCGAACTGGAGGCGGTGCGTGGCTGGGTCGGGCGCACCCAGAGCGGCGATATCCATGAGCTGGCCGAGGTGCCCGAGGATTCGCCGCTGTGGCCGCGCCTGACCTCCACCAGCGACAACTGTCTGGGCAGCGACTGTCCCCGCTACGGCGACTGTCATGTGGTGAAGGCGCGCCGCGCCGCGTTGGAGGCCGAGCTGCTGGTGATCAACCATCACCTGTTGTTCGCCGACATGGCGCTCAAGGAGGAGGGCTTCGGCGAACTGCTGCCGGGCGTGGATGCGGTGATCGTCGACGAGGCCCACCAGTTGCCGGAGATCGCCACGCGGTTCTTCGGCATGAGCATCGGCAGCCGTCAGCTCACCGAACTCGCACAGGACAGCGTGCGCGAGCACCTGCGCGAGGCCGGCGACACGGCCGACCTGCCGGCGGCGGCCGCGGCCTTGGAAACGGCCGTGGCGGATCTGCGCCTGGCCTTCGGTCCGGGCGTGCGACGCCAGCCCTGGAGCGAGGTGGGCGGGGCGGCGGCGGTGCAGGACGGCGTGCGCCAGGTGTATGCGCAGGCGGAGGTGCTACGCGCCTGGCTGGAGGCCGCCGCGCCGCGCGGCCGTGGGCTGGAGAACGCCTGGCGCCGCGCCGAGCGATTGCTCGAACGTCTACGCCTGGTGGCCGGGGCGCCGCCGCAGGATCATGTGCATTGGCTGGAGACCTTCAACCGGGGCTTCTCCATCCACTTCACCCCCTTGTCCATCGCGCCGTTGTTTCGCGCCCGGATCCAGGCCCTCGACAGCCGATGGATCTTCACCTCCGCGACCCTGGCCGTGGGCGGCAGCTTCGAGCATTACATCGACGCGCTGGGGCTGGAGGCGCCGCGCAGCGTGTGCCTGGACAGTCCCTTCGATTACGCGCACAACGCCCTGTTGTACGTGCCGTCGGGCCTGCCCGATCCGCGCGAGAGCGGTTACACGGCGGCCGTGATGCGCGTGGCCCGCGCGCTGTTGCCGATCAGCGGCGGACGCGCGTTTCTGTTGTTCACCAGCCACCGTGCCCTGCAGGAGGCCGCCGCCGCGCTGGCCGACCTCGCGTATCCCCTGTTGGTGCAGGGCCAGGCCCCGCGCGCGGCGCTGCTGGCGCGCTTCCGCCGCCTCGGCAACGCCGTGTTGCTCGGCACCGGTAGCTTCTGGGAGGGGGTGGACGTGCGTGGCGAGGCCCTGTCGCTGGTGCTGATCGATAAACTGCCGTTCGCCGCGCCCGGCGACCCGGTGCTCCAGGCCCGCATCGATGCCCTGCGCGCGGCCGGCGGCAACCCGTTCTTTGAGATTCAGGTGCCCGCTGCGGTGATCGCCCTGAAACAAGGTGCTGGGCGGCTGATCCGCGACGTGCAGGACCGCGGGGTGCTGGTCGTGTGCGATCCGCGCCTGTTGAACAAGGGTTATGGCCGCGTGTTCCGCGACAGCCTGCCGCCCATGCCGCTGACCCGGCAGGTCGCGGATGTGGAAGGTTTCTTCGCGCGCACGCCCGTGCCCGATACCGCTTCGTGAGGATGTTGTAATGAAGATACTGGCCTTCGATACCGCCACCGAGGCGTGCAGCGCCGCGCTGCTGCTGGACGACGAGGTGCACGAGCGCTTCGAAGTCGCGCCGCGCGGCCATGCGCGCCTGCTGTTACCGATGCTCGATGGGTTATTGGCCGAGGCAGGCCTTAAGCCCGCACAGCTCGATGCCATTGCCTTCGGCCGCGGTCCGGGGAGTTTCACGGGCCTGCGCATCGCCGCCAGCGTCGCCCAGGGCATCGCCTTTGCTGTCGATCTGCCGGTGCTGCCAGTGTCCACATTGGCGGCCCTCGCGCGCGATGCCCTCCAGCGTCACGCCGCCGCGCAGGTGCTGGTGGCCATCGATGCGCGGATGGAGGAGGTGTACTGGGCCGCTTATGCGCGCGACGCGCAGGGTGAGCCGCAACGATTGGGCGAAGAACAGGTGACACCGGCCTCGGCCGTTTGCCTGCCGGCGGCCGGGGAATGGTTCGGCATCGGCACCGGCTGGGCGGCGTATGACGACGTCCTGCGGGGCCGATGCGGTGCCGCGCTGGTCGGCGTGGATGCCGCGGGGTTGCCGCACGCGGCCCATATCGTGCGGCTCGCCGCGCGGGAGTTCCTGGCCGGCGCGGCGGTGAGCGCCGAGCAGGCATGCCCGGTCTATCTGCGCAATCGGGTCGCGCAACGGCCGGGCGGGTGAGGGGTGCGCCGCGCCGCGGCGGCGTTCACAGATAGTTATTGGCCTCTTCGCCCGGATTGGGCAGGCCCGCCAGTCGCCAGGCCTCGCGGCCGTTGTCCTTGAACAGCGCCAGGATGCAGTGCGGGTCGAGGTGATTCTCCATGCACACATGGTGCAACGCCGGCACGCCGCCGACCGCGTCCCAGTGTCGGCGCAGGGTCTGGATGACCGACCAGTGGGCCTCGGTCAACGGGGCGATGCCGTCGAGCTCCGCCAGTCGGTTCGCGACCAGTTCGTTCCAGTCTTCCGGGTGCAGCAGGAAACCGTCGGTATCGGTCTCGATCGACAGGTCTTGGGTATGGGTCGGCATGGCGGGGTGCTCCAGGACGGCGCGGGGTGTGCCGTCGACTGGGTATAGGCGAGGCCTGTCGGGGCGTCAAGGCGGCTATTCCGTATCGTCATCGAGGGATTCGAGATAGTTGAGCAGATCGTCGGGATGCACGAACGCCTCGCTGATGACCTTGCCGCGCACGGAGATCCCGGCCCGGTGCACACTGGCCGGGTCTCCGGAGACCAGCGGATGCCAGTCCGCCAGCGCCTGACCTTCATTCAGCAGCCGATAGGCGCAGGTGTCGGGCAGAAAATGAATCTGATCGAGGGTGTCCGGGCGCAACGTCAGACAGTCGGGCACGCGCTGCGTGCGCTCCGCGTAGGCCGTGCAACGGCAAGTCTGGTCGTCGAACAGATGGCAGACCACGCTGGTGTAGTAGAGCAGGCCGGTGTCGATGTCCTCGATCTTGTGCAGGCAGCAGCGTCCGCAGCCGTCGCACAGCGATTCCCACTCGTCGCGGCTCATCTCGGCGAGGCTTTTGCGTTTCCAGAAGGGTAAGTCCTCGGTCATGCCGTTCCAGCGTGATCGATCAGCAGGGTGTGCTTGGGCAGATGTGCCGCGAAAAGCGCGTGGGTGTGCGTGCAAATATGGTGGGCGCGACAGGGATTGAACCTGTGACCCCCGCCGTGTGAAGGCGATGCTCTCCCGCTGAGCTACGCGCCCATATTTGGTGCTCACGAACCCCGCGCCAGGGGCAGGTGACGGCGCGGGAAGTGCATTCTAGGGCCCGCCCCTGGGCGGGTCAACACGGCCCTGCAGGTGCCTGCGCCATCGGCTACAATACGCCGCTTCGCGACGCCCAATCAGGACTCCGCAACCCCATGACCATCCGTACCCGTTTCGCCCCCAGCCCGACCGGTTATCTGCACATCGGTGGCGCCCGCACCGCGCTGTTCTCCTGGCTGTACGCCCGTAAGCACGGCGGTCAGTTCATCCTGCGCATCGAGGACACCGATCTGGAACGCTCCACGGAGGAATCCGTCAACGCGATCCTGGAGGGCATGACCTGGCTGGGGCTGGAGTACGACGAGGGTCCGTTCTACCAGACCAAGCGCTTTGACCGTTACGGCGTGATCATCCAGCAGCTGATCGACACCGGGCACGCCTACAAATGCTATTGCAGCAAGGCGCGCCTGGAGAAGTTGCGCGATGATCAGATGGCGAACAAGGACAAGCCGCGCTACGACGGTCACTGCCGCGACGGCGCCACACCGCCCTCGCCGGACGCGCCCTATGTGATCCGGTTTCGCAACCCGCAGGACGGCGAGGTCGTCGTTCAAGATCTGATCCGCGGCCGGGTGGTGTTCCAGAACGCCGAGCTCGATGACTTGATCATCGCCCGCAGCGATGGCACACCGACTTACAATCTCTCAGTCGTGGTCGATGATGCCGATATGGATATCACCCATGTGATTCGCGGCGACGATCATCTGAACAACACGCCGCGTCAGATCAATATTCTGCGGGCGCTCGGGGCAATGCCGCCGCAGTATGCGCATGTTCCGATGATTCTCGGGCCGGACGGCAAGCGCCTGTCTAAGCGTCACGGCGCGGTCAGCGTGATGCAATACCGCGAGGAGGGCTACCTGCCCGAGTCCCTGCTCAATTATCTGGTACGGCTGGGTTGGTCGCACGGTGATCAGGAGGTCTTTACCATCGGCCAGATGATCGAGCTCTTCGATGTGACCGATGTGAACAAGGCCGCCTCCAGCTTCAATCCCGACAAGCTGTTGTGGCTCAACCAGCAATACCTCAAAGACAGTGCCCCGGCGCATGTGGCGCGTCATCTGAGCTATCACCTCGGCCGCCTGAACATCGATCCCGCGCCGGCCCCGCCGTTGCACGAGGTGGTCAATGCCCAGCGTGAACGCGCCAAGACCCTGGTTGAGATGGCCCACAATAGCGTGTTCTTCTATCAGGATTTCGCCGACTACGACGCGAAGGCCGCACAGAAGAACCTCAACGCCGCGACCCGTCCGGCGCTGGCGGGATTGCGCGAGGCCCTCGCCGCACTGGTGGAGTGGCAGGCCGAGCCGATTCACCAGGCCGTGCTGGCGGTGGCCGAGACACAGGGCGAGAAGCTTGGCAAGGTTGCCCAGCCGTTGCGTGTGGCGGTCTGCGGTGGCACGGTGTCGCCACCGATCGACGTGACCGTTTACCTGCTTGGCCGAGAGTGCACACTGGCGCGCCTGGATCGGGCGCTGGCGTACATTGATGCGGCGGGCGGCGAATTGCTCGAATGATGTTGTATCAGCGCGTCGGTAGCGCTACAGTCGAGCCCGCGTTAGAACCCCCGCGGGTAGCTGCGGGAATGTCCCGAAATATCCAGATGTCAATTACCTATTTCAAACAGTGTCGGAGGATAGACTTATGAAAATTTTCAAGCTCGCGCTTGTGTGCTCCGCGCTTGCCGTAGCCGGTTGCGGTGATAAGAACGACGCGCAAGACACCAGCAAAGCCGAGGCGCCTTATAACGTACAGCCCCAGATAGCGACTGAAGGCGCTGCCGATACCCGCAGTCCGACCGATACCACGATAGGTGCGATGGGAGAGCCCTCCGTGGCCGATGACCGTGCCGAGGCCACGGATTCCGCGAGCGATATCGACCAGACCACCGCTATGTCCATGGATGAATCCCCTGCCGATATCGCCCCGGCCGCGGGTGCAGACGCCACCGCGGGGATGGACCTCGCCCAGGGCAAGACCGTTTATGAAGGCAAATGTCAGGCCTGTCATGCCACTGGGGCTGCCGGTGCGCCCAAGCTGGGGGATACCGCCAACTGGGCGCCGCGCATCGCCCAGGGTATGGATGTGCTGGTCAAGCACTCCATCGAAGGTTTCAAGGGCAGCGTTGGCTTTATGCCGCCCAAAGGGGGCTTTATCAGCCTGAGCGACGATGAGGTTAAGGCGGCCGTTGCCTATATGGTCAGCCAGAGTCAGTAAGCTGCCGTGACCAGAGCCGGGATGGGCCGCTATGCCCATCCCGGTTTTTTTTCGTCCGCATGTCCGCCGGTCACGCGCATGAACAGCCGCGAGGGGCCATCTACACTGAATCAGGCGCTATCGCAGACCGATAACGCGTCGTTGAACGAGGCAAAGAGAAGTGATGTGGCCAGGAGAGTGGAACGGGTACTGCCTAAGCTTCAACCGGCAAGCGGCGCAGCATCAAGGTGGAGTGACGCTCACCCCTTGATGCAGATCAGCGGCTCCAGGCGCGCGACCTTGCGTGCCAGACCGGCCTGTTCGGCCGCATCGACCCCGGCGCCTACGTCCTTGTAGGCGCCGGGGGCTTCTTCGGCGATCCCGCGCTGCGAGATGCTGCGGACCAGGATGCCGCGCGCGGCGAGTTCATCCACCACCTGCTGACCGCTCCAGCGCCGACTCGCGGCGTGGCGACTCATTGCGCGCCCGGCGCCGTGGCAGGCCGAGGCGAATGCCTGCGTGGTACTGCGGGTCAACCCGGCCAGCACATAGGAGGCGGTGCCCATGGAGCCGCCGATCAGCACGGGCTGACCCTGCGCCTGGAAGGCTTCGGCTTCGGGCAGATCTGGGTGGCCGGGCCCAAGTGCCCGGGTGGCCCCCTTGCGGTGTACGAACAAACGGCGTGGCACGTCGTCGACCGGGTGCGTCGCCTCCTTGCTGGTGTTGTGCGAGACGTCGTAGAGCAGGCGCAGATCGGCCTGCGGCAGCAGGTCGGCCAAACGCTGCTTGATAGCCTCGACGTCGGCGCGGACCAGGTCGGTGGTGAGCGTGCGCACGCCGCAGGAGATATCGAAGCCCACCCCGCCGGCGGAGACTACGCCACCGGCCAGGGGTTCGAAGGCGGCCACGCCGCCGATCGGAAAGCCGTAACCCCAATGCGCGTCCGGCATGGCATAGGCAGCGCTGACGATCCCGGGCAGTGCGGCCACATTGACCAGCTGTTCATAGACCTTGTCGTCCATGTCCAGCATTAGAGGCTCCGAGGCGTAGAGGATCGCCGGCACGCGCATCGTACCCTGGGCCGGGATTTCCCATTCACAGGCGCTGTGCCGATGCAGTCGCGTAATGTCCATGCAGGCCAGGCTCAGACATCGATCACGCACTGCGCCAGCCAGCGGCCGGGGTCCTGATGGACGACGCGCAGTTCGGTGAAGGTCGCACCCTTGATCTCGACGGCGGGCTGGTGGCGGGCCATGTCCAGGACCTCGCCCCAGGCGGTGGCGTGCAGGTGGTGACCGGCGATCTGCACATCGAAGGCACAGAACAGCAGATGGCGGGTGGCCATGCTGTAGATCACCGCGTTCAACCAGTCGGCGAGCAGCAGCTCCAGATCGGGGGCGCGGCATTCCAGGGTGACGATTTCACGCGCCTCGATCCGACGCGGATCAGAGATCACTGCCATCATCGCCAGCGCGGCCTGGGCGAAGGCCGCGTCCGGTGTGCGGCCGTAGCCACGCACGCCGATGTCGGCCGCGTGGGCAAAATGCTCCCAGCCCGGCGGGTCCGCCGGCACGAGCGGTGGCTCGGTGCGCCGATCCTGCGTGTCGATAGTCGGCGGCGGCAGCGTCATGCCCCGAGCCCCGAGTCCAGGGCGCGCGCCCGCCCCGTCATGGGCACGAAGGCGACCGGCAACACGTTGCGCTGTTCGAGATGGCCGTCGGCATCCTTCTGATACAGCATGAGCTGCTGGTCGAAACCGACATCGAGGGGGACGATCAGTCGCCCGCCAGGCCTGAGCTGTTCCACGACCGGTGGCGGTACCACCCCTGTGGCGGCCGTGATGATGATGGCATCGAACGGCGCCGCCTCCGGCCAACCCTGGTAGCCGTCACCTGTGCGGGTGGTGATGTTGGTGTAACCCAGCCGTTCCAGGCGTTGCGTGGCCTGTTCGGCCAGTGCGGCGACGATCTCGATGCTGTAGACCTGCCTGACCAGTCGCGCCAGGATCGCCGTCTGATAGCCGGAGCCGGTGCCGATCTCCAGCACCTGGTGTTCTGGTTTGAGGGCCAGCAGCTCGGTCATGATCGCGACGATGTACGGCTGGGAGATGGTCTGGCCTTCACCGATCGGCAACGCGCCGTTGTCGTAGGCGGCCTCCTGGAGCGCATCCGGAACGAAGGCGTGCCGCGGCACGTCGAGCAGCGCCTGGCGAACAGGTTCGCTCAACGCATCGATCCCGAGGAGCCGGCGCGTATAGCCCAGCTCCCGCTCGATATCCTTCAGCATCCGTTCGTTTGCGCGCATGCGTGACCAGTCGGCCGGAAGGTCTTGCGCAGCCACCCCGACTGCGAACACGGGCCGCCAGCCTGTTTAGAGAATAGTCGATCCCGGCCGGGTTGCCTGGGGATGCCGGCCATGCCGGTTGACCGCAGGGGGCAGGAAAAACCCGTCGGTTGGGGGATAGTTACCGGTTCCGTGGATCAGCATGGCCGGGTGCAGGCCGTCGGTGGCATCAACGAAAAGATCGAGGGTTTCTTCGGCATCTGCGTCCAGCGTGGACTGACACTCAATCAAGGCGCGATCATCCCCGCGGCCAATGTGCAACACCTGATGCTACGCAAGGACTTGGTGGAGGCGGCGCGCGCCGGGCGGTTCCAGGTGTTCGCGGTCGACACGGTCGACAGCGCCATGCAGTTGTTGAGCGGGAAGCCCGCCGGCCGCGCGCGCCGTAACGGCGAATACCCGTCGCGCAGCATCAATGACCGCGTGCAGCGGCAACTCGGGATGTTCGCGCAGTTGCGGTTGGCGTACTCAGGTTCGATGCACGACACGGCCGCGCCGAGTGGCGAGCGCGGTGACTGATCCGGCCTTAGGGCGGGGCCATGAGCGGGTATGGCGGCTGTGCACTTCTTGGGCGCTTCCCGCCCACTGGCTGATGGTTGACAGTCAAAGCGCCCGTGGCGTACAGTTCGCGCTCCGCGATTTGGGGCTATAGCTCAGCTGGGAGAGCGCTTGCATGGCATGCAAGAGGTCGTCGGTTCGATCCCGACTAGCTCCACCAAATTTCATGGATTGACGGCGTAGTCACCGCCTATAACGCCGGGCGGGGCTGACGTTTTTTGTTCCAGTGCCACCGGTTTTGGCAGCACGACTCCGGGCATCGCGGTTATCTGAGCGCAATGCCGGCCAAGCAAGATTTTGGTCCTTCGTCCCCTTCGTCTAGAGGCCTAGGACACCGCCCTTTCACGGCGGCGACAGGGGTTCGACTCCCCTAGGGGACGCCAAATTTTTCAGCCCAGTCAAAATTAAGGGCCGCGCAATGCGGTCCTTGTTGTTTGATGCTCACTGCCAGGGTATGCGCGCGGGCGTTCGGAGCAGGTCTTCCAGCGCCGTGGCGGGCAGCGGGCGGCCGGTGAGATAACCCTGGATTTCATGACACCCTTCCCGGCGCAGGAATGCCAGCTGCTCCGGCGTCTCCACGCCCTCGGCAATGATCCCCAGATGCAGGCTGCGGGCGAGCTGGATGATCGCGCGCACGATTGCGGTGTCGTCCGGGTCGGCGCCGATATCGCGCACGAAGGACTGATCGATCTTGAGCTTGTCCACCGCCAGGCGTTTGAGGTAGCTCAGCGACGAATACCCGGTGCCGAAATCGTCGATGGCCAGGCCCACGCCGAGCGCCTTGAGGTCACCCACCGTGTGCAGGCTGTTGTCGACGTCCTGAAGCAGGCTGGATTCAGTCAGTTCCAACATCAGCAGTTGGGCGGGTAGGCCGCTGTCGTCGAGGGCAGCGACGACCGATGTCAGCAGTGTCGCGCGTCGGAATTGTACGGCCGACAGATTGACCGACAGGCTGAGGTCGGTAAGGCCCGCCGCCCGCCAGCGGCCCAGTTGATGGCAGGCTTCGCGCACGACCCAGTCGCCGAGGGGGATGATCAGTCCGCTGCCTTCGGCGATCGGGATGAAGCGTTCGGGCGGTATCTCGCCCAACCCCGGGCTGTGCCAGCGCAACAACGCCTCGACGCCGATCACGGTGCCGCGCTCGATATCCCACTGCGGTTGGTAGTGCAGGCTGAACTCGCCGTTTTCCAGGGCCTGTTGCAGGCGGTGTAACAGCAGCAGGTATTCCTTGGCGCGCAGATTCATCGCGGCATCAAAGAATCGGTAGGTGTTGCGCCCTGCCTCCTTGGCCTTGTACATGGCCATGTCTGCCCGCTGTAGCAGGCTGTCGAAATCGCGTCCATCTTCCGGGTAGAGGCTGATGCCGATGCTGCACGAGGGCTTGAGGATATGGCCGTCGATCTCCAAGGCTGCGGACAGCCGTTCGAGCAAAGTGGCGGCGATGCGTTCCACGGCCTTGCTGTTGGGTATTTCGTTGAGCAGCAGGATGAACTCGTCGCCGCCCTGGCGGCTCGCCGTATCCGTGTCGCGCAAGGTGATGATCAAGCGCGTCACGATTGCCTGCAGCAACTGATCACCCGCTGCATGGCCGAGGCTGTCGTTGACGGCCTTGAAATTATCCAGATCCACGAACAGCACAGCGACGTGGCTCTGCGCGCGCTCGGCGAAGGCCAGGGCCTGCTCGAAGCGGTCTTGCAGCAGGATGCGATTCGGCAGGCCGGTGAGTGCGTCGTGGTGTGCCAGGAATGCGATACGTTCCTCGGCCGCCCTGCGCACGGTGACGTCCTGGCAGGCCCCGTAGATGCGATGACACACACCGGACCCGCGCTGACCGGCCTCGGCGACCGCCTTGGAGTAGGCATGCAGGTAGCGGACGCCGCCGCCCTTGGCAATGATTCGTAGCTCACAGTCGCTGGCCTGGCCGGGTTTCAGGCGGGCGACGTTGCGGTCGAACAGATCCAGATCCTCGGGATGTACGAAACAGCGCCAGCCACCACAGCCGAGGATTTCTTGGCTGCTGTAGCCGAACACGCATTCGACATTGCCGGTCAGCCATTCGAGCACGAGACCGCCGCGCAGGTTGTGCATATAGGCGTAGAGCAGGTCCGAGGTCACGCTGGCGATGTGCCGGTGACGCGCTTCGCTCGCTCGCAACGCGGTTTCGGTGGCGCGCCGTGCCAGCACCGCGCCCAGGTCGGCGGCGAGTTTCTCCAGCAGTGTGACCTCGTCGGGGCCGAAGGCGTGGGGCTTGTCGCTGTAGAGGTTCAGTGTGCCGATGCAGCGGCTGTTGACCCAGATCGGGGTCGCCGCCGAGGAGCGATAGCCCAGACGGTGGGCGCGCATGCGCCAAGGCGCGAATTGCGGGTTGGTATCGGTGTCTTTGTTGATCACGCTCCGTCCGTGACGGATGGCGGTCCCCGTCGGGCCCTGCCCCTGGGGCGAGTCGTCACAGCGGATATCGATCCGGGTGAGATAGCCGTCCTGGAAGCCGGCCACGGCCGCCGGTCGCACCTGTACGCCGCCCGGCTCGATCAGGCCAATCCAGGCCATGCGGAAATGCGCGCCTTCCACCAGCACGTCGCAGAGGTGCTGCATCAGGGCCGGTTCGTCCAGGTCGGCCATCAGCGCAGCATGGACGGCGGCGATAGTCCTGAACAGCTGGGCGTTGCGCGCCGCATCCTCTACCCCGGCGGGTGGCGCCTGTTCGGTGCTGTGTGATTCGGACATGCGGCGGGTTCTTTGTCGGGGTGGCTTGTCCCTGCAATTAGAAGGTAGGCGTCGCCTGAATCGGCGTCAAACCGGGCCCTGAGCCGCGCCGGGTGCGAAAAGCTTGTTAAACTGCCGCTTTTCGGCCGTCGGCCCCCTAGATCATAGAAGAGGACACCATGACCATTACCGCCTTCCATCCCCCGCAACGGACCCTGATGGGGCCGGGTCCCTCCGATGTCCACCCGCGTGTCCTGGAGGCCCTGGGCCGGCCGACCATCGGCCACCTCGATCCGCTGTTCGTGGCGATGATGGACGAACTCAAGGTGCTGCTGCGCGCTGCCTTCCTGACCCGCAATGCCCTGACCATGCCGGTGTCGGCGCCGGGCTCGGCGGGTATGGAGACCGCCTTCGTGAACCTGGTCGAGCCCGGCGATACGGTCGTGATCTGTCAAAACGGCGTGTTCGGCGGACGCATGAAAGAAAACGTCGAGCGCTGCGGCGGCACGGCCGTGATGGTCGAGGATGCCTGGGGCGCGGCGGTCGATCCGAACAAGGTCGAGGACGCGCTCAAGGCACACCCGGAGGCGAGCCTGCTCGCGTTTGTGCATGCGGAGACCTCCACCGGCGCGCAGTCCGATGCCGAGACGCTGGCCGCACTCGCGCGGCGTCACGACTGCCTGACGATTGTCGACGCCGTGACCTCGCTGGGCGGTACGCCGTTGCAGGTCGATGCCTGGGGTCTGGATGCCGTGTATTCCGGCACCCAGAAGTGCCTGTCCTGTGTGCCCGGACTGTCGCCGGTGACCTTCAGCGAGCGCGCGCTGGCGCGCGTCAAGGCGCGCAAGACCCGGGTGCAGAGCTGGTTCCTGGATCTGACGCTGGTGCTGGGTTACTGGGCCGGCGACGGCAAGCGTACTTACCACCACACCGCGCCGGTCAATGCGCTGTATGGGCTGCACGAGGCGCTGCTGATCCTCCAGGAGGAGGGCGTCGAGAACGCCTGGGCGCGCCACCGCCGCCATCATGAAGCGCTGCGCGCCGGCATCGAGGCGATGGGCCTGCGCTTCGTGGTCGAGCCTGCGGCGCGGCTGCCGCAGCTCAATGCCATCAGCGTACCCGGCGGCGTGGACGAGGCCGCCGTGCGTGCGCGGCTGTTGAACGAATACAGCCTGGAGATCGGTGCCGGCCTCGGGGCTATGGCCGGCAAGATCTGGCGCATTGGCCTGATGGGCCATGCCGCCAGCCAACGCAACGTACTCTGCTGCCTGGGTGCGCTGGACGCGGTGCTCGGCGATTTGAAGGCGCCGATCCAGACCGGGGTCGCCGTCGGTGCGGCGATGGCGGTGTATCGCGCTTGAGATTTCCGGGCGCGGGCCCGGTGCTGTCCAGGTTAAAGAAGTTGAATAAGTCTCCCGTTCGCCCTGAGCCCGTCGAAGGGGGCAAACGGGAAATGCCGGGATATTGATGGCGATTCGTCCGTTGGTGTTCGACAGGTCCACCACGAACGGACTTACTCAACTTCCTTAAGGCAATGTCAATTCCGGCAGTGTCGCCGAGCGTGTACCGGGTAGCGGGGGGTTGTCGCCGGGACGGAAGGTGAATACCGCCGAGAATTTCGTCTGATCGGTGAAGTTGCGCGAGGCGGCGTGCAGGCTGCGGGCATGGAACAGCAGCAGATCGCCGGCGGCGAGTTCGGCGTCGACGGATTGGGCCAGCAGGGCCTGGTTCTCCGGCCGATCTTCGCGGAAAAACCAGGCCTCGTCGAAGCGTTCCCGCGCCAGGTCCAGCCGGTGCGAGCCGGGGATGATGCGCAGGCAGCCGTTGCGTTCGCGTTCCGGGCCCAGCGCCAGCCAGGCGTTGATCAGCTCGGGCCGCTGAAAATGCCAGTAGCGGATGTCCTGGTGCCAGCCGGTGTCGCTGCTGTAGCGCGGCTGCTTGGTCATGATGCAGTTGTGATGCGCCAGCGGCATCCGCACCTCGGGGCCGAGCAGCTGGTGCAGGCGGATCAACAGGGCCGGTTGCGTGAGCCAGTGGGTGAACGCCGGGTGCCGGCCCTGAGCCTGGAGCAGGCGGCGCACGGTACGGCCGCCTTGGGCGCTGCGCGAGGGCGGCGCACCGGGGTAGTGCAGGTCAGCTTCGTATTCCAGGGGGGCGGTCTCGCGCTGGAGCTGATCCTCGGCGATGCCGCGCAGCACCGCGATCTGTTCCGCGTCACTGAAGCCGCGCAGGATCAGAAAACCGTCGCGCTGGAACTGTTCCCGCTCGATCGGCGAAAGGCCGGGATCGATCAGCCGGTCGGCCGCGCTATGTACCATCGGTGGGATTCCCTCATGACCCGAAACGCGCGCCCGCCGCGACCCGGCGGGCGGCGGTCATTATGCCATCGGAGGGTTTCAGCCGTCGCGGCCGTCGGCGAGCTTGGCGCGGTCCACGAACAGGGTCAGCTGCTGACCCGGTTGCAGGTAAGCGTTTTTGGCGAGGTTGTTCCACTGGCGCAGGTCGCCGACCGTGACCCGGTAGCGGCGCGAGATCACAAACAGCGAGTCGCCGCGCTGGACGGTGTATTGCAGTGACTGCCGTCCCGGGGGCTGGCTTGGCGCGGTCCTGGCTGTCGCGGCGCGGCTCACGACCAGCCGCTGACCGGGGCGCAGCGGGGCGTTGGCGCTGATGCCATTGGCGCGCGCGAGCTGGGCCACTGTCAGATCGTTGCGCTGGGCGATTTTCCACAGGCTGTCGCCGGCGCGCACCTGGTGGGTGCTGACCTGCGGCGCGTTCGCGGTGGCCTGGTGCTGTGTCTGTTGCAAGGCCTGGATACGGGCGGTGGCGAGCGGCTGGCGGGTGATCGGGATCAGCAGGCTGCTGCCAGGCCTGATCAGGTGTCCGGACAGGTTGTTGGCCTGACGCAGCAGGGATTCGCTGGTCTGGTAGCGCTTGGCGATGCCGCTCAGGGTCTCGCCGCGGGCGATCTGATGACGTTTGAAACGGGCGCGTTCATCCGGGGGTAGGGCGGCGATGTGGGCGGCGAAGTGCTCCGTGGCCTCGATGGGGATCAGCAGCCGGTGGGGGCCGTCGGGGCCGGTGGCGCCGCGGTTAAGCCCGGGGTTCAGGCGCTGCACCTCCGCCACCGAGATGCCAGCCAGATCCGCCGCCAGGCCGAGGTCGATCTGCCCGGCGGTCTCGACCAGGGCGATGCGCGGGGCGGCGTCGAGTTCCGGCAGCTTGATCCCGTAATGCCCGGAGGTGGCGACGATGTCACGCAGGGCCAGCAGCTTGGGCACATAGGCCAGCGTCTCCCTGGGCAGATCCAGATGCCAGTAATCCTCGGGTTCGCCACGGGCGCGGTTGCGGCGCAGGGCGCGACCCACCGTACCCTCGCCGGCATTGTAGGCCGCCAGGGCCAGCAACCAGTCGCCATTGAAGGTGTCGCGCAGATAGGTCAGGTAGTCCAGGGCGGCCCGGGTCGAGGCGGCCACGTCACGGCGGCCGTCGTACCACCAAGTCTGTTTCAGACCGAAGTGGTTGCCGGTGGCGGGCATGAACTGCCACAGGCCCGAGGCATGCTGCGACGAATAGGCCAGCGGCTGATAGCCACTTTCGATGACCGGCAGCAAGGCCAGTTCCGCGGGCAGGCCGCGGGCTTCGATCTGATCGAGTATCCAGCCCAGAAACGGTTCGGCCTGCTCCAGGTTGCGGTGCAGGGAGTGGGCACTGCGCTGGTAGCTGGCGATCTGACGGTCCAGGCGTGGGTTGCGTGCCTCGGGCAGTTGGAAGCCCGCGCGCAGGCGTTCGAGTGCGTGGGCGTGATCTGCTTCGGGCAGGATTTCAGCTTCGAGGACGCCCAGCGCCTGGCTGCGCTCTACCGGCTCAGCCGGGTCTGCGGGGGACGGCTGCGTGAACATCTGCGTCGTGTATTGGCGCACCGCCGGCTGGCCGCAGCCCGACAGGGCGGCCACAAGCAGAACCGTGAGGCCCAGACCGGGGTTGTTCGTCACCGCCGTCATCGCATTCAGTGTCCAAATTCCGTTGAGAGGCTGCGCATGCTGACAGCCGGGCCAATAGGGGTCAACCGCGGCTGCCCTGGGTTGCCGGGTATGGGGTATGATCCCGGGCCATGGACCGGCGCCCCGCGCAGACAACTGATCAAGCCACCGATAACCTGGCACGGCTTCACGACTGGTATGCCACGCCGCTCGGCCAAGCACTCGAACAGGCCGAGCTGGCGGCCGTCCGTGAAGCCTTAGCGACCCTGTTCGGATATCACTTGATGTTGGTCGCACCCCCCTGGCAGGGATCGCCCCTGGAGGCCTGCCGGATTCCTCACCGGCTGGTGATGCCCAGCCGCTGGCGGGCGGATGCCGGGCTGGTCGGACAGCCGCAGCGGCTGCCGGTGATCGGCGACAGCCTGGATGCGATCATCCTGCCGCACATTCTCGAGTTTGTTCCGCAACCGCATGAAGTTTTAAGAGAAGTGGATCGTTGTTTAATACCCGAGGGGCATGTGCTGATCCTGGCGTTCAACCCCTATGGGTTGTGGGGGCTGAGGCGCCTGCTGCAGGACCGCTGCCGACGCATGCCGTTCATGGGGCGATTCATCGGTCAGACCCGGCTGCGCGATTGGCTGGCCCTGTTGGGCTTCGATACGTTGGACTGCCGGCCGCTTTTGTTCCGTCCCCCCGTGCAGCGTCTGGCCGCGACCCCGCGGCTGGCGTTTTTGGAGCGCTTGGCACAGCGGGGCTGGCCGGTGCCGGCGGCCGGTTACCAGTTACTGGCCCGCAAACGGGTCGTGGGCCTGACCCCGCTGCGCCCGCGCTGGCGCCCACGTCGCGGCCTGGTGGCGGGCGGACTGATCGAGCCGAGCCAGCGCAGCGGGCCGGGTGGCGGGGTATGAGTCCGGAGCGGGTCGAGATCTTCACCGACGGGGCCTGCCGTGGAAATCCCGGGCCGGGCGGGTGGGGCGCACTCCTGCGTTTCAACGGCACCGAGAGAGAGCTCTACGGCGCCGAGGCATTGACCACCAACAACCGCATGGAATTGCTGGCGGCGATCAATGCCCTGGCCGCGCTGAAGCGGCCCTGCACCGTGGCGCTGACCACCGATTCCAAATATGTGCAGCAGGGCATCACCGAGTGGCTGGCCGGCTGGAAGCGCAAGCAGTGGAAGACCGCTGCGCGCACGCCGGTCAAGAATGCGGATCTGTGGCAAGAACTCGACCGCTTGGCCGCGCCGCACCAGATCGACTGGCATTGGGTGCGCGGGCATACCGGCCATCTGGAAAACGAACGTGCCGATCGACTGGCCAATCGGGCCATCGATGAGCTGCTGGGCAAACGCTGAGGCCGGAGGGGAACCCGCAATGCGACAGGTCGTCTTGGATACTGAAACCACCGGGTTGGAACCCGCCGAGGGGCACCGGATCATCGAGATCGGTTGTGTCGAGCTGGACGGGCGCCGCCCCACTGGACGGCGTTTCCACCAATATCTCCAGCCCGACCGCGCCATCGACGCGGGCGCAGTGGATGTGCACGGCATCACCAACGATTTCCTGGCCGATAAACCGCGTTTTGCCGATGTGGTCGAGGATTTTCTGGTGTTTGTTCGCGGCGCTGAGCTGATCATCCACAACGCGCCCTTCGACATGAGCTTTCTGAACCACGAGCTGCGTCGGCTGGGAGACGGCTACGGGCCATTGGAAGCGGCTTGCGCGGTGCTCGACACCCTGGCCCTGGCGCGCCGGCTCCACCCCGGCCAGAAGAACAGCCTGGACGCCCTCTGCAAGCGCTACGCCGTCGACAATTCCCGCCGTGACCTGCACGGCGCGCTGTTGGATGCGGAGATTCTGGCGGAGGTGTACCTGGCCATGACCGGCGGCCAGGTGAGCCTGTCCTTGGAGGGGGCGCCGTCCGAGGGTGGGCTGCAAGCTGCCGGGCATATCCGCCGTCTACCCCCGGATCGGCCGCGCCTGCGTGTGCTACGCGCCGATGCAGCGGAGAATGCTGCGCACGCCGCGCGCCTGGACCAGCTCGACGCCGCCGCCGGTGGCCCGTGCCTGTGGCGGAAGCTGGAATCTTAGGGGAACACTTAACAAGTTTCCCGTTCGCCCTGAGCTAGTGGTCCATGCGCAAAGTTCGGTAACTGTTCGCTGCGCCGGAACGCGCAACTCTGCGT